>NZ_JASJXB010000002.1:0-321828 GCF_035018885.1 Variovorax sp. LG9.2 | reverse complement strand
GCAGCCGCGGCATCTTGTAGTTGACGACCGCCACGCCGACGGTGTCTTTGCTGCTCGATATGTCTCCGTGAATCATGGTTTTTCCTTGGTGAGTTGAGAAAAGCTACTTGCACGCCGAAGTACGCAAAAGACGATCTGCAAATAAAAACGCCCGATCCGACCGAAGTGGTCGTACCGGGCGTTAGTGCCGATTTGCTGGTCAACCAAGCTGTCGACGGCAAAAATAATGTTGCCACCACACTAAATTAACGCGTGATGTGCTGTCAAGGCGTATGGCCGTATATTTTCTAAATTAACTCTTTCCATCCAGTGACTCGTTAAGAGTAGTCTGAAAAACAGGCTCGATCTTTGCATGATCCGAAGCCATGAGCTCCAAACGCGTGATGCCTCCCAAATGGCTTGCCCTGGGCCTGAACCTGTCCAACAAGCAGACCCGCACGCGCGGGTTTCTCGACCACGAATGTCCGTATCCGAGCCAGGGTCGAGCACCCGTTCCGGGCAATCAAGCAGCAGTTCGGCTTCACAAAGGTGCGCTAGTGGAGTCGTGCCGAGAACACGGCGCAGATGTTCACGCTGTTCGAACTGTCGAACCCGTGAATGGTGCGTAGTTCAACCCCGGAAGTGATCGCTTATGGCTAATTCGGACCCTATTCGTGTCGGTGTGCTTTTTTCACGTAACGGCATCACCTCGCGTGTTGAGCTTTCGCAGTTGCTCGGAACCTATTTTGCGATCCGTGAAGTCAATGACGCCGGTGGCATCGATGGCCGTGAGTTGGTAGCCATTCACTACGACCCGGAGTGCATTCCCCGCAACTACCGCTTGCTGGCCGAGAAGATGATTCAGGAAGACGACGTCAACGTGATCTTCGGTTGCTACATGTCGACAACACGAAAGGCAGTGATGCCGGTGGTCGAGAAGTGGCAACGCCTTCTTTTTTATCCGACTCCCTACGAAGGCTTCGAGTTCTCACGGAACATCATCTACACCGGCGCGGCGCCGAACCAAAACAGCGCACCGCTCGCTGAGTACATGTTCAAACATTTCGGCAAGCGCGTCTACCTTGTTGGCAGCGACTACATCTACCCCTATGAGTCGAATCGCATCATGAGCGATTTCATTCTCGAACGTCCCGGCGGTGCCAAGCTTGCTGAGCGCTATGTGCGACTCGATGCGACTGAAAGAGACTTCTTGCCGATCGTTCAGGAGATAAGGGCCATGCAGCCCGATTTCGTATTCTCAACCGTGGTTGGTAAAGGTACGCGCATGCTCTATCAGGCTTACGCGGATGCTGGATTGAATCCTTCAAAGATTCCCATCGCGAGCCTCACGACTGGTGAAGTCGAGGTTTCTGAAATGGGCCTTCGGATTGCTGCAGGGCATATCACGGCTGCGCCCTATTTCCAATCGGTCGATTCGAAAATCAACCGCGCATGCCTTGCGCGCTACAAAGCTCTTTTTGGCAGTCAAGTTGATCCCAACATGTGTTGGGAGGCAGCGTACTTTCAAGTTCACATGTTCGCACGCGCCATGCAACAGGCGGGCTCCGATGAAATCGACCGACTCCTACCGTATTTGCTCGGCAGTGAGTTCGAAGCGCCCCAAGGTCGGGTGTGCATCGACCCTGCCAATCACCACACGCGGCTATATCCACGTATCGGACGGGTGACAACCGACGGTAGCTTCGACATCGTGGCCGAGTCGCTCGATGGCGTTGACCCGGAACCCTACCGCGTCACTCACACGACGGAAGAGAGGCGTGTCCGTAGCAAAGAAGTCAAGGCCCTCCAGTGAATAAAACCGGCGTCGAACGCGGTGTTGCTGGTCGAATGCAGCATTCGACTCCAGACCTGCTGCGCAACCTGCGAAATCTGCGTGTGATGGTATTTCACCCAAAAGACTCTGACAGCGAGCTTCTGGTGCAGCAACTCCAGCGAATTGGATGCCAGGTCATCACTATGTGGCCACCACTCCCCGAATTGCCGGACGCAGTCGACCTGATATTTTGCGCTGTGCTGCCCGATCATGCTGCCGTTAAGTGCACGTGGATGATCGAACAACCGCTGATACCGTTCATTGCCATCATCAGTTACGAAAACCCAACCGTTGTCGATGCTGCGTTGCGGATGGGAGCGCGCGCGGTGTTGGCCACACCCATTCGACCGACCGGAATTCTTTCGTCACTCGCAATGGCAAAGAATGTGCATGCCGAAGTTCGCGATCTGCGGCGAAGGGTGGCACGGCTTGAGCAGAAGCTGCTAGCGGTGAATCAGATCAATGAAGCTAAGGCCATCCTTGTAAGGACGAGAAACATGAGCGATAGCGAAGCCTACCGGGCAATTCGTGAGCAAGCGATGAGCAAGCGTGTACCCATCGAAGAGATCGCGTGTGCGATCGTTCATGCCAACGAGGTTCTGTCACGCTCTGACACGTGATGTGCCGAAGATATGTTCGATCTATGTTGAATCGCCTCAAGATTTTTAGGGCTCAACGACTTCTGGGGCAGTTCAAGGTGCGCAAGCGTCAGTCAGCCTGACGCCCGATCTGTCCAATGACATATGCTCCGCTTATCTTCAGTAACAGGAGTCTGATGTGACGGACATCTTTGCCAAAGTAATACCTACCGCCCGCGATGCATCGATGTCCGACTCGGAATGGAAGGCCCGCCAGGAGCTCGCTTGCGCGTATCGGCTCTTTGACCATTTCGGCTGGCACGAACTGATCTACAACCACATCACTGTTCGTGTGCCAGACACACCCTATTTCTTGATCAATCCGTTCGGACTGAGATACGGCGAAGTTCGTGCCTCGAACCTGGTCAAGATCGACGTTGAGGGTCAGATCATTGGTGAGTCTGCCTACTCAGTGAATCCCGCGGGCTTCATCGTCCACTCTGCCATCCATGCAGCGCGGCCTGACGCGCATGCCGTCGCGCACACGCATACGACGGCGGGTCAAGCCGTCGCATGCCAGAAGGGCGGACTGTTGCCCTTGAGTTTCACGTCGATGTTTTACACAGATGCCATTGCGTATCATGATTTCGAGGGCATCACCCTTGACCGCAGCGAGCGGGAACGCCTTGCCAAAAATCTGGGCAGCAAGTCGTTGATGATTCTGCGCAATCATGGGCTGCTGGCCTGCGGACCGAGCTTGGCACATGCTTTTCTAGACCTGTATCACTTGCAGCGCGCCTGTGAAGTTCAGGTAGTGGCTCAGGCGGCCGGCGAGGCAATGCTGCTACGGCCACCGCCGGAAGCGGCCGTCCGCAGTGCCTTACAACACCGCGTCGCAATGGACAGGGGCCTGGAACCGGCAATGGCATTCGCCGCGATGGCGAGAATGATGATGGAGAAGGACTCGACCTTCCTCCAATAGCAGGGTCGGTTGTCGCCTCCGCCTGGGTTCGCAACATAGGGCGCATGACCGGAGTAAGGCCCGCTCGGGACCCGACCGGAAGCAGCGCGAACGGCCGGCACTGGTGAAATCCGCACCATCGTTCACCTCATGACCCTCGCTCCCCATGAAGCCCACCTCGCAGCCTGGGCCATCGCCGCGCTGACTGCGGCCGGCGTCATCGTGCGGCCATTCAAATGGCCTGAAGCCGTCTGGGCCGTGAGCGGCGCCCTGCTGCTGCTCGTGTCGGGCTTGCTGCCGATCGACAACGCATTGCAAGCTGTCGGCAAAGGATGCGACGTCTACTTGTTTCTGATCGGGATGATGCTGCTGTCTGAGACAGCCCGGCGCGAGGGCCTGTTCGACTGGGTCGCGGCGGTGGCTGTCAATCACTCGCGGAGTTCGCCGCAGCGACTCTTCCTGCTGATCTACGGCGTGGGCGTTGTGGTAACCACTTTTATGTCCAACGACGCCACGGCGGTGGTGCTGACGCCTGCCGTTTATGCCGCGGCGCGCAAGGCCAAGGTCGAGCCTTTGCCTTACCTGTTCATCTGCGCGTTCATCGCCAACGCGGCGAGTTTCGTGCTGCCGATTTCAAACCCGGCCAACATCGTGCTGTACGGCGATCACACACCGCCGCTCGGCCCCTGGCTCGCGCGTTTCGCTGTGCCCTCGTTGCTGTCGATCGTGGCGACCTACGTCGCACTGCGCTGCACGGAGGGTCGCCGGCTTCCGGTCACTTGCCAAAGCAACGTCCAGGTCACGCCGCTCTCGACCGGCGCCCGCTCGGCGCTGGCCGGCCTCGGCCTTACTGCCGTCGCGCTGCTGGTCGTTTCGGCGCTCGACTTGCAGCTCGGCATGCCGACCGCCGTCATGGGTGTGCTGACCACCGCGATCGTGTTGGTCATTGCCCGCGAGTCCCCTTGGGAAACCGTCAAAGGCGTTTCTTGGTCGGTGCTGCCGTTGGTGGCCGGCCTGTTCGTGCTGGTCGAAGCGCTGGCTGCGACCGGCGTCATCGCGCAACTGGCTCGGCAACTGGTCGCGGGCGTGGAGCGATCGCCGGATGCCACCGCGTGGATTTCGGGTGGGCTTGTCGCGGTCGCATCGAACCTGGTCAACAACCTCCCCGCCGGTCTGGTCGCGAGTTCGGCCGTGGCGCTGGCGCACCCGCCGCAGCAGGTCATCGATGCGCTGCTGATCGGTGTGGACCTCGGCCCCAATCTGTCGGTGACCGGTTCGCTGGCGACCATTTTGTGGCTCACAGCGATCCGTCGCGAAGGCGAAAACGTCGGCTTCTGGCGGTTTCTGAAATTGGGCGCCATCGTGATGCCGCCGGCGTTCGTTCTCGCGCTCGGTGCGCGGCTGCTTTTCGGCTGATACCGGCCAATTTCAACGGGGCTCGCGGCAAACAGCCTGTGAGGGCACGCGCCTTGCATCGGTCTGCCGTACTTCGGAGTCATATGCTGCAATTTCTTTCTCGCCGCCTGGGCCGGCTCAGCGTTGGTCGCAAACTACTGGTCATCTATTTGCTGGATCTGACCGCGGTCATTTTCATCAGCGGCATTCTCATCAACGAAAAGTTCATCGCCATCGACTTCGGTCGCAAGGAGATGGCGGGCACGGCCTACATCGCCGAGTTGCGGCCGTCGTTGTTGGCTTTGGCCGGCTGGCGCACCGCCGTCCTATCGCCCGCGTCAGCGTTGCGCCAAGCCGAGCGCTCGCACGGCGACGGCATGCGCAGCAGCGAGGCCAGCGATGAATTCGTCGACGGCATAGAGCAGTTGTCCAAGGCGGCCGATGCGGACAAGGCTGTGGCGGCCCGAATCGTGCTGGAAAGCGGCCGCGCCCTGGTCATCCGCATCGGCAACCAGTCGAACCTGATTCTCGACCCCGACCTCGACAGCTACTACACGATGTCGCTGGTGCTGCTGCGTTTTCCGGAGCTGATGGAGCTGGGTGCCAGCATGGACGCGCAGTTGCACAAGATCGGCGGCCGCGGCTTGGCCCTGATGGAATCGCGCACGCAGTACTTCATCCTCGAAGGTCGGATCGACGCCATAGCGACCGGCATCAACAGCGACTACAGCGAAGCATTTTCTGCAGCGAAAGGTCCGCTCAAAGCGAATCTCGACGCCTCGCGCGTGCGCCTGCTGGCCGGGATCGACCGGTTCCGGCGCTCGGCCCGCAGCGCACTCGAAGCGGGCAGCGCCAGCGAGCTCACCAATTTCGAGGCCGATCAGCAAGCGCTCTTCGCCGACCTCGACAACGCTTGGTCGCTCGCGAGCAAAGAGCTCGACACCATGCTGAGCGCGCGCGAGCACGGCTTCTTCACGCGGATGTGGCTGCACCTGGGCACGGCGTTGTTCCTGCTCATGATGATCCTGACGGCGGTGTTCTACGTCGCCCGGCAAATCTCGGTGCCGCTGCGCCGCCTCTCCGGTGTGGTCGACACGGTGCGCCGCACGGGCGACCACAGCCTGCGCGCGCAGTGGGATAGCGGCGACGAAATCGGACGGCTCGTGCTCGGCTTCAACGACATGCTGGCGCAGCTCGACCGCGAGCGGCGCATTCAGCAGGAGCTGGCCGCCACTGCGCGGGCGGCAGAAGCGCAGCGCGATCTGGTCGCCGCCATTCCGATTCCGTTGATGGTTACCGCCATTCCGGGCCACGAGGTGCTCAACGCCAACGACCCGGCGCAGGCCTGGCTCGGTGGCCGCACGCTCGATCCGTGGGCACTCGGCCTCGACCCTGCGGTGCGCGCGCGGTTCTTCCAGCAGCTGTCGGACCGCAACGCCGTCGATGAATTCGAAGTGCAATGGAAAGGCGGCGCCGAGCCGTCATGGGCCGTGCTGTCTGCGCGCCGGCTCAGCTACCAGGGCCAGGACGCGGTGCTTACCGCCTTCACGCCGATCAACCATCTGAAGTTGATGGAGCAGCGCCTCGAACTGTGGGCCAAGGTGTTCGAGGCGTCGTCCGAAAGCATCATGATCATCGACGCGGAGCACGCGATCCTCACGGTGAACCGTGCGCTGTGCCGCCACACCGGGCATGAGCTTCGCGAATTGATCGGCGCCAAGCCCGAACAACTGCTCGCCGATGTCACGGTGAACCTGGGCGACCTGTGGCCGGTGCTCGACCAGCGCGGCTCGTGGCAAGGTGAAGCGAGCGTGCGGCGGCGCAACGGGATCACCTATCCGGCGTGGCTCATGGCCAGCGTGGTCCGCGACGGCCCCGACAAGATCTCGCACTACATCTTCACTTCGATCGACATCACCGATCGCAAACGCAGCGAAGAGCGCATCCGGTTTCTCGCGTTGCACGATGTGCTGACCGAGCTGCCCAACCGGTCGCTTTGCCTGGAGCGGCTGCGGCTTGCCATGGCGCAGGCGCAACGCACGGGCCAGCGCGTCGGCGTGCTCTTTATCGACCTCGATCGCTTCAAGAACATCAACGACTCGCTCGGTCATCACGTCGGCGACGCATTGCTGCGCTCGGTCGCGCGACGCTTGCTGGAGGCAGTGCGGGTCGGGGACACGGTGAGTCGTCTCGGTGGCGACGAGTTCGTGGTGGTGCTGAACGGCGTGGCCGACAGCGACGAGATGCTGTCGATGGTCGAGCGCCAGCTGATGCCGCTGATCCGACGCACGCACGAGATCGACGGCGTCGAGCTGAATGTATCGTGCAGCATCGGCATGGCGGTCTACCCCGACGACGCCACCGACATAGACACACTGATGCGCCACGCCGACGTCGCGATGTACCAGAGCAAGGCCAGCGGCCGCGACATGGCGCGCTTTTTCACCGCGGAAATGAACGAGCGCGCACAGAAGCGTCTGCACCTCGAGTCGAAGCTGCGCCATGCCATCGAGCGCGGCGAACTGAGCCTGAACTACCAGCCGCGTATCGATGCGCACAGCGGCGAGCCCATCGGCGTCGAGGCCTTGCTGCGCTGGCGCAACGAAGAACTCGGCCAGGTGCCGCCGGCCGATTTCATTCCGATCGCGGAGGAGTCGGGGCAGATCGTGCGCATCGGCGCCTGGGTGATCGCGCGGGCTTGCGAGCAGTACGCTGCGTGGCGCGACGAAGGGCTCGGCGCGGTGCCGGTGTCGATCAACATGTCGGCGCTGCAGTTGCGCGACAGCGAGCTGATCGGCGTGCTGCGAGACGCCATCGAGGTCAACGGCGTGCGCCCGGCGGACATCGAGATCGAGCTGACCGAATCGACGTTGATGGATTCGGCGGAGCAAACACTGGCGCAGTTGCACGCACTCAAGTCGCTCGGGGTGTTGCTGTCGATCGACGATTTCGGCACGGGCTATTCGAGCCTCAACTACCTGAACCGCTTCCCGATCGACAAGCTCAAGATCGATCGTTCCTTCGTGCACCGGATGCTCGACGAGCCAGCCGACCTGGCGATTGCGCGCGCCATCATCGGGCTCGGCCACACCTTGGGTTTGCAGGTGGTGGCCGAAGGCGTCGAGAAGGAGCAGGAAGCCGCAATGCTGCGGGGCGCCAGGTGCGACGAGCTGCAGGGCTTCTACATTGCGAAGCCGATGCCGGCGCAGGAACTGGCGACGTGGTGGATTCGTGAGCGTGAACGGCAGCCCAGCGCGGCTTGAAATTCGGCCTGCACTTCAGGCTGAAATTCAAGAAAACCCGACCACTGCGTGCGGCACGTACGGCGCCTCGAGTGCGGCAATGTCTTCGGCGCTCAGCGTGAGCGCCAGCGCTGCGACTGCATCGTCGAGTTGTTCCAGTTTGGTTGCACCGATGATCGGCGCGGTGATGCCCGGCGTTTGCAGCACCCAGGCCAGCGCGACCTGGGCGCGCGGAACGCCCAGCCCGGCCGCGACTTTAGCCACCGCCTCGACCACGGCGCGGTCGGCGTCGGCCGTTTTCGCGTACAGCGAGCGACCGAAATCATCCGTTTCGACGCGGGCACTGGTGGTGTCCCAATCGCGCGTCAGGCGGCCGCGCGCCATCGGGCTCCACGGAATGACGGCGATGTTCCGGTCGCGGCAGAGCGGCAGCATCTCGCGCTCTTCTTCGCGGTAGAGCAGATTCACGTAGTTCTGCATCGATACGAAGCGCGTCCAGCCGTGCGCGTCGGCAACCGCGAGCGCACGCGCGAACTGCCACGCGAACATCGACGATGCGCCGATATAGCGCGCCTTGCCCGCCTTGACCACGTCGTGCAGCGCTTCCATGGTTTCTTCGATCGGTGTGCCGTAGTCCCAGCGATGGATCTGATACAGGTCGACATAGTCGGTGCCTAGCCGCTTCAGGCTGGCGTCTATCTCACCCATGATCGCCTTGCGCGACAAGCCGGCGCCGTTCGGACCAGGCCGCATGCGGCTGTTCACCTTGGTCGCAATGACGACGTCTTCCCGGCGTGTGTAGTCGGCCAACGCACGGCCGACGATCTCTTCGCTGCTGCCATCCGAATAGACGTTGGCGGTGTCGAAGAAGTTGATGCCGAAGTCGAGCGCCTTCTTCAGGAACGGGCGGCTCGCCGCCTCCGGCAAGGTCCACGGGTGATTGCCGCGCTCGGGTTCGCCGTAGCTCATGCAGCCGAGGCAGAGGCGCGACACCTGAAGGCCGGTCTGACCGAGACGAACGTATTTCATGGACGGCTTCTTTCTTGGTTTGCTGGATCGATGCGTCATCATGACAGCCGAATCTGTGGAGTTCTGCCCAGTCCCCAAATGTCAACTGTCTGTAACTCGTTCGACTTTCGACGCAGCCGTTTAACAATCGTGCGAACTTTTGGTTACACACGACATGAACTCACCTCGTTGGCTTGGCAGACTTCGCCACATCCTCGCTGGCTTTGGGCCGACACGCGGCAAACGCGCGTCCACGAAGTCGAGGGTCGATGCTTCGGCAAGGTCTGCCACGCGGTCGTCGCCTCTGCCTAGAACCGATGCGCGGCCCATACCCGCGAAAGTGAAGGAGGCAGCGCCGGCCACTGCCACGGTAATCACCTTGACCGTGCCGGTCTCTGTGCCGGTGTCCCTCAAAGCGGCAACCCCGGTGAAAGCCGCACCGGCACTCGCGCTGGCACTCGCACCGACGCCCGCACAGATGCCCACACACACGCCTGCAATGGCCTCAACCCCGCGTACCGGCAAGCCGCAACGCACGCTCGTCGAAGTCCGGGCCGACCTGGCGCGTCTGCGCGAAAGTTCGCGGGAGCGTCAGGCAGAGCGCGAACGCACGCACGACACTAACTTTGCACCGACTGATTTCATGGACTTTTCCGAGCACGAGATGCAGCCGGTCAAGCCGCAGCCGGCATTCGCTCCCACGGCCTATCTGGACTTCGGCGCCGCCAGGGCGCGCCAAAGACGCTAGAGAAAAAGGCGCCAACCGGGCGCCTTTCGCCGCTCAGCCGCTTTCCACGGTCACACTGGAATCACAGCCGCGGCCCGCAGCGACGAATCGGTGAGCCCAGTGCGCGACCCACGGCGCGGCCCGTCGCAAAGCTTTCGGCAAGAAGTTGGCAGGCTGCTCGATCAACCCGCACCGATAGGCGCCCTGGTCGTCGTTCCAGATCAGCGCCGCACAGGCGCCGCGCAATCGGCGGCTGACAATCGCACCCGCAGGACACGGCTCGCTTACGCAGCACACGCCGCAGCCGTTGCAGGGCTGGCCCGCATCCGGCTTTGCCGGCGCGGCGACATGAAGGTGGATCACCCGGTACATCCATCGATGATCGGCACAACCTGGCGCGCCGATGCCCGGAATACGGGGACCGGAAGCCAGCTGTTCGGTCCAAATCGCTGATCTCAGAAGTTTTGTAGGACAAAGCCGTCTGAGGGCATAAGTTGTGAAATTAATGCTGGCCTGCAGCACAAATAGTAATCACAATTGCTTACATGGTCGGTTTAACTTTTTCCCAATTCATCGCCTGAGGCCCTCTCCGTGTTGACACTCGCCAACTACTTTCCGGGCACCTCCCGACTGAGCATCAAGGACCTTCGCGAAGTGGCCTACACGGTTCGATGCGACCCCAATCGCGATGGCGGCGCGTCCGAAGCCGTCGCCCGCGCACTCGAATCCGTTGCTGCACTGCGGACGGCACGCCTCGCCAAAATCCGCCGGCACGACGAGCTCAAGGCGATGTCGGTGTTTGAACGCGTTTCGCAATGGGCCGTGGCGCGCATCTGACCCGATAAGGTGCGAGAGCCCCAGCGTCGGCAAGGGCCGACGCTCGCCGATAGGATGTAGGCCGCCGCTCGGCGTCGAATCGATCGACGTTCGCGGGACCGAAATGACATCTTCCGCCGAATCCGTAAAGACAACCCATCGTCCGCTGGTGATCGCGGCGGTCATGGCCTCCATGGCCATGGTGGCGATCGAGGCCACCATCGTCTCGACGGTCATGCCGCAAATCGCGTCGCAGCTCGGCGGCCTGCATCTTTACAGCTGGGTCTTCGCGTCCTTTCTGCTGGCACAAACAGCGATGACCGTGGTCTTCGGCAAGCTCTCCGATGTGTATGGTCGCAAACCCGTGATGCTGATCGGCATCGCGATCTTTCTGCTGGGTTCGGTACTCGCCGGTTTCGCGTGGTCGATGCCCGCCATGATCTGTTTCCGGCTTATTCAGGGCGTCGGCGCGGGCGCCGTGCAGCCGGTGGCGCTCACCATCGTCGGCGATCTGTATCCGGTGCGCGAACGCGGCAAGGTACAGGGCTACCTGGCCAGCGTATGGGCCATTTCCGCGGTGCTCGGACCAATGCTCGGCGCGCTCATCGTGCAAAAGCTGTCGTGGGGCTGGATCTTCTGGATGAACGTGCCGATCGGCATCGCAGCCGCAGCCGGCTTCTGGCTTTTCTTGCGCGAAGCACCGATCGCACGGCGCGGCTCGATCGACCTGATCGGCGCGTTTTTGTTCACGCTCGGCATCGCGGCCCTGATGATTGCGCTCACCGAGTTCGGGCTCGGCCACGAGGGCGCCGCGATGGGCTGGGCGCTGGTGTTCGTCATCACGCTGGGACTCTTCGTGATGCAAGAGCGGCGCGCACCCGATCCGATGGTGTCTTTCCAGCTGTGGGGCCGCCGCGTCATCGCCACGGTCAACGGCGCTGCGATTCTGTCGGGCATGGCGCTGATCGGCATCACCACGTTCTTGCCGATGTACGTGCAGGTGGTGCTGAAACATTCGTCGGTCGTCGCCGGCCTGGCGTTGACGATGGTGATGCTCGGCTGGCCCATCGGTGCCACGCTCGCATCGCGAACCTTTCAGCGCTTCGGCCTTTGGCGCCTTGTGTTAACGGGGTCGGTGCTGGTGCCGTTCGGTGCCCTCGCCTTCGCGACGATGGGGCCGGAGACATCCGTGTACATCGCCGGCGTCGGATCGTTTCTGGTAGGGCTCGGCATGGGATTGCTCAGCCTGAGTTCGCTCATCCTGATCCAGGAATCGGTCGAGATCACGCAGCGCGGCAGCGCCACGGCTTCCAACATTTTTTCCCGCAACCTGGGCAGCGCGTTGGGAGCGACCTTCTTCGGCGCGGTGTTCAATTACGGGCTGACGCAAGCCGGAACGGCTGGTGGCGCGGGCTTGTTCACCGAAGACCAGCTGCGCCAATTGCTGCAGGGGACGCTGACTTCTCCTGCCAGCGAAATGGCAATTCGGCTGACGCTCGCGGGTTCGCTGCATCTCACCTTCGTCACGATGCTCGCGATCAGCCTGGCGATCGTCGCGCTGGCGTTTTTGTTGCCTCGCCACGGGCTGGAAATCCGGCCGCTGGCAGTGCAGCGAGAGGGCTGACCTGGCGGGCTGCCCTCGGCTGCTCCCCGTGCGCCCACCGCTTTGCTCTGCAACGTCGCGTGCACCGCATCCAGCCGATTCGCCACGTGGGGTTCGACAAAGCAACGACGTAGGGCGGCGACCACAGCTTTGTGCGATGGCCGCGCACAAGGGCGGCGCATCGGGCGGGGTTCATTGCCTGATCGCCTACGGACAAGCGATTCCTGCAATCACAGCGACCGCAGCGTCGCCCACCGGACATCCCGCTTTGGACCTGCTCTCCCTCATTCAATGGCCCGCGTTCGCGGCGTCGGTGGTCGCTGCATGGCTGGTGGCTTCCAGCTCGAAGCCGAGGCGCAACGTGGGTTTTTGGATTTTCCTTTTAAGCAACGTGTTGTGGGTTGCTTGGGGCATCCACACTTCGGCTTATGCCCTACTGGCTTTGCAGTTTTGCCTCGCTGCAATGAACATCCGCGGGCTTCTCAAGACCGAGGCCTGAGGACCTCGATCTGTTGTCTGCTCAGCACAGACGCAGCACGTTCCTGGTCGGCCTGACGATCGGTGGCATCGACAACGAAAGTCCTTCTCGCAGCAACGCTTCGGTCTGCAGCAACGGCAGCGGCGCACTGAAATAGTAGCCCTGAATCTGCTCGCAACCGTGGTGCCTCAAGAACGCCAGCTGCGCCGCGGTTTCCACCCCTTCGGCTATTACTTCCAGCTTGAGATTGTGTGCGAGCCGGATGATCGCCAGCGTGATGGCGGCGTCGTCGGGCGTGGCGATGATGTCCCTGATAAAAGCGATATCGATTTTCAACTTGTCGATGGGAAAACGCCGGAGATAGGCCAGGCTCGAATAGCCGGTGCCGAAGTCGTCGATCGAGATCTTCACGCCCTGCTGCTTCAGCTCCTGCAGGCTCGTGAGCGTGCGCTCGGTGTTAGACATGAGCGAGCCTTCGGTCAGCTCGAGTTCGAGCAGATCGGCCGGAATCTCGTTGCGTGCCAGCGCCAGTACAACGTGCTTCGCGAGGTCGCTCTCGACGAACTGACGCTCCGCCACGTTGACCGAAACTGCGACCTCGCCGATCGGCGAGCGAAGCCACTCGCCGATCTGTCGGCACACGGTGTCGATCACCCAATTGCCGACGCGTACGATCAAACCGCACTCTTCCATCATGGGGATGAAAGCGCTGGGTGAGATCAGGCCATGACCCGGCCGCTGCCATCGCAACAAAGCTTCCAGACCTGACACCGTGCCGTCGCTCAGGCGCACTTTGGGCTGGTAATAGATGACGAACTCGTCGTTATCGACCGCTCGCCGCAATGCCATTTCGAGATCGTGTCGGGCTATTGCGTCCAGGTTCATCTGCGCTGTGAAAGAGCACCACGTGTCGCGCCCGGTTTTCTTGGCGCGGTACATCGCGATGTCGGCGTACTTCAGCAGCGTTTCGGCGTCCGTCGCGTCTTCCGGATAAAAAGTGATGCCGATGCTCGCCGTCAGGACCACTTCGTGGCCCTGCAGATCGAATGGTGCGCGAAGCACGTCGCGTATTTTTTCGGCCACCGCGCAGGCGCTCGGCGCCAGCGCGTCCAGTGTCAACATCAGGCCGAACTCATCGCCACCGAGCCGACCGATCGCGTCATGTCGGGTAATGCAACGCAACAGCCGTGCGCTGAAGTGCAGCAACAGTTCGTCACCGATGGCGTGACCCAGCGTGTCGTTGACGTTCCTGAACTGGTCCAGGTCGACGATCAGCACCGCCAGCGGCGCTGTGCCACCAGCGCTCGGGCTCACGTTGTTGCGCAGCGTTTCGTGAAACAGCGACCGGTTCGGCAAATTGGTCAGCGCGTCGTAGTTCGCAAGCCGATGCAACTGGCGCTCAGTGGCTTTCCGTTCACCAACGTCCCGCACCAGCGCCACGATGAGCCAGCTGTTGCCGAACCGCTGGGCCAGTCGCTCGACTTCCACCGTCACGATGCTCCCGTCCTTGCGGCGCAGATCGACTTCCGATTGCTGGGTCGGACCGAGTCCGTCAATCGCCGCATCGAATATGCCTTCAACCTGTTCGACCGTGACGTTGCCCAGGTTCGCCGGCCCGCGCTCGAACATCTCTGCACGCGAATAGCCGAGCAGTTCGCAGGCAGTCGTGTTGACCTCGACAAAACGCATGGTCTGGCGGTCGACCAGAAAAATCGCATCGGCGGTGGCATTCATCGCCGTACGAAATCGCTGCAGATCCGCGTTTCGCGCCTGCACCTGGCTCGCGAGCAACTCGGCATGCCGGCGCAGCAAATCGCTCGACGCTTTCAGGCGAAGCAGGTTGCGTACGCGCAGCCACAACTCGGCACGATCGATCGGCTTCGTCAGGAACTCTTCGGCGCCGGCTTCCAGGCCAGCCAAACGCGACTTCGCGTCGACCTTCCCGGTGACCATGATGATGGGAATGTCGCAGGTGGTGACATCGGCCTTCAGGCTCTTTGCAACGGCATAGCCGTCCATGCCGGGCATTGCGACGTCGAGCAGGATGAGATCGGGTGCGCACTCGGCAATGAAAGAAAGCGCCTGGGGTCCGCTGCAAGCGCACTGAATGGTGTAGCCCTCGGGCTTGAGCAGTGCTTGCAGCAGGCGCCGGTTGATCGCGTTGTCGTCGACGATCAACACCGTGGCGGACTGCGCGAGGCGTGTGTTTTGCGACGCGCGTGGCTGGCGCGCTTGATCGGGCTGCAACGAGTCGATTGGAAGGGAGTGAGGGAGAGATACCGGTGCAACTTTGCTCATGCACCGTCATTTTCCGATCGACCCGTCAGACCGACTTTTGATTCACGGCATGAATCGATTGTCTGCCGCCAAAGGGGAAAGCTGGGAAAGCCGGGATATAGCGCGATCGACACCGCCGCGGCCGAACGGAATGCCCTGTACCGTCATCGCTGCTTCGATGCCGGCGAGGCAGCCGAGGATCATGGCCTCGTTCATATCGCCCAAATGGCCGATGCGAAACGCGCGCCCCGTAAGCGACCCGAGACCGCCGGCCACTGCGACCTGAAAGCGCTCGCGTGCAATGCTTCGCAGCGCTTCAGGATCGACGCCCTCGCCCACCGCGATCGTGGTGACTGACACCGACCTCGACAATGGCACCGTGGCAAAGAAACTCAGCGCGCCCGCTTCGCTCCAGCACGCGACCGCGGCATGTACCGCGTCGGCAATGCGCCGATGGCGCGCGAACACTGCTTCGATGCCCTCGAGCGCGATCAAGCCGAGCGATGCCTCCAGCGCAAAGACCAGACTCTGCGGCGGCGTGCCGCAAAACTTGCGGTAGACGAGCGGGCTCTGCCGCCGTTGCCAGTCCCAATAAAACCGTGGCGTGGTGTTGAGGCGGGAGGCATCCATGGCGCGCGCATTGACTGCGACGAACGCCAGTCCCGGCGGCACCATCAAGCCCTTCTGGCTGGCACCGAGCGCCACGTCTGCCCGCAATGCGTCCATGGCAAACGGCGCCGCCGCGAGCGAAGCCACCACGTCGACGACAAAGAGCGCCGGGTGCCCAGCCCGGTCGATGGCCGCACGCAGCGCCGCCAGGTCGTTGGTGATGCCACTGGCCGTGTCGGTGTGCACCACGAAGACGGCGGTGATCTCGTGCGCCTCATCGGCGCGCAGCACCGCTTCGATCTCGGCCGGATCGATCGGCAAGCCTTCGACCCAGGGCGTGCGAATCACGCGGCCGCCCATCGCCTCGGTCTGCACGGCCCACGATTCGGAGAAGTGCCCTGTGCCCGGTACCAGCACGGCCTGGCCCGGCGCCACAAGATTGGCGATGACCGCCTCCCATGCCCCGTGGCCGTTGGCGGCGTAAAAGTAGACGTCGGACGCTAAGGTTTGCAGCAGCCGCTTGAGTCCGGCTTCGCAGGCGGCGATGCAGTTGTCGAGCCGCGGGTCGGACAGGTCCATCGGCTGCCGGCTCATGGCGTGCAGCACTTCGTCGGGCACCCGGGTCGGACCGGGCGAATGCAGGAACCGGTGGCCCGGCAGGCGTGGCGAATCGTTCATCGCCCGATCCTAGACGCTGATAGCGTCATCCATGGGATGCAGTCAGATGTGCAGCATTGCCAGCGCGCCGACCACCAGGCCGATACCGGCCACGCCGAACATGCCCCACTCCAACCACTTCTTGCGGGTCAGCAAAGCCATCGCCGCCAACGCAATGGCGACTTGCAGCGCAGTGGTCGCCTGGGCCCAACGGTGGTGCTGGTGCATTTGCGTTTCGGATTGATGATCCCAGTCGGTGGCATCTGTTTCTAGCTTTTGGGCCACGAGCTGGATCTCGGCTTTCTCGCGCTCGTAGCGCACCGCCTTGTCTTGCCATGTGGCCCTGCGATCCTCAGGCGACATATCGCGCGCGAACTCCGCAAGCGACTGTTTCGTGCTCTTGGACTGGTAGTAATTCCACTGATTGGAGGCCTCGGTCTTCTTGATGCCGGCATTGTTCTTGTAGAGCCCGGCGTTCGCCTGCGTCAGGCCGCCCATGTACGAAAAGATAGCGCCGACCGTGGCGATGATTGCGGTGCACACCGCGATCTGATCGGTCATGGTGCGACGACCCGAGTGCGGCGCGGCGTCGTCGTCCGCGGCTTTGTGGCCATGGTCGCCTGCGGGATGTTCGAGCACGTGGTCGTGCGGGCCGTGAGCATGAAAACCGTCACCTGACATGGAATACCTCCGTCACCGAAAATTTTGGGACGGGCGAGTATGACGGTGGTTGTGAAACAGTGGTCAGGACGACCGGTCTCGCACCCTTCGGATCACGCGGTCCGCCAGGTTGGCGAAATAGGCACGCAGCCGCGCCGCAGACATCCTCTCTTGCTGTTGTGCGGTAGCGAACGCAGCGAGGTCGTCGCCCTTGGGGCCGGTGCCGCTGCCACAGAGCTTGTCGCCCAGCGCCTCGATGATCTTTGCGCGGATGGCAGCGGTCGCGCGACGCCGACCGGCAAGGTCGTCGCGAAGATGTTGCAGAAAGGAGTCTTGATCGTCCATCGGGCCTTTTTCGTTAGGCCCAAGATGTACTACTTTATAGTTCTTTTTCAATCAGCCAAAGTGGCGGTGCCGACGTGGTCATCTTCTGACATGCGTCGTATGCCATCCGACGAACAGGCCGTCTGACATAGGCACGCCTTGGCCCGGCCACCCTCACTCACCAAGGCAATCGCTCGCCGGTGTACGAAAAGAAGCTGGCGGTGTGCTCCGGTTTCAAACCATCGATAACGCGCAACAGATCTGCCGCCGCGGCCGCTGCCGGACGACCGATTTCGGCACCCCGAAACGGCGCCGACAACGCCGAATCCACGGTGCCCGGATGCAGCGCCACCAGTACGGCATTCGGTTGCGCGCGCTGCACTTCGATCGCTGCCGTCTTGAGCAACATATTGAGTGCCGCCTTCGACGCGCGATAGCTATACCAGCCGCCCAAACGGTTGTCTTCGATGCTGCCGACCTTGGCCGAGACCACGGCCAATACGGCGCGTTGGCGGTCGAGCAACGGTGCGAACTTTGCCAGCACCATCGCGGGCCCGAAGGCATTCACTTGAAAGGTCTCGGCCATTTGGGCGAAGTCCAGTTGAGACAAACGCTTTTCGGGTGCGAAGCGGGTCGTGTGCAGTACGCCGGCTGCGTTCACGACCAAATGGAATGGACCGCGAGATGCCATAGCGGCGGCGGCCGCGGCCACGCTCGCTTCGTCGTTGAAATCGATGGATGGCAAAGTCTTCCGCCCGAGTCCGATCACGCTGCCGCAGCGCGGATCGGCTTCGAGTTGCCGCACCATCGCCGCGCCTATCGCTCCCGATGCGCCGATGACCACCGCTCTGAATCCTTCAGGAAAGGATTGCATGCGAACTGTGGAGCGCGGCCGGCAATACGCTTCTAGAAGTTTTTCGCAAGCCGGTTGCTTGTGAGTGTCGCTGGACGCGACCGCTTGTCGAGTTCCCGCTCGCACGCCACGACGATTGCCTCGGCCGGCCCGTCCCAGAACAAGACCCGATGCCTTGCAGCCATCAGCATGCCCAACAGTTCGATGTCGGTGAGCAGATCGATGTGGGTGGGCGCTTCACTCGGCAGTTGATTCGGTTTGTCCATGGAGATTGCGGCGTGGGGTCATACATTCTGCGGACCGAGCATGACCATGGGCTGACCTACGCCGGCCCATCGGTCGCGCCCTATCTGTCGCGTCGAGCCCGCCGCAACCCTCCAGACCCCTCCGCTGCGTCCGCTGCGTCCGCGGCTTCCGCGGCATTCACCGTGACTTCGTCACTGATCGCTTCGATGGCATCGTCAGCGTGCGTGGTGTCGCACACGAAGCTGTCGCGTCCATTGCGCTTGGCCTGATACAAGGCCGCGTCGGCGCGTCTGAGCAACACTGCCGCGTCGTTGTCATGCGGCCCGCGAAAAGCGATACCGATGCTTGTCGACACGCCCGAGCCCCCGTCCTGCGCATCGCTGAAGCCGCGCAGTTTTCGCACCCTTTCGACGATGCGTTGCGCCACCGCGGTCGCTTCGGACACGCCGGAGATGTCATTCAGAATGATGGTGAACTCGTCGCCCGCAAGACGCGCGACCGTGTCGCTCGGCCGTACGCACTCCTTGAGAATCGCAGCAAAAGCCACCAGCAACTTGTCCCCGGCCTCGTGGCCGAAGGTGTCGTTCACGCTCTTGAAGTAGTCGATGTCCAGGAACATGAGTGCCGACGTCCGATGTGGCGCGGCCCGGCTCAGCAACAGTCCTTTCAGGCGCTCGTCGAACAGGGCGCGATTGGGCAGGCCTGTCAGCGCATCGTTCTCGGCAAGATAGCGAAGCCGCTCTTCGGCGGCCTTGCGCGGCGTAATGTCCGCGCCTGTGCCGGCGAGGCGTATCGCCATGCCTTGCGCGTCGCGTTCGACCACGCGCCCCAGGCCGCGAATCCAGATCCAGGTGAGCGCGCGGGTCGCCATCCGGAACTCGGCATCGAATGTCGGCGTGCGGCCCCTGAGCGCGCCTTCGAAGCAGTGAGTGAGCCAGTCGCGGTCGTCGGGATGCACGCGATTCATGTACACGGCAAGGCTCGTCGTCTCTTCCAGCGCCGGCTCGCCGCGCATCGTCGCGGCCTGCGCGCTTTGATAGATGCGGCTGCGCTTTACGTCGAGGTCGAACAGTGCAGACCCCGATCCTTCGAGCGCCAGGCTGAGCCGCTCCTCGATGCGGGCGCGCAAGGCGGTGGCCTCGCGGCTGGCCGTAACGTAAAGCGTGAGCGCGAACAGGCCGACCACCGTATGGTCGGCGTCCCGATGCGGGATCAAAGTTACTTCCGCGCGACGCGGTCCCGCCAGGGTCTGGATCTCGCGCTCGTAGGCTATCCGGCGGCCGCCCAGACACGCTTCGATGTCCTTGCGGAAGATGGCGTATTCAGCCTCCCCATAAACCTCTACGAGACTCTTGCCTATCAGGGCATGGGTATCGACACCCAGCAATTCCTTGAAAACGTTGTTGGCAAATAGAAAGCGCTGCTGCGCGTCGAGGTACGAAATCATCGCGGGCAGGTTGTCGGTGATCTGTTGAAGCTGGAACCGGCTCGCCTCCAGCAAGGCCGTGCGCTCCTGCAACGAGTCCGACATGCGATTCAGCGCGCTCGCGAGCTGGCCGATTTCGCCGCCCTGAGACACGCTGCTCCGATGATCGAAACGGCCCTGCTCGAGCCGCGCTGCGTCATCGCTCAACTGGCGCAACGGCGCCGAAATGCGACGACCGGCCACTGCTGCAGCGGTCAGGCCCAGCAGCAACATCGCCAGACCCGCCAGGAAAGTCTGCGCCAGATGTCGCTTCATCGGCGCCAGCGCGATCTCGTTCGGAATGCCGACGTAGACAAACCACGGCACGCGCCGCGATGCGGTAAAGCCGCCGATGCGCGATACCCCGTCGGCATTGGGGCCGTCTCGCACGCCGTCCACCAGGTTGGCGGCCACGGTGCTCGCCACGAACCCGGCACCCAGGTTTTTGCCAATCCAGCGCGCCGGGTCGAGTGACCTCGCCAGAATGACGCCGTCGTGGTCGAGCACGGTGATGACCGCACCGGGCGGTAAGCCACCGGCCGGCAATACCAGCGCCTGCAACAGCCGCAAACGTGCGGTCGCGGTCACCACGCCCACCACCCGGCCCTGCCGCCGGACCGCGGTTGCAAAGACGGCGACCTGTTCGCCGTTGGATGCGGCGAGGATCGGCGCTTCCACAGGCAGGTCGGCACCCGCCACCGCTTGCTTGAAAAACGATCGCTGAGCAACGTTCAGTCCGGTCAGGCGCAATTGCTGTTCGGCCGAGCCTGTCAACTCACCGTTCGCGCTCCAAACGGCAACGTTGTTGATCTGTGCGGGCCTGCGCGACGCAAGGCCCCTCAACAATGCATCGTTGGCGGCATTGCCTCCAGACTCGGGAGTGACGACTTCCGCGAGCACGCCGAGGAACTGACCGATGTCGCCGACGTGGTCGTCCAGTCGGGCCGAGGTGAGGCGCGCCAGGCTCAACATCTCCTGTCGGACCTGTTCGCGTTCCTGCCTCGCCTGCAGCAATGCCGTCGTTGCAAGGAAGATCGAGAACGGAATCGCCACCGCAAGGACGAGCAGGAACAAGCGTCCATTGATCGTGAGACCTTTGACAAAGCGGCGGCGGAGGCGGACCAGCATCCCCCTAGTTTCGCGCACTTTGTCGGCGCGCCTTGTCGGCGCGTGGACGGGCGCCTAACTGGTGCTCAGCGCAGGTCGCTGGCCAACACCTGCACGATGCGCTGCGCCACTGCCGATTGCTCCGGCGCCCCCGCCTCCGTCAGCACCGAAACCGTGCTGGCCCCGCCTTCGCTGCGAACCTGGATGCCGAGCTTCAAGGGCTTTTCGACAGGCGAAGGTTTGACGTACTCGACCATTTTGGTAAGGAGCCCCGGCTCCGCCCCGGGCGGCCGTGGCGGCACAAAACGGATGAAGTAGGTGCCCGTCCGGCGGTCACGGTCTTCGACAGTGAAGCCCGCGTGATCGAGGGCCAGGCCGACATGCCGCCAGGCGAGATCGAAGCCTTCGACAAGCTCGAGCGTGCTCCGGCCCGTGGTCGCATCCCTCTTCATGTCACCCTTCACGATCCGTTGCGGCACCGCGACCTTCGCGGTGCCAGCCGTGGGCGCGCTGCCGAGCGCAAGCATCATTTTGCGAAGGTATTCGCTTTCGAGCGCGATGTCGGCCGGCTGTGCCTGCCAGCCACCCGGTGTGCCGGGCGTATCCCGAACGTTTTCATGCATGCCGCGGTGCGTCACGAAAATTTCCGTGCCGCTGGCCGTGCGTTCCAGCCGCGTGCGAAAGATGTCGAGCTCACCGGTCGAATGGCGGGAATCGACCAGCTTGCCCATCGCGTCGCGCACCAGGTCGCCGGGCACGTTGGCGTGACTCTCGGCCCAATCGGTTTCCATGACGCCGCGCGCGGGGTCTTCGATGCTCAACAAAAATCCGCTCTCTTGCCAGAACGATTTGAGCGGCTCCCACAGCGCGTCGGGCGAACGGCCGATCGACAGCCATTGGTCGGTGCCGTCGCCTTCGAGCTTGATATCGCCGACAGCGCGCACTGCCGTCGGCTGCACGAATGGCTGAGCCCTCTCGGAAGCGTATGCGCTTGCAGCCACCGACTTGGGCCGTGCGTCTGACCCCGATCGGGAGAGTTGAGCTACATCGGGCGGCACATCCAGCAACGGTGCCTTGCCGGAACTCGTGTGATAACGCATGCCGTCACCGTCCTTGGGCGCCGCGCACGCCATCACGCTCGCGACGAATGCCAGCGCCAGGCTTGCTCTGAAAAGCAGCCAGGCGCTGCGTGTTTCGGTTGGGTTCATCGGGCGATGGTGGCCGCCGATTCGGGAGAAATATGGGAGGCCGACGGCAGCATCGCGCCCCTGGTGCTATGTTCAATACCGACCCGAGTGACCCAAGCAAGTGGAAGAACAATGACAACTCAAACCAGCACCAGAGATACCTCACCGCTGCCACTGCCGCTGACTTTGCCGATAAAGCCGCCCATCCCCCAACCGGTGGTGCTGGTGGTGATGGGCGTTTCAGGCTGCGGCAAAACCACCGTCGCGGCCCTTCTTGCCGGCCGCCTGGGCTGGCCTTTCGAAGAGGGCGATGCACTGCACCCGCCGGCCAACATCGAGAAGATGAAGGCCGGGCATCCGCTCGACGACAACGACCGCGCGCCCTGGCTGGAGAAGGTCGCCGACTGGGTCGGGGAGCGCCTCGACGCCGGCGGTAGCGGTTTGATCACCTGCTCTGCGCTGAAGCGTTCTTATCGCGACACCATCGACCGACGCGGTTCTGGCGTCGTGTTCATCTACCTGCACGGGTCGTACGAAACCATCGCTGCGCGCCTGGCCGCACGACATGGTCATTTCATGCCGACCAAGCTGCTCGACAGCCAGTTCGCCGACTTGCAGGAGCCCGGTGCCGAAGAGCCCGCGATTCGCGTCGACGTCGGCCCCGCGCCATCGGAGATCGCCGATACCGTCATCAAGATGCTCGGCCTCGACATCACCAAAGGAGCAGCCCCATGAACCCCGCAGACCTCATGCACCAACCGCTGAACGCGCACGACACGCAAGTGCTGATCGTCGCTGCCGTCGGCATCGGCATTCTGATTTTGCTGATCGTGTGGCTGAAGATGCACGCGTTTCTGGCGCTGACCATCGGTGCTCTGTTCGTCGGTGTCGGCTCGGGACTGCCGCTCGACAAGGTGACGGCCTCGTACGAAGCCGGCGTCGGCGGCGTGCTTGGCTATGTCGGCGTGCTGATCGCACTCGGGGCCATGCTCGGCAAGCTGCTGGCAGATTCCGGCGGTGCCGAGAAAGTGGTCGACACGCTGCTGCAAGGTCGCCCGGCAACGCTGCCCTGGAAGATGGCGCTGGTCGCCAGCATCATCGGCATCCCGATGTTCTTCGAGATCGGGCTGGTGCTGCTGATCCCGGTGGTCATGCTCGCGGTGCACCACTCCAAGGGCCCGGCCATGCGACTCGGCATCCCGGCGCTGGCCGGCCTGTCGGTGCTGCACGGATTCATCCCGCCGCACCCCGGCCCGTTGGCGGCCATTGCGATTCTTCATGCCAATGTCGGCGTGACCCTGGCGCTGGGGCTGCTCATCGCCATCCCGACCGTCGCCGTCGCAGGGCCGCTGTTCGGCCTGCTCGCGGCGCGCATGGTGCCGATCGGCGCTGCGGGTGCCGGCCTGGCGGTGTCCTCTGCAAGTGCATCGAGCGCATCGAGCGCATCGGGCAGCACCGCGGGTGGCAAGGATGAGGACCCGAAGCCGACGCACAGCCCGACCTTCACCTGGACCTTGATCACGTTGTTGGCTCCGCTGGCGCTGATGCTCATCAAGGCCGGCGCCGACATCTGGATGGACAAGACGGCGCCGCTGCGGCCCGCGCTCGACTTCATCGGCGACCCGGTGTTCGCCCTGCTGATCGCGGTGCTGCTGGCGATGGTGACCTTCGGTACCTCGGTCGGCTTCACGCCCACGGTGCTGGCCAAGAAAATCGGCGCCAGCCTGCTGCCTGTCGTCGGCGTCATGCTCATCGTCGGCGCCGGCGGCGGCTTCAAGCAGGCGCTGGTCGACGGCGGGACCGGACTGGCCATCGCCAAGATCGCCCTGGCCGCCGGCCTGTCGACCCTGCTGCTCGGCTGGATCGTCGCGGTGCTGATCCGCCTCGCGACCGGCTCCGCCACCGTGGCGACGGTCACCGCCGCCGGCATCGTCGCGCCGCTGGCCGTGGGCCTGTCGCCCAACCATCTGTCGCTCGTGGTGCTGGCCGTGGGCGCCGGCTCGCTGTTCTTCTCGCATGTGAACGACGCGGGCTTCTGGCTGGTCAAGGAGTACTTCGGCCTGACCGTGATGGAGACCATCAAGACGTGGTCGTTGATGGAGACGGTGATCTCGGTGATGGGATTGATCCTGACGCTGGCGCTGTCGCTGGTGCTTTAGTGGGTGCTTTAGACAGCGGCGTCGAAGGCGGCACCGCCGCCTGCCGGCAATCACGCAGGTCGATGGAGGCCTCGTCGCCCACCGCCCACGCGCGATCGCGGTCGAGCAAGACGATGCGCAAGCGCGATCGCCGCCCCTGTCGATAGGCCACTTCGGCAAATGCGCCGGCCGCGCGCACCGAGGGCGCAAGGGTCATGCGGCAATCGTCGTCCACCTCGCCCGGAGCGGGCAACCCATCGCCGAGCCGCACGATCACACCAAGACGCCTGCCACCGGCCGTATCGTCGCTCGATGGCATGACCCCGCCTTGGGGCGCCGGCATGCCCGCGGCACATCCGCTCGCTGCCAGGACGCACACGCACAGGAACAGCAGCGTTGCGACGCACAGCCAGGCGGATTTCGGCATGAAGCGGCCCGGCCTGACCATCGTCAACTCCCCTGCCCGTTCGATGACACCGCCGCTGCATCGTTTCGCCGTGCGTCGACGGCGTGCAACCAGCCGCCACCCAACGACTGAAACAACGCCACGCTGTCGGCGAGCCGGGCCGATTGCGCCTGAATGCGCGCGATGGCGGCTTGCCGCAAAGCCTGCTGCGCGACCAGCACGGCAAACGACCCGGTAGCGCCGGCGTCGCGCTGCGCGCGGGCGATGTCGAAGCTGCGCGCGGCCGCCTGCTCGGCGCGGCTTTGCGCGGCCAGGGTCGCCGCATCGGCCTGGATCGCGTTCAGCGTGTCGGCAACGTTCTGGAACGCGCCCAGCACCGTGCTGCGGTACTGCGCTGCGGCCTGCGCCTGCGTGGCCTCCGCTGCACGCTGCCGGTGCATCAGTGTGCCGGCATCGAACAGCGGCTGCACGAGGTTGGCACCGATGCCCCAGAAGGCAGTGCCGGCAGTCGCGAGCTGCGACAGCCGCAACGCGGTGGTGCCGATGTTCGCGGTGAGTTCGAAGTTCGGCAGCCTGGCGGCCAGCGCCACGCCGATCTGCGCATTGGCGGCGTGCCACTGGGCTTCGGCGGCGCGAACATCGGGCCGCTGCACGACCAGTTGCGAAGGCAGGCTTAGCGGCAGCTCACCCGGCAGCTGCAATGCGTCGAGACCGATCTCCGGAATGTCCGCGTCGCTCGGCAGCCGGCCCAGCAACACCGCGAGCAGGTTGCGTTGTTGCGCCTGCTGCTTTTGCAGCGGCGGCAAGGTGGCTTCGAGTTGGGCCAGCAGCGCCTGTTGCGCCGCCACATCGGCCGTACCGACCTGGCCGAGCGCCTGCTGCCGGCGCACCATCGTCAGCTGCGAATCCGCTAACGCGACGATCTCTCGCGTGGCATCGATCTGCGCGCGCACTGCAGCGCGCTGGATCACTGTCGCGACCAGGTTGGCCGTCAGCGTGAGCTGCGCGGCCTCGAGCTGAAAGCGCTGCACGTCCGACAGCGACTGCAACGATTCGAGCTGCCGTCGATTGCCGCCGAACACGTCCGGCGCGTAGGCGATGTTGAGCTGCGCCGTGTGCAGGCTGTAGAGGTTGCCACCTGAGGCAACCGGGCTCGCCAGCGACGTTGCCACCGACTGCCGTGTCGGCGTGAACTGCGCCCCGACCGTAGGAAAGAAGGTGCCCTGCTGCGCCAGCACGTTCTCCTGCGCGATGCGAAGCGATGCCCGCGCTGCCTCGACGTCGGCGTTCGCTGCCAGCGCCTGCCGGACCATCGCATCGAGCGGTGCCGACTGAAACACCGACCACCATTTCTCCGGAATCGTCCGGCCATCGACAAAGCGTTGCACTGCAACACCAGCGGTGTCCTGAGTCTGCGTCTGTGCCTGCGCCAAAGGCTCGGCCGTGTAGCGGTCGGTGACCGGCGCCACGGGCGGCTTGAAGTCCGGACCTACCGCGCAGCCACCGATCAGAAAGACGCCGGCGACGGTCCATGCAATGCGCTTCATGTGGCTGCTCCAGCGGGGTCGGTCAGGTCGGCATGCGCTTGGGCGTGACGTGCGTTCATGGCCTCGAGCCGGCTTGCGACCAGGTAGTAGAGCGCTGGCAACCAGACCAGCGTCAGACCGGTCGCGGTGACCAGGCCACCGACCACCACCGTGGCCAGCGGACGCTGCACATCGCTGCCGAGCCCATGCGCCAGCGCGGCCGGCAGCAAGCCGAGGGCTGCCACCGTTGCCGTCATCAGCACCGGACGAAAGCGTTCCCGAGCGCCCTGGATCACGGCCTCGCGCAGCGGCAGCTTTTCTTCCACGCGCAACCGGTTCAGGTTCGACACCATGATGATGCCGTTCATCACCGTCACGCCGAACAACGCAATGAACCCGACCGCGCTCGACACGTTGAGCGTCATGTCGCGCAGATGCAAGGCGACGAACCCGCCGAGCGCGCCGAGCGGCACAGCCAGCAGGATCAACGACGGTTGCCACAGGTTCTTGAACTGCGCAAAAAGCAGCGCGAACATCAGGACGATGACCATCGGCATGATGAGCATCAACCGAGCCTGCGCACGCTGCTGGTTCTCGAACTGGCCGCCCCACGCGAGCTGGATGTGCGCGTGGTCGTACTTCACCTTGGCCTCGATCTGGGCGTGCGCATCTTCCAGAAAGGACGACAGATCGCGCCCGCGCAGATTCAGCCGCACCGTCAGATGCCGCTTGCCCATCTCGCGCGTGATGGTGCTTTCGCCGTCGTCCAGCCGCAGCGTCGCGACCTGAGACAGCGCCACCTTGGCGCCACCGGGTGCGCTCAGCACCAGCCGGCCGATCGCGTCGGGGTCGCTACGGCTCTGTGGCGTGAAGCGCACCGCGATGTCGTAGCGCCGCTCGTCGACGAACAACTGCGCCACCGGTGCACCGCCGATGCCGGTGCCGATGAGGTCCGCGATGTCGGCCACGTTGATGCCATAGCGCGCAGCCGCCGCCCGGTCGACCTCGATGCGCAGCTGCGGCAGCGGTGGCTCCTGGTCGATGATGACGTCGGCTGCACCGGGCACTGCGGAAAGCACCCGGTCGATTTCGCTGGCGATACGCCGCGTTTCCTTGAAGTCGTTGCCGTAGATCTTGACCACCAGATCGCTGTGTGCGCCAGCGAGCTTGTCGAGCACGCCGTCGATCATCGGTTGCGTGAAGCCGACCTGCGTGCCGGGCAACTGCGCAAAGCGCGCCGCCAGGCCGCTGATCAACTCCTGCTTGCTGAGGCCCGATTTCCATTCGGCCTGGGGATGCAGTCCGACGCTCACCTCGATGTGCGACGCGGTCCATGGATCGGTGCCGTCGTCGTTGCGGCCGAGTTGCGTGACGACGTACGAGACCTCGTCGAACTCACGCGCGGCGTCGCGCAACCGGTTCGACATCTGCGTCGCCTTGTCGAGCGAAATGCCGGGCGGCAGCGTGACCTGCAACCAGAGCGAACCTTCGTCGAGGTATGGCAGAAAGTCTCGCCCAATGGTCGCCGCGGCACCGATCACGCAGACGAAGGCCAGCGCAAAAGCGGCCAGCGTCAGCGCACGTTGCCCGACGATGCGCCGGAGCAGTTGCTCGTACCAGTGGCCGAGCGCTTCGAGCGCCCGGTTGTGGAACACGCGGCGTGGCTTGCGGTAGGCCAGGTAGGCCAGCCCCGGAATCAGCAGCAACCCGACCGCCAGCGCGCCGACGAGTGCAAAGCCGATCGCAAAAGCCATCGGGGCAAAGAGCTTGTATTCGATGCGCTGAAAGGCGAACAGCGGCGTGTAGGCCGTGATGATGACGACCATGCCGAAGAAGATCGGGCGCGTCACCTGCAAGGTGGCCTTGAGTACGTCGCGCGGCTTCAGGGGTCGGTCTGCATGCGCCTCGCGCTGGCGCAGGATGTTCTCCATCACGACGATGGCCGCGTCCACCACGATGCCGAAATCGATCGCGCCCAGGGACAGCAGGTTGGCCGGGATCTTCAGTTGGTGCATGAAGGCGAAAGCCGTCAGCAACGACATCGGAATGGTCAGCGCCACGATCAGCGCGGCGCGCGGGCTGCCCAGGAACAGCAGCAGTACCAACGTGACCAGCGTCATGCCTTCGAGCAATGTCTTGCCGACCGTGTGCACCGTCGCCTGGACCAGCATGGTGCGGTCCAGGTAGGGCACGACCTTGACGTCTTGCGGCAGCACGTTGTCGTTGAGGTCGCGCACCGCTTCGTGCACACCGTCGAGCACCGTCGAAGGGTTCTCTCCCTTGAGCAGCAGCGTCACGCCTTCGATGGTGTCGGGGTTGCTGTCCTTGCCGAGGATGCCTTGCCGTTCCTTGTTGCCGAGCTTGACTTCGCCGAGGTCTTTCACGAGCACCGGTACGCCGTTCTTCTGGCTCACCACGATCTGCGCCAGGTCGTCCAGACCGCTGATGAGCCCCACGCCGCGCACCACGAAACCTTGTTGGCCGCGCGTCAGCACGCTGCCGCCGGCGCTCGAATTGTTGGCGTTGATCGCCTGCGTGACCTGGGCCAGCGTGATGTTGTATTTGCTGAGCTTGGCCGGATCGAACTCCACCATGAATTGCGTGGTGAGCCCGCCGAAGTTCGACACGTCGGCGACGCCCGCCACCTGCTTCAGGCGTGGGATCACCTTCCAGCGCTGCAACTCCGACAACTCACGCAGGTCGCGTGTTTTCGATTCGAGGGTGTAGCGGTAGATCTCGCCGATGGGCGATGTCAGCGCGTCGAGGCCAGGCTGAGCGCTGTACGGCAGGGCGACGCCACCGATGCGCTCCTGCAGCCGCTGGCGCGACCAGTAGTCTTCGGCGCCATCGCGGAACACGACGGTGATCAGCGACAGACCGAAGGTGCTCTTGGAGCGCATCACGTACATGCCGGGCGTGCCCATGATCTCGCGTTCGAGCGGAATCGTGATCTGCTTTTCGACCTCTTCGGCGGCCAGCCCCGGCACCTGCGTGACCACCTGCGAGGTGGTGTCGGCGATGTCGGGATAGGCCTCGAGCGGCAGCTGGGTCCAGCACCAGGCGCCGTAGCCGGCCGCCATGGCGAACACCAGCCAGACGATGCCGCGCCGTTTCAGGCAGGTGGTGACGAATGCGTCAATCATCCAGCAGCACCCCGTCCTGTACCACCACGCGCTCGCCGCTCTTCAGGCCGGCAAGCACCTCGATCCGGTCGCCGACCCGTGGACCGACACGCACCACGCGCGGCTCGAAATGCCAGGGCGATGCTTCCACGAACACGCGGCTGTGCAATCCGCTTTGCACCACCGCGTCCATCGGCACCAGCAGTCCGTTGTGCGGCTTCGACAGAAAGGTGGCGTTGGCGAACATGCCGGGCTTCAGACGGCCGTCGCGGTTGTCGAGCACCATGCGCACCTTGACGCGCCGGGTGTCGGGGTCGAGCACTTCGCCGATGTAGCGCACCGTTCCGCTCAGGGTTTCGCCGGGAAAAGCGTCGAGGACCACGCGCACCGGCTGGTCGACGAACAGCGCCTTCAGATCGGCCTCGCCCGCACTGGCGGTCACGAACACTCTGGACAGATCGGCCACCGTCATCAGCGAGGCGGTTGCATCGTTCCAGTACGCGCCCTGCGCAGCGCTCAGGTCGATCACGCGGCCCGCCACCGGCGAGCGCACGGCCAGCAGGCGGCCCGTGCCGGCCGTGCCCGGCCCTGCATCCGGCTTGTCGGCCTGCCCTGCGCCGAGTTGCATCAGCCGCGCCCTGGTGCGCGCCACTTCGCTTTGCGCCTGGTCGAAATCGTTGCGCGCCTGTTCGATCTCGCGATTGGCCGCAATGCCGGACGCGCCGAGCGCGCGTTGCCGCTCCAGCGCCTGCGTCGCGAGCGCCAGGGTCGAGCGGGCCTTTTGTGCGTCGCTGCGCGCCTGCGCCAGATCGGCAGAATCGATGCGAAACAGCACATCGCCGACACGGACCGCATCGCCCAGGCCCTTCTCCAGACTCGCCACGCGACCGGTGACGGGCGGCGCCACCTTGACCAGCTTGGCCGGATCGGCCTCGACCACCGCCGGCAAGGACAGCGGCACCTCGATGGCCTGCGCGTCGGCCCCGGCCACGACCAGTGACTGTCGCAAGGGCGAGCCCTCGGGGACCACCACCTGGGCACCGACGTGCTCCAGCACAGGCACCGGCACGGCCTTTGCCGCCTCGGCGGCATGTGCCCGACTTGCCATGAACCACCATGCGACGCCAACGGCGATCAGCGCCACGGCGCAAATCACGAGCAGCGCGCGGCGCGACTTTCCTTTGTCGTCATGCATGTTTTTTCCCTGTTTTTTCTGTTGATCGACTCAGTCGGCTGCAGAACGAGTCCGTCCACCGGGAGCGCGACGCAGCTTAGATAGCCGCGCCTGAAGAACGCCGCAAGAAATCCTGAAGTCTTCTTCAGGATCGGCGTTCGCCGGGCTGGCCGCCGGGCATTGGTGCGAGACTCGCGGCCGTTATGAAAATTCTTCTTGTCGAAGACGATGGAAAAGCGGCCCGCCTGCTCGCGCGCGGGCTCGAGGAAGAGGGTTTTCTGGTCGACATCGCAGGCTCCGCCGAAGATGGCGAACAGCGCGTTTTTGCCTCCGACTACGACCTGCTGATCCTCGACTGGATGCTGCCCGGCAAGGACGGCCTGGCGTTGTGCGCGGCACTGCGGCGCCACAAGATCCACACGCCGATCCTGATGCTGACCGCGCGTGACGCGCTGGGTGACCGCGTGACCGGCCTCAATACCGGCGCCGACGACTACCTCACCAAGCCCTTCTCTTTCGACGAACTTCTGGCCCGCGCCCGAGCGTTGCTGCGCCGCTCGGAGCTGACGCGACCGTCCGTGCTCACGGTCGGCGACCTGAGCCTCGACCCGATGGCCCAGCGTGTGCAGCGCGCCGGCACGGTACTCACCCTGACGCGCAAGGAATACGCGATCCTCGAGGTGCTGATGCGCCAGGCCGGCGACGTGGTGAGCCGGTCGCGCCTCGCCGAGCAAGTGTGGAAGGCCGACCTGGTCGCCATCGACAACCTGATCGACGTGCATGTCGGCAACCTGCGCCGCAAGATCGATGCGCCGGGGCTGCCCACGCTGATCCAGACGGTGCGCGGGCGCGGCTTCAGGCTCGGTGCCGCGGAAGGCGAAGCATGATCAGTTTTCGCCGCCGGCTCACGCTGGTGCACCAGGCCGTCATCGTCGTGGTGCTGACCGTGACGGCGCTGGCCGCCTACTGGACGCTGTCGCGCGAGGTGCATGCGCAGCTCGACGCAGCCCTGTTGGCGCTGGCTGAAACCGAAGCCGCTGCGCTGCCCGAGCAAGGCGGTCAGGCCGTCACCGTGCACGAGGCCGTGGCCGCTGGCGCGCCGCCATCGTTCGAACGGCTCGACCGTCTGCTGCAGATCGTCGGCGCCGACGGCGAGGTGCTGGCGCGCAGCCGCAACCTCGGCGCGGCCCGCCTGCCGTTGTCGCCCGATCTTTCCAGGCGACTTGCAGCGGGTGAAGTGGTGTTCGAGACGCTGCACAGCTTCGGCAGTGAGCCGACGCGCCTGGTGTCACTGCCGGTGCAGGGCCACGGCAATGTGCGCGCCGTGCAGGTGGCGGGCTCGCTGGACGACGTCGACCGTGTGGTCGAGACCGCCAGCGTGCTGTTCGGCGTGATGGGCGCGACGCTGCTGCTGGCCGTCGGCGCGGCCGGCTTCCTGCTGACGCGCGGCGCCTTCAACGCGATCGGCGATGTGGTCGAACAGGCACACCGCATCGGCGATGCCAGCCTGGGTCGTCGCTTGCCGCACCCGGGCACCGACGACGAGATCGGCCGGCTGGTGCAGACGCTCAACGAGATGCTCGACCGCCTGGAGCACGGCTTCGATGCACAGAAACGCTTCACCGCCGACGCGTCGCACGAACTGCGCTCGCCCTTGTCGCGCCTGCGCACCGAACTCGAACTCGCACTGCGCAGACCCCGGGAACCGGCCGCCTATGTGGATGCGATGCGCTCATGCGTCGAAGAAGTCGAACGTCTCACCTTGCTGGTCGAAGAACTGCTCACACTGGCGCGACTCGATGCCGGCCAAGAGCGCGGGCCGACCGAAACCGCGTCGTTGAAGGCGCTGGTCGAGGAAGCGATGGCGCGCCAGGAGAGCGCAGCTCAGGAGCGTGGCGTGTGCATGGCGCTTGCGCCATCGGCGATGCGGCACGAGCTGATGGTGGCGCGCGGGCCGGCGAGTCTGGTGCTGGCCAACCTGCTGGACAACGCGGTCAAGTTTTCACCGCACGGCGGCCGGGTGACGGTGCAGCTGGCGACCGAGGGCGCCGAAGCCCGGGTGAGCGTGGGCGACGAAGGCCCTGGCATCCAGAAGCAGGATCTGCCCTACGTGTTCGAGCGCTTCTATCGCGGTGCCGCAGCACGTGCCGGCGCGGTGCCGGGAATCGGCCTGGGACTGGCGCTGTCGCACGCCATCGTGAAGGCGCATGGCGGTCGCATCGAGGCGTCGAGCCCCGTAGCCGGCGGCGCACTTTTCACAGTGTCGCTGCCCTTCGCCGACGCTGCGGTTACTGCTCGACCTTGAACTCCCCGTTCACGACCTTGAGCATCACGCCGGTCTCGTTGGTGTAGCCCCAATGGTCGTCGGCGGTCCAGTTGAGGACGCCGTGCGCCAGCACGGTGCGACCCATGTTCTCCATGGCATCGCGCAGTGCAGCACGAAACTCAGGTGTGCCGGGCTTGGCCTTTTTCAGCGCGACTGGCACGGCGATTTCGAGTACGGTCAATGCGTCGGTGCCGTGTCCTGCAAACTGGTTGCGCGAGCCCGGGCCGTAGGCTTGCTCGTACTGCTGCACGAACGCCACCGCGGCCTTCTTCGACGGATGGCTGTCGGGCAACTGGGCGCCGATCATCGCCGGGCCGGAGACGACGAATGTGCCTTCGGCATCCTTGCCCGCCGTGCGCATCAGGTCGGGTGATGCGGCTGCGTGCGTCTGGTAGATCTTGCCCTTGTAGCCGCGCTCGACAATGGCTTTTTGCGGCATGCCGGCGCCGCTGCCCGAGGCCACGATCAGGATCGCGTCGGGGTTGGCAGAAGTCAGCTTGAGCGCTTGCGCTGTCACGCTGGTGTCGGCGCGTGCAAAGCGCTCCACACCGACGACCTTGATGCCGGCCTTGGCGCCCTGTTCGGTAAACGCCTTGAGCCACAGCTCGCCGTAAGCATCGGTGTAGCCGAGAAAGCCCACCGTCTTGATGTTCTGCTTCTTCATGTGCTCGATGACCGCGTAGGCCATGACACCGTTGGACTGCGGCAGCCTGAAGAACCACTTGTCTTTGCCGGGTGGCAGCCCGGCCGGCGACGTCGACAGCTGCGGCGTGCCCGACTCGGCCGTGACCTCGGCCATCGGTGCGGCCACCGGTGTGGCGGACGAGCCGACAATGACGTCGACCTTGTCGTCGGTGACCAGGCGCTGCGCGTCCTTGACGCCCGTCGTGGGATCGCTGGCATCGTCCAACACGATCACCTTGAGCGTTTGGCCCGCGATGGTCTTGGGCCACAGCGCGATAGCTTTGTTGACAGGAATGCCGAGGCCGGAAGCCGGTCCGGTGAGTGGTTGCACCACGCCAATGGTGAGATCGGCATGGGCGGTGCCCAGCATCGTGGTGGCCAGCACGGCGGCAAGGGTGGCGAGTTTGAAAGTCATGGCGGCGCTTCTCCTGAAGAGGTCGTCAAAGAACATGGTGATGGCGCATAACCAATGGTTATGTGGGATAACCAAATCTAATCTTTGAACGAAGCGCGGCCATGAGGGCTTACCCTCAAAGCATGAGCGCCTTGAAGCTCTCCAGCGCCACCTTGGGATGCACCGCCCCGTGATAGATCGCAGGAATCTCGTTCTTCAGGTGCAGCAGTCCGTACACGGCATGCATCGCGCTGCGCACCGAATACTCGACAGTGAACACCACATCTTCCGGAATCTCCACATACTGGCCGAGCACCGCGAAATTGCGGGTGCCACCGGGAACGACAGCGGGCCGATCCGTCGGCTCGCGACGCTCGAACTGACTCGTGATGTAAGGCAGCATCACCGGGATCACGGTGCTGGTGCGACGCACTTCTTCGAGGATGTCTTCGAAACCCAACTGGTGCATCAACTCGGTCAGGATTTCTTCACCGCTGCTCTCGGCCATCGACTTGTCGACGTAGTCGCCCTTCTTGTCGATGAAGAGCCCATAGCCCCATATCGTGTAGACGCCCTCGGGTTGACCCGCGAAGTGCGGTGCGTGCGGCACGACGATCGACATCAACCACGGCGAGTCCTTGAACGTCATGAGGCCGCCCGTGCCCGGCCCGTTGCCTGAGTACGCTTCGATGCGCTTCACCAGCAAGGGGCTTCGCAGCGTGACGGTGAAAGACTCCCACTTGCTCTCGTCGACGTTGCCGTTGAACGTCTCCGGTCGGCCCAGGGTCGGCACCTTGCGCGCGAGGTTTTCCCAAAGCGTCCAGCCGCCGTCGCGCTTGTCTCGCCACAGTGCCGGCGCGTGATCGTTGTCGCCGATGCGGGTGTCGGCGGTCATCGAACCGAGCGTGGCAAAGACCAGATCGTCGAGCCCGACCTGATGCAAGAAGAACTCGTCGCCGCGGTTGCAATGGATGGCAGTGACGCGCAAGCCGTCGGTGTTGCGCGCGACCTCGGTCATCTCTGCGAAGTCTTCGAAATCCATGTCCACGACCTTGTTTCCGAACTGGAACGTCACGCCTTGCCCCGCGAGCCAGTCCTGCATCGGTCGGACGATCGAGTCGTACTGATTCAAGGCTGTGCGACGAACGCCGGCCAGCGTGTGAATGCGCGGCAGCTCCTGCAGGAAGCGGAGCAAATAGCGTCGCATTTCGACGGCGCTGTGCCAGTTCTGGAAGGCGAAGGTTGTGCGCCACATCGCCCAGAAGTTGGAGTCGAAAAAGTGCTCGGTGAAGCAGTCTTCGATACGCTCGGCGCCGAGCATGCGCTCCGGCGTGGCGAGCAGGCGCAGCACATCGAGGCGGTCGCGCGCATCGAAGCCCAGATCGGCCGCATCCAGGATGCGGTGCTGCCGGTCGATGAGCCGCGCGTTGGCGTGCGATTGCAAAGCTTCGTTGAAGTCCCAGACCGCGTCTTTCAGCGACCCTGCGCCGTGACGGTCCGGCACCGAATCCAGCACATTCCACAAGCAGACATAAGCCTCCTCGGTCCACATGCGGCCGCCGCGGGTTACGTAACCTGCTTCGGCATCGCCTGAACCGTCCAGTGCGCCGCCTGCTACCTGCATCTCTTCGAAGATGAAGATGTCGGTGCCCTGAAATCCGCCATCGCGAATCAACAGCACGGCGGCCGACAACGACGCGATGCCGCCGCCAACGAGAAAGGCCCTGCGCCTGCGGTTCGGGGCCGACGTTGAGATGGACGTGTTCATGAAGTTTGAAAAGACGAGGGTCATAGGATGCGCAACATTGCGCAGCACCGATTGAAAGCGCCTGCAGCGCGGGAAGGCTTGATGCAGGTCAATCCGCGATCAATGTGTCCAACGCCGCACTCCATGACTTCTCTTGCATCTAACATGGTGCGTGCCCTCAACCTCCATCCACATCGCTGTTCTCGACGACGAAACCGAGATCACCCTGCTGCTGGCCAACTATCTGCAGGTCCACGGCTTTCGTGTCAGCCAGCGCCATTCGGGCCGAGCCCTGCTCGACCTGATGCGGCAAGACCCGGCGGCGGTCGTGCTGCTCGACCTCGGCTTGCCGGGTGAAGACGGCATCACCATCGCGCGGCAGGTGCGAGAGCGATGGCAGTGCGGACTGGTGATCGTGACTGGCCGCGGCGATGCTGTCGACAAGGTGGTCGGCCTGGAGATCGGCGCCGACGATTACGTGACCAAGCCCTTCGATCTGCGCGAACTGCTGGCGCGCATCCGGGCTGTGTTGCGCCGGATTGCAGCGCCCGCGGCGGCGCCTGTAGTAGCGGTCGTCGACGCGGCGTCCGCGCCCGATGCGCCACCCACGACGCTTCGCTTCTCCGGCTGGACGCTCGACATCGCAGCGCGCCGCCTCCGCGCGGCGCAGGGCGATGAAGTGCCGCTCACCACTGGCGAGTTCGATCTGCTGCGCGTCATGGCCGAAAACACCGGCCGCGTGCTGTCGCGCGACTTCCTGCTGGAGCGAACACGAGGCCGCGATGGTGGCCCGTTCGATCGAACCATCGACGTGCAGATCGGCCGGCTGCGCCGCAAACTCGGCGACGACCCGAACCAGCCACGCATCGTCAAGTCGGTGCGCGGCGCCGGCTATCTTTTCGTGCCCGCCGTCGTGTCGGCATGAATACACCGCGCAAGCCGGTCGTTCCCGGCTTCGACGACGGCACCGTGTTCCGCACGTTGTTCGCCGCCTATCCCGATGCGCTGCTGGTGGTCGACCAGCGCGGCGTGATCGTGCTGGCCAACCCGACCGCCCTCGAACTGCTCGGCTACACCGCAGATGAACTGGTGGGCATGTCGGTCGACACGCTGGTGCCCGACGCGACTTCCCCGCGCCATGCCGCTTACCGCGAGGGCTATGCCACGCACCCACGCAAGCGCCCGATGGGAACGCAGATGGACCTGGTCGCCAAACGGCGCGACGGCAGCGAGGTGATGGTCGAAATTGCGCTCAGCCCGCTCAACGATCACGGGCTGCCGCTGGTCGTGGCCGCCATCCGCAGCGTCGCTTCTTATCCGCGCGTCCAGCATGCGCTGCAGCGTGCGCGCTATGCCGAGCATCTGGCGCAGTTCAGCAGGCACGCTGTCGACGTGGCGGATCTGCATCTTCTGCTGGACCAGGTGCCCGTCATAGCTGCAGAGGCGCTTCAGGTCGAAACGGCGAAGGTGCTGCTGCTCGAACCCAATGGAGCCGAATTCCGCATTGCCGCTGGCGTCGGGCTGCTGCCTGAAGAAGCGATCGGCGATCGCATCGCCAACGAAGCCCAATCACCCTCCGGCCATGTGATGTCGAGCGGCCAGTCGGTGCTCATGGGCGACTACGCAGCAGAGTCGCGCTTCACTATTCCATCGCACTACCTGGCTGCCGGCTTCGTCTGCGAGATCACGGTGCCGCTGGCAGACCGAGGTCGCACCATCGGTGTGCTGTCCGTGCGCTCGCGCACTGCAAGGCGCTTCGGCGACGAAGAGGTGCGCTTTCTCGAATCGCTGTCGAGCTTGCTGGCCACCGTGTTGCAACGTACGCAGATCGAGGAAGCGCTCGGCCACGCGCAGCGGCTCGAAAGCGTGGGGCAGCTCACCGGCGGCATCGCCCACGACTTCAACAACCTGCTGACGGTGATCTCGGGCAACCTGCAGGTGCTAGAAGACTCGCCCGCCATCGGCGACGACGCGGTGTCGCAGCAACTCATCGGCGCTGCCATGCGCGCCACGCGACGCGGCGCAGAACTCACCGGCAAGCTGCTTGCATTTTCCCGGCGGCAGGTGCTGCAGCCGACCATCGTCGACACGCGCGCCCTGCTGCTGTCGCTCACCGACATGCTGCGGCGCACGCTCGACCAGCGCATCGCCATCACGCTGGTCGCCGACGCAGCGCTCTGCATGGCCGATGCCGGGCAGCTGGAGTCGGCCCTGCTCAACATCGCGATCAACTCTCGCGATGCGATGCCGCAAGGCGGAACGCTGACTTTTTCTTGCCGGGTGGTGTCCGCGCTGCCGGCCGACCTGCGCTCGGACCACGACACGCAAGCCCAGCCCCCCGTGCCCACAGGCTACGTCGCCATCGCCGTGTCGGACACCGGCGATGGCATGCCCGAAAGCGTGCAGGAGCGGGCCTTCGAACCGTTCTTTACGACCAAGGAAGCCGGTCGCGGCACTGGGCTCGGGCTGTCGACCGTGTACGGCTTTGCCAAGCAGTCGCACGGCGCCGTCAAGCTGGTCAGCGCGCCCGGTGCGGGTACGACCGTCACGCTTTTCTTGCCGCGCGCCGAGGACGACGACTACTTCGATTACGACAGCGACGGCGAGGACGCTGCGGACGACGACAGCATCGCCGACGTCACGCATGGCGCTGTGCCGCATGGCCTTCGCGTGATGCTGGTCGAAGACGATGCCGAAGTACGGAGCGTGCTGCAGAAGTTTCTGGCGTCGATGGGATGCGAGGCCGTCGCCTGCGGCCAGGCCGAGCAGGCGCTGGCCTCGTTGATGGCCGGCAGCGCGATCGACTTGCTGCTGACCGACATCGCGCTCGGCGTCGGCATGCAGGGCACGGAACTGGCGGCCAAGGCGCATGCGTTGCGGCCCGCGTTGGCAGTGCTGCTGATGTCGGGCTTTTCGAGCGAGCTGGCCGATGCACCGCCCGATTGGGAGTTGCTGCCCAAACCGTGTACGCGCCTGGAGCTGGAGCGCGCGATGCTGCGGGCGCTCAGTGCAGCGCCACTGCCGCCGACGCTACCGACCCGCGCTGCATGAAAGCGGTCAGCGCTTCGACATGGGGAATATGGATGTCGCGACGCCCCTTCTCCGAGAAGCGGATCACGTCCCCCCGTGCCAGCCGCGACAGTGCTCGGCTCACCGATTCGAGCGTCATGCCGAGGTAGTTGCCGATCTCGGCGCGCGTCATGCGCAGGGTAAATTGATCGGTGCGGAGACCGCGCTGGGCCAACGCTTCAGCCCAATAGCGCAGAAAGCCGGCCACTCGCGCGTCGGCCGACAGCGTGCACATCGACAGCATCGAATCCTGCTCTCGCACCAGTTCGCGGCTCATGGTCTGGTGCAATGCGGTGAGCAATGCGGGCGTACGCAGGCTGGCGCGCAGCAGGTCGTCGTAGCGAATGGCCCATAGCTCGCCGGTGTCCATTGCGACCGCGTCGCAGCCGTAGTGCGCGTTCGCGATGCCGTCGAGACCGAGCCAGTCGCCCTTGAGATGCAGGCCGACGACCTGCTCGCGGCCTTCGCTCGACAGGTTGACCATCTTGAAGAAGCCGGCGTTGACGACGTAGAGACATTCGAAATCCTGCCCCGCCTGATAGACCGAATCGCCGGCACGCACGACGCGCTTGGTGACCGGCACGCTCTGCTCGATGAGCCGCAGCATGTCGCCGATGCGCTGCAGCGGGGCTTGTGCCGCGCTCGGTCCGGCGCTCGGGATGGAGAGCGTGGCACGGTTCGAAAGTGGCATCGGTTGCTGCAGTGCGGCGTATGACATGGTGGGTTCCTTGTAGGTTCCTGATGGAGTGAGGTAAGCCTATTCGCCGAGTGCAACAGCTTCACCACCGCAAGGGCGCGTTGCGTAACAGACCGTCAACGCTTTGTGTCTTGAGTGCGCTGCCACCTTTTTTGCGCAATGGCTTGACGCAAATCAATCGCCGATTTGAAGGCGCACCTAAGGTCGGACACGCCTATGAACTTGCCCGCCGCACCTGTCGATAGAACTTTCTGGCCAAGCCAGGGCTTGGGCGGAGCGGATGTTCGACGCACGTTCGACCTCGCGCGCAGCCTCAAGGCCAACGCCCTGGTCGGCGAGGGGCTGCCGCTCGCGGGCAAGAACCTGGCGCTGTTGCGCGCCACGTCGGCGCCGCAGGACGACTCGGTGTTCCAGGACGCAGCAGCAGCCCTCGGCGCCCGGGTCGCGGATGTCTGGCTGGGCGACTCGATCGGGCCACCGGGGAGCGAGTTCCAAAACTTGCCGAAGATGCTCGGCCGCCTTTATGACGCCGTCGATTGCGGGAGCGTGTCGGCCATCTCGGCTGCGCAGATCGAAAGCCAGGCAGGCATTCCCGTCTACCGCGGGCTCGAAGGGCATCCCGCTGCGGTGCTGGCCGACCTCATGGCACTGTGCGAGCAGCGCCCGCTCAATGTAGCCGCCGCGGCCAATACAGCCGAGGCAGCGCTGCTCTTTGTCGGCGACGTGACGACCGGCCGCGGTCGAAGCTTCCTGCAGGGCGCACGGCAACTCGGCTTCGACGTGCATTCGATGGACACCCCTGTCGATGCGCTTCAGGATGCGTCGGCAATCGACGCGCCCTTTGTCGTCGATGCAACCGATACCGAACATTGGGTGCTGGTCGGCCCGGCGGCAAGCGTCGAGGATGCGCAACGAACAGCGAACCATCGCTTCGTGCTGCAAGCGGTGCTGTTGATCACCCTCCTGGCACGTTGAACCGAGCGCTGAAATTTCGCGCTCCGTTCGAGCCGATGGCAATGCCGATTTCCCTTGATCTTTATCAAGCTCGGCCAAAAGACGGCTTCCATACTGACGCCAACGACTTCATCTCACTCACGGCCCCCCTATTTCAGAAAAGAGCGCGCCATGTACCAAAAGATCCTGGTTCCCATCGACGGCAGTGCGACCTCCGCACGCGGCCTCGAAGAAGCGATTCAACTGGCCAAACTGACCGGTGGCCGGCTCCGGCTGATTCACGTGACCGATGAACTGTCCGCAGGCTTCGCGATGGAGTGCTATGCGGGCTCGGGTGAGTGGCTGACGGTCGTGCGCGAAAACGGCGCCAAGCTGCTCGAAGTCGCGACTGCGACCGTCAAGGCGGCGGGCGTACCGGTCGACTCCGTGTTGCTCGACGGCCTCGCCGCCACGGTGGAACTGCTCGTGACAACGCAGGCGACGTCGTGGGGAGCGGATTTGATCGTGCTCGGTACGCACGGACGCCGTGGCGTCGGGCGTGCGTTTCTCGGCAGCAGCGCCGAGCAGGTGCTGCGCCATTCACCGGTACCGGTGCTCCTCGTGCGTGCACCCGAACTTCCGGACACGCCCAAGAAGACCGCCGCATCGAGCCAGACGGTCCACGTGAAATTGCCTTCTGCTGCGTTGTCGATCGAATAACCCGGAGCCCATGCTGATGTCACTGCCGATACCGACCGCGAACCCCACCAACTTCTCGCAGCTGGACGCCTGGTGGCGCGCCGCCAACTACCTGTCGGTCGGCCAGGTCTACCTGATGGGCAACGCCTTGCTGCGCGAGCCACTGACGCTGGCGCACATCAAGCCGCGGCTGCTCGGCCATTGGGGCACCACGCCGGGCCTCAATTTTGTCTACGCGCACATGAACCGCGCTATCGTCGCCCGCGACCTCGATGCGATCTTCATCGCGGGTCCGGGCCACGGCGGTCCCGGCGTGGTGGCCAACACCTACCTCGAAGGCACCTACAGCGAGGTGTACTCGTACGTCACGCAAAACGCCGAAGGCATCCAGCGGCTCTTCAAGCAGTTCTCGTTTCCGGGTGGCATCCCAAGCCACGTCGCGCCTGAAACGCCGGGCTCGATCCATGAAGGCGGCGAGCTCGGCTATTCGCTGCTTCACGCGTTCGGCGCCGTGTTCGACAACCCCGACCTCATCGCCTGCTGTGTGGTCGGCGATGGCGAGGCCGAGACCGGTGCACTGGCAGCCAGCTGGCACTCCAACAAGTTCCTGAACCCCACACGCGACGGCGCGGTGCTGCCCATCCTGCACCTGAACGGCTACAAGATCGCCGGCCCGACCGTGCTGGCACGCATCGGCGACGAGCAGCTGACCCAGCTCATGCGGGGCTACGGCTACGAGCCGCACTTCGTGTCCGGCCACGAGCCGCTGGCCATGCATGCGGCAATGGCCGCCGCGCTCGATGCATCGTTCGATGCGATCTGCGCCATCCAGACCGAAGCCCGCTCCGATGGCTTCAAGAAACGCCATCGCTGGCCAATGATCGTGCTGCGCTCGCCCAAGGGCTGGACCGGCCCCAAGGTGGTCGACGGGGTACCGATCGAAGGCACGTTCCGCGCGCACCAGGTGCCGCTCACCGGCTTCGTCGAGAACCCGTCGCATGTGCAAATCCTCGAAAACTGGATGCGCAGCTACAAGCCCGAAGAGCTGTTCGACGAGGCCGGCACGCTGCGCCCCGAGATCGCGTCGTTCGCACCCAAGGCCTTGCGCCGCATGAGCGCCAATCCGCACACCAACGGCGGCCTCCTGCTGAAAGACCTGGCGTTGCCGGACTTTCGCGACTACGCCGTGGCCGTGCCGCGGCCGGGTGCCAGCACCGCCGAAGCCACACGCATCACCGGCGCCTTCTTGCGCGACGTGATGCGCATGAACGACGTCAACAGCAACTTCCGCGTGATGGGCCCGGACGAAACCGCATCGAACCGGCTCGGCGCGCTGTTCGAGGTGACGGACCGCACCTCGACCGCCGAAGTCAAGCCTGGGGACGACCACGTCGGCGCCGATGGCCGTGTGATGGAAGTGCTGAGCGAGCACCTGTGCCAGGGCTGGCTCGAGGGCTATCTGCTGACCGGTCGCCACGGCCTCTTCTCCTGCTACGAAGCCTTCATTCACATCATCGATTCGATGTTCAACCAGCACGCGAAGTGGTTGAAGGTGACGCGCCACATTCCCTGGCGCCGCCCCATTGCGTCGCTCAACTACCTGCTGACCAGCCACGTCTGGCAGCAAGACCATAACGGCTTCAGTCACCAGGACCCGGGCTTCATCGACCACGTCGTCAACAAGAAGGCCGAGGTCGTGCGCGTGTACCTGCCGCCCGACGCCAACACCCTGCTGTCGGTGGTCGACCATTGCCTGCGCAGCCGCAACTACGTGAACGTGATCGTCGCCGGCAAGCCGCCCGAAGCGCAGTGGCTCGACATCGATGCCGCCGCCCGCCACTGCAAGATCGGCATGGGCATCTGGGACTGGGCCAGCAACGACGACGGCGTTGCGCCCGACGTGGTCATGGCCTGCGCCGGCGATGTGCCGACGCTCGAGACGCTGGCCGCGGTCGATCTGCTGCGTCGCCAGTTGCCCGACCTTAAAGTGCGTGTCGTCAACGTGGTCGACCTGATGGCGCTGGAGTCGCCGACCAGCCACCCGCATGGGTTGTCGGACGCGGCGTTCGACTCGATCTTCACGACCGATGCGCCTGTCATCTTTGCCTTCCACGGCTATCCGTCGCTGATCCATCGCCTGACCTACAAGCGCACCAACCACCGCAATTTCCATGTGCACGGCTACCAGGAAGAAGGCACCACCACCACGCCGTTCGACATGACCGTGCTGAACGAACTCGACCGCTTCCATCTGGCGGCCGATGCCATCGACCGGGTCGATCGCGTGCGCAACAGCGCCGGCCATGTGCAGCAGCATCTGCGCGACCGCTTGCTGGAGCACCGCGCTTTCATCACAGAGCACGGCATCGACATGCCGGACGTCCTCGGGTGGACGTGGCCGGCACATCCGGTCGCACCCTGAAAGCAAGGAGAAGATCATGCCGATGAACCTGTTGCGCCGGCTCCGCTGCTCGCTGCTTCCGATCGACCTGCACGCCCAAAGCGACATCGAGAAGTGCATCGTGCTGCGCATGTCGCACCTGATCGACGCCGATCTGCCGCCGCTGCGGCATGGGGCGGGGCACACGATCTACTCCGGGCACGCGACCGTCATGCAAATCACGGCGCTGGGCCTGGCCGCCCTGATGCGCGATGAGGTCGCGGTGGCCTCGACAGCGGCTCCGACCACCATCCCTCCCGCAGTGGGCCCGTCGCCGATCTTTGCCGGCCCATGACCTCCGTGAGCGCACCGCAAGGCCGCGTCGTGGCGGTGCGTGGTGCCGTGATAGATGTGCGCTTCGACCAAGGCGCACTGCCTGCCATTCACACCGCGCTCGAAATCGACTGGGACCGAGGCGAGCCGCTCGTGCTCGAAGTGCACGGCCATCTCGACCTTGCGACGGTGCGCGCCATCGCGTTGCAACCGACGGCCGGCCTCGCGCGCAACACCGCAGTGCGCACCACCGGCCAATCCATTTCGGTACCGGTCGGCGATGCAGTGTTGGGGCGCCTGCTCGATGTTGTCGGTGCCGTGCGCGACCGCGGGCCTGCCCTGCCGGCCGACACACCGCGGCGCGCCATCCACGCATTGCCGCCGACGCTGGCGCAAGGCACGTCGGGCAATACCGTCTTCGAAACCGGCATCAAGATCATCGACCTGCTGACGCCGCTGGCGCAGGGCGGCAAGGCTGCGATGTTCGGTGGTGCCGGTGTCGGCAAGACGGTGCTGGTGATGGAGCTGATCCACTCGATGGTCGAGAAGTACCAGGGCATCTCGGTGTTTGCCGGCGTCGGTGAACGATCGCGCGAAGGGCACGAACTGCTCAACGACATGCGCGGCTCGGGGGTGCTGCCACGCACCGTGCTGGTATACGGCCAAATGAACGAACCACCCGGTGCGCGCTGGCGCGTGCCGCTCACGGCACTGACGATCGCCGAGTATTTTCGGGACCAGAAGCACCAGAACGTACTGCTGTTGATGGACAACGTTTTCAGGTTCGTGCAGGCCGGGAGCGAAGTGTCGAGCCTGCTCGGCCGGCTGCCGTCGCGCGTCGGTTATCAGCCGACGCTCGCGACCGAAGTCGCTTCGCTGCAGGAACGCATCGCCTCGGTGGCGGGTGCCTCGGTCACGGCGATCCAGGCGGTCTATGTGCCGGCCGACGACTTCACCGACCCTGCGGTGACGACGATCTCCAGCCACATGGACAGCATCGTGATGCTCTCGCGCGACGCCGCGGCGCAGGGCTTCTATCCGGCCATCGACCCGCTGGCGTCGTCATCGGCGTTGCTCGATCCACTGGTCGTCGGAGAGGCGCACTACCGTTTGGCAGAAAGCGTGCGTGAGGCACTCGCGCGCTTCAAGGAACTGCAGGACATCATCTCGCTGCTCGGCGTCGAAGAGCTGGGTGCGCAAGACCGGCTGACCGTGACGCGCGCGCGCCGGTTGCAGCGTTTTCTGACGCAGCCCTTTACCGTGACCGAAGCCTTTACCGGCACGCCCGGCCGCAGCGTCGTCCTCGCCGATACGCTGGCTGGCTGCCGCGCCATCCTCGACGGCGAGTGCGACAGCTGGTCCGAAAGCTCGCTCTACATGGTGGGCACGCTCGACGAGGCGCGGCAGAAGGAGCAGGCGGCCGCGGCAGCCGCCGCGGCGACACAACCCGCATGAAGCTGCGCATCACCACGCCCCTCACCATCGTGGTCGAAGACGATCAGGTGAACTCGCTGCGCGCCGAAGACGCCAGCGGCAGCTTCGGCATCTTCGCCGGCCATGCGGATTTTTTGACCAGCCTCGCGATATCGGTGGTGAGCTGGACGAACGGAGTACCCGGAAGCGAGCGGAGCGAATCCGCCAACCGAAACTACTGCGCCGTCCGGCGCGGCGTCTTCTCGGTCTCCAACGGCCAGACCATCGCCATCGCCACGCGCGAAGCAGTCGTGGGGACCGACCTCGCGACGCTCGACGAAGAGGTACTGACGCGTTTTCGCACCGACCTCGACGCCGAGCGCGTCGAGCACGTGGTGAGCGCGCAGTTGCAGCTCAACGCGATTCGGCAGCTCATGCGCCACTTGCGTTCACGCGCGCCGATGGGGTACGGGCCATCGGCGCAAGCCGGACGTTCGGGACGTTCGGCATGAGTGCATCGCCGCCCCCCGAACATGACGACCCGTTGGTGCAGGAGAGCCGCCTGCGCAGCGAGCGCCACCGCAAGTCGCAGGCTGAAGGCGAGCCGTCCGTCGGGCGCCGTCTTGCACAGATCGGCGTGCTCGGCTGGATGATCGTCACGCCCACGCTGCTCGGTGTGTTCCTCGGCCGCTGGCTCGACGGCAAGTTCAGCTCGGGCGTTTTCTGTACCGCGCCGCTGCTGCTGGCAGGCCTCGGCCTCGGATGCTGGTCGGCGTGGAAATGGATGAAGTCCACATGAGCACCGCGCTTCTGCTCGCGGCCCATCTGGCGGTCGGCTTCGGTCTGGGGTGGCTGTACTTTTACGGCCTGTGGCGCAACGCGCGCATGTTCGCGCGCGGCGCACCCATCAGCAAAGTGATCGCGCTGTCGATCGGCCGCTTCGTTTTGCTGGGTGCGGTGCTCGTGCCGGTGGCGCTCGAAGGCGCACTGCCGCTGCTTGCGACGGCCCTGGGAATTTTCATCGCCCGCCTCGTCTCGGTCCGGCGCATGCGCCGCGTCGAAGACGTATCGCCGCGGAAGGAGAAAGCCGCTTGATTTCGCCGCTCACCAGCGCGCCGCTGTTCCGCGTCGGGTCGGTGCCGATCGCCGCCGCCGTGCTCATCACTTGGGCGATCATGGCCGTGCTGGTGCTCGGCGCCATCGCGATTCGCCGTCGACTGAAGCTGGTGCCGTCGGCCACGCAAGCCACCTTCGAGATGATCGTGGAAGTCGTCGACAGCCAGATCCGCGACACCATGCGCGTCGCGCCGGCGCCGTACCGCGCCTTCATCGGCACGCTGTTCATCTTCATCTTCGTCTCGAACTGGTCGTCGCTGGTGCCGGGGATCGAACCACCGACCGCGCGGCTCGAGACCGATGCCGCGCTCGCCCTCCTCGTCTTTCTTTCGGTCATCTGGTACGGCGTCCGCACCGTCGGCGTTCGCGGTTACCTGGCGACCTTCGCGGCGCCCAATCCGATCATGATTCCGCTCAACTTCATCGAGAGCATCACTCGGGCCTTCTCGTTGCTGGTGCGCCTCTTCGGCAACGTGATGAGCGGCGTGTTCGTCGTGGGCATCGTCGCGTCGCTGGCCGGCTTGCTGGTGCCGATTCCGTTGATGGCGCTCGACCTGCTCACCGGCGCCGTGCAGGCGTACATCTTCGCGGTGCTGGCGATGGTGTTCATCGCCAGCGCGGTCGAAGAAGCCAACACCCCATCCCCATCAATTTCAGACCCAAGGACTTCACCATGAACTGGCTGGCTTTCATCAGCATCGTCTCGGCTGCGCTCGCGGTCTCTTTCGGGGCCATCGGCCCGGCGCTCGCGGAGGGTCGCGCAGTCGCCGCCGCCATGGACGCCATCGCGCGGCAACCCGAGGCGGCCAACACGATCTCGCGCACGCTCTTCGTCGGGCTGGCAATGATCGAGACCATGGCGATCTACTGCCTGGTAATCGCCCTGCTGCTGCTCTTCGCCAACCCGCTCTTGAAGTGACGCGAAAGTGACGCGATGACCGTCGATTGGTGGACGCTCGGCTTTCAGGCCGTCAACGTTCTGGTGCTGGTCTGGCTGCTCGGGCACTTCTTCTGGAAGCCGGTGTCGGCCATGATCGAACAGCGTCGAGTCGCAGCGGGCCAGACGCTGGCCGATGCGGAGGCACAACGCGCCTTGGCGGCTGCGGCACTCGCCGACATCGCCCGCACACGCGCCGGATTTGTCGAGGAGCGCAACACCCTCCTGGCCGACGCCCACGCCGCTGCCGAGCTGGCGCACACCGCGCGCATCGAAGCAGCGATGCAGCAAGCCACGGACATCGAAGCCAGAGCACACGAAGCCGCTGCGAAGGAGAAGGCCGCCGCCGAAAGCGCGTGGCGCGGCAGTGCCAGCGCATTGGCTATCGACATCGCCTCGCGCCTTTGTGCGCCGCTGGCCGGTCCTGCTCTGCAAGCCGCGTTTCTGGTTCGCTTGCTCGACAAGCTTCGCGCACTGTCCGAGGCGGAGCGCCACGGCATCGCGGCTGCAGGCGTAGCGCTCGACGTCGTGAGTGCCGCACCGCTCGCGGCCGAAGATGCAGACCGTGCGCGCCAGCAGATCGCCGAAGCACTCGGCGCCGCGCCGCAGTTCGTCTTCGCCGTCGAGCCGGCGCTGGTCGCGGGGCTCGAACTGCGTGGCCCGCATCTGCTCGTCAGCAACAGCTGGCGCGCCGACCTGCAACACATCCGCTCGGAGCTGGCCCATGACATCGTCGCCTGACCTGAAGGACGATGTCCGCGCTGACGCGTGGCTAGAACAGTCGCGCGGCAAACTCGCCGCCACGGTGCTCGCGCCGCGCGCCGAGCAGATCGGCCGTGTCGAAGAAGTGGCCGACGGCATCGCGTTCGTCTCGGGTCTGCCCGACATCCGGCTCGACGAATTGCTGCGCTTCGACAAGGGCCAGTTCGGCTTCGCGCAGGTGCTCGAGCGCGACCGCATCGGCTGCGTTCTGCTCGACGCCGTCGATGCCATCGAGGCCGGCGATGCGGTGCGTGGCAGCGGCGACGTGGTGCGCGTGCCGGTCGGTCCGGCGCTACTCGGCCGCGTGGTCGATTCGCTCGGCCGGCCGCTCGACGGCAAGGGACCGCTTGCCCGCCACACGAGGGAGCCGATCGAGCGGCCGGCGCCCGACATCATCGACCGCGACCTGGTGACGCAGCCGGTGCAGACCGGCCTGCTGGTGATCGATGCCTTGTTCGCGCTCGGGCGTGGCCAGCGGGAACTGATCGTCGGCGATCGGGCCAGCGGCAAGACCACCATCGCCATCGACACCATCATCAACCAGAAGAACAGCGACATCGTTTGCGTGTACGTCGCGGTCGGGCAGAAGAGTTCGGCGGTGCGGCGCGCGATCGAGGCGATCCAGACGCTGGGTGCACCGGAGCGCTGCATCGTGGTGGTGGCGGGTGCGTCCAGCTCGGCCGGGTTGCAGTGGATCGCGCCCTTCGCCGGCTTCACGATGGCGGAGTACTTTCGGGACCGCGGCCAGCATGCGCTCATCGTCATCGACGACCTCAGCAAGCACGCTGCGAGCCACCGCGAGATCGCCCTGCTCACGCGCCAGTCGCCGGGCCGTGAAGCGTACCCGGGCGACGTGTTCTACGTGCATGCGCGGCTGCTCGAGCGCGCCGCCAAGCTGTCTCCGGAAAAAGGCGGCGGCTCGCTCACTGCGCTGCCGATCGCCGAGACCGATGCCGGCAATTTGAGCGCCTTCATTCCGACCAACCTGATCTCGATCACCGATGGCCAGGTCGTCCTCGACGCCAACCTGTTCCATGAAGGGCACAAGCCCGCGGTCGACGTCGGCACCAGCGTGAGCCGGGTCGGAGGCAAGACGCAGGCGCCGGCGCTGCGCAAGGCAGCCGACACGCTGCGGCTCGACTACTCGCAGTTCCTGGAGCTCGAAATGTTCACCCGCTTCGGCGCTATGGTGGAGACCCGCGTGCGCAACCAGCTGGCGCGCGGTACCCGCATTCGCGCCATCCTGAACCAGCCGCAGCATGCACCACTGCGGCTCGCCGACCAAGTCGCGCTGGTGCTGGCGGTGCAGGCAGGGCTGCTCGATGCGGTGCCGCTGGCGACCATCGCGGAGTTCAGGGCGGGCCTCGCCGACGCGATGGACCGCGACGCGCCCAACGCTGTGCAAGCGGTGCAAGACAACGGCAAGCTGGACGACGCACAGCGCGAGTCGCTGCTCGATGCGCTCAAGCACTACGTCACCGCTGTCCTGCCATGACCGAACGCCTCGCCGACATCGATGCGCGCATCGACGGCGTGCGGCAACTCGGCGCCGTGGTCAACGCGATGCGCGGCGTCGCTGCGGCACGTGCGCAGCAGGCGCGCAACCAGCTGGCGGCGGTCGATGCGTATGCACAAACGATTGCTGCAGCGATGGGCCGCGCGCTCGATTTCGAAGCAGCCGACCCGTCATCCGTTGCGCCGCGCCCTACGCGGCCTGCCTTGCTGGTCTTCACGGCGGAACAAGGCTTTGCCGGTGCGTTCAGCGAGCGTGTGTTCGACACCCTGAATACACGCTCTGGCTCTTACTCGGGCCCTGCAGAAGGCGCCGACGCAGCACAGCCAGAAGTCTTCTTGATCGGCACGCGTGGAAGCGCAGTCGCTGCGTCACGTGGCGTCTCGGTGGCCTGGCAAGCGGCGATGCCCTCGCATTCTTCTGCCATCCCCAAGCTGGCCGAGCGCGTTGTCCAGGCGCTGTATGCGCGCATAGCGATCGGCGCCATCGACACGCTCGATGTGATCTCCAGCCAATGGCAGCCCGGCCACGGCGTGCATGTGAGACGCCAGCGCCTGTTCCCTGTCGATTTCAGCCTATTTCCGCGCCCCGAAAATGCCGAGCGGCCATTGCTCAACCTCGCGCCATCCGGCCTGGTCGTGGCGCTCGCAGAGGACTACCTCTACGCCGAAATCTGTCGGGCCGCGCTCCATGCGTTCGCCGCCGAAAACGAAGCGCGCATGGAAGCGATGGCAGCCGCACGCCACCAGGTCGACCAACGACTGGCGGCGTTGCAAGCGACGCAGCGGCGTGTGCGTCAGGACGAGATCACCGCCGAAATCATCGAGCTGGCGGCCGGCGCCACGGCCGCCGCGCGCTGCTGACAGCACAGGCAGATCGGCAGGTCAGGCCGGGGTGGGGCACGGCGCGGCCGCCACCACGTCCTGCAAAGTGCGCGCGAGCAGCTCGCCGGCAAGTGGCTTGTGCAACACACGGGTCGCAGCCGCCGACAGCTCGATGAAGCGCGCGGGCGCCGTTTCCCCGGTCACGATCACGGCCGGCAATGCGGGGAGCAGCCGGCGCAGTCGATCGATCACGTCGAGAGCCGTTTCCTTCAACAGGCGAAAGTCGACCACCAGCACATCGGGCATGAAGCCGCTTCGCAGCACCTGCTCCGCCGCAGCACCGCTTTCGACGCCCTCGACCGACCAGCCGATCTGCGCCAGGTAGGTGCACAGCGCGGAGCGCACTTCGGCTTCGTCGTCGACCAGCAGCACGACCAGCTTTCGGCCGTCGGACGCACGCGGCGTAGTGCCGGCATCGTGCGCCATGTCGTGCTGCTCCGGCTCGGCGGCATCCATGCGCAGCGTGAAGGTGGTGCCGCGGCCCGGCTCGCTGTCGAGCGCCACATCCAGCTTCAGCAGGGCCGCCGTGCGTCGCACGATCGCCAGCCCCAAACCCAAACCCTGCGAGCGGTCGCGAGACCGATTGCCGAGCTGATAGAACTCCTCGAACACGCGCTCGCGCTGATCCGCCGGGATGCCGGTGCCGGTGTCCGCCACCTCGATCTGCAAGCGGCCATCGGGCTCGCGCTGCGCCGACAGCGTGATGCCGCCGCGCCGGGTGAACTTGATCGCGTTGCTCATCAGGTTGCCGAGAATGCGCATCAGCTGGTCGCCGTCGGTGCGGCCCCACAACGGCTCGTCCGGCAATCGGAGCTCGAGCCCGAGGCCCTGCTGGGTGGCCAGCGCCAGATACTCGTCGCGCACCGCCCGCAGCAGTGCGCCGATGTCGTGTGCCGCGAGATCGGCGTGAATCGAGTGCGCGTCGAGGCGAGAAATATCGAGCAGGCCGTCGAGCAGCCCGCTGCTCTGGCGCAGTGCACTGCCGATGCCGCGACTCACCTCTTTCAGCAAGGTGTCGGTGCCGCGCTCGGCCAGGATGTCGAGCGTGGTCGCGTTGATCGACAGCGCATGCAGCGGCTGTCGCAGGTCGTGGCTGGCCGCGGCAAAAAAACGCGTTTTGCCTTCGCTCGCCGCCTCGGCACGGTCGCGCTCCGCCTCGACCGCGTCAGAAAGCCGGGCGTTGTCTTCGACCAGCCCCATCAGCTCCTTCAGATTGCGCCCATGGTCGCGCACGCTGGCAAGCAAGACGAGGTACATGGTGACGATGCCGATACACAGCGCAATGCCCAGCGTCTCGCCGCGCCAGGCCCAGCCGACGGCCATCAGCAAGAAGGTCAGGCTGCAAAACCCGATGAAGGCGCGCTGCGAACCGGCGACCGACGCCGCACCCACCGCGCAACCCGCCACCAGCATGATGCCGACCAGCAGCGGCGCGACGTTGTCGGGCGCGGTGAAGGCCAGCGGCACGATGGGCGCGGTCGCCAGCCCGTTCATCGTGAAGCCGCGCACCAGTTTCGGGAGTGCGGCGATACGCTCTTCGACCGACTTCATTTTCTCGACGGTGCGACCGAGGCTGAAGCGGTAGACCATCACCGCGCCTGTGCAGGCGAGCCAGACCCAGGGCCAGAGGTGCAGGCCTTGCCGAACCGCGACCACGGCGATAACGATGTAGCCGATGTAGACCGCCGGCAGACGGCGCGAATACTGGGTCATCAACGCCACGCGCCGCTCGGCGATGCGACGCTCGACGCTCGCCTCGCGCGATGCCTCAGTCAACCCGCACGCCCTCGCGCGACGCCTGGTAGGCGGCTTCGGTGCGGTTGCGAACGCCCAGCGCGCTGAACACAGCCGTGAGGTGCGCCTTGACGGTCGATTCGGCGATGTCGAGCTGGCGCGCGATCAGCTTGTTGGGCAAACCACGGGTCGCTGCGCGGTAAACGTCCATCTGCCGCACGGTGAGGTTCGAGAGACGCGGGTCGGCGACGGTAGCAGTGACAGTGGCAGGCTGGTCGCCACGGTCTGCGCTGCCGTCGAGCGCTTCGGACGGCAAGAAGATCCGGCCCGCCAGCACGTTGCGCAGCGCTGCAACCATCATCTCGGAGCTGTACTTCTTGGGAATAAAGCCAGCCGCGCCGAGTTCGACGGACTGGCGGATCAGTGCCGCATTGGTTTCGCCCGACAAAACCACGACGCGCGCCATGCAGCCAGCGTCGCGGAGACGGCGAATCGATTGGGTGCCGTCGCCATCGTTTAAATGCCAGTCGAGCAGCACCAGATCGAAAGGCGTGCGCTGCACCAGCGCAGTGGCCTGCATCATGTCGCCGGTGGTCTCGACGCGCAGTTCGGGCACCAGCACATTCAGCAGGTTCTTCATGCCCTGCAAAAACATCATGTGGTCGTCGACCATCAGTACGTTCATCCTCTACCTCCGGGCGCGAGTATCGGTGAGATTTTGTGAAGCGCGGGAACGCCCCGGTTTGCCGATTACGATCGGCGCGATGGATGACCTGGCTGCACTTCAATCGCTCGGACTCGAGTTGCCGAGCCCGGCGTACATCGTGGGTGCCATCATTTTCGGGCTGGTCGGGTGGGTCGCATTCCGCTACGGGCGCAAGCAGAAGAAGCCGCGTACCTTGTGGCTCGGCGTCGCGCTGATGCTCTATCCATATGCGATATCGCGCACCTGGATGCTCTACGTGGTCGGCGTGGCGTTATGCGCCGGGCTGGTGCTGGATCGGAGCTGAGGCGCAGTCCGGCACAACGAACAACTTCTGCTTTCTGCCCCCCACCTTGGCTCTTGCCTTTGCCTTTGCCTCTCGTCCTCCACTTCTTTGCCCGCCGACCGCTTGTCGGAATGGGCCGTTTTTTGCTTTACTCATCTTCATGATTCAGATCGATCTCACCGCCCTTTCACTTCCCGGCGTGGAAGTCCATGACAGCGGCGTTCACGGACTCGGCGCCTTCGCGTCGCAAGACTTGCCAGTCGGCACCAAGCTGGGCCAGTACGCGGGTCGCCGCTACAGCGCCGAACAGGCCGAGGCGGTGGACTGGGACTCCAGCCTCACCTATCTCTTCGGCCTCTCGGACGGCACGCTGATCGACGGCGCCGACGGCGGCAACGCGACGCGGCACCTCAACCATGCATGCGAGCCCAACTGCGAGGCGGTCGAGGTCCAGCGAAAGGGGCGCCGTATCGTGCTCGAAGTGCGCACCATCAAGCCGGTGCGCGCGGGCGACGAACTCTTCATCGACTATGCGCTCACCGTCGATGAGTCGGAGCCCCGCACGGGCTACCCGTGCTACTGCAAATCGGCGGGGTGCCGCGGCACGCTGCTCGGGCCGGTCTGACCTGGTGAGCACTGGCGCCTAACGGCGTCAGTGGGTCGGCGTCAGTGGGTCGGCGTCGGTGGGTCGGCGTCAGTGGATCGCCGCGTACATGATCTTTTCCTGCGTCGCCTCGGTCGCCGAAAACTCCGTCACCACCTTGCCCTGCTTGGCGACCAGGACGCGGTCCGACAACGCCAGCACCTCGGGCAAGTAGGACGAGATCACCACCACAGCCTTGCCGGCGTCGGCCAGCCGATTGATCTCCGCATGGATCTCGGCGATGGCGCCCACGTCGACGCCGCGGGTCGGCTCGTCGAAGATGATGATGTCGGGGTCCTGCACCAGCGACTTGGCGATCACCACCTTCTGCTGGTTGCCGCCCGACAGCTCGATCACCTTTACGTCCTTGCTGATGGCGCGCACGTTCAACAGCTTGATCCAGTGCTCCCCCACCGCCTTGGCCTTGGCACCCGACACCACGCCGAAAGCGCTGCCGAGCTTTCCCAGCCAGCCCATGTAGATGTTCTGCGAGATCGACATGGTCTCGAAGAAGCCTTCGATCTTTCGGTCTTCGGTGATGTAGGCAATGCCGTCGCGTACCGCGGATCGCGCGACCTTGTAACGCACCGGCTTACCGCGCAGCAGCACCTCGCCGCCGTGGAAGAAATCGCGCTTGATAAGCCCGGCCACCACTTTGAAGGTTTCGGTACGGCCGGCACCGACGAGCCCGAACACGCCGGTAATCTGGCCCGCGAAGACCGATAGCGAGTTGTTCTTGACCATCGACGCCATGCGCAGATTGCGCACCGACAGCAGGCATTCGCCACGCGGCCGCACCGTCGTCTTCTTCTGGCCGTAGAGCGTTTGCGAGAGGTCGCGCCCGACCATCGCCTGCACGATGCGCGTGCGGTCGAAATTCTTTTTGTCGTCGGTGACCACGTGATGGCCGTCGCGCAACACGGTGATGCGGTCGGCCAACAGCAGCGCCTCCTCGAGTGCGTGCGAAATGAAGATGATCGAAACGCCGCGCGCTTTCAAGTTGAAGATCAGGTCGAAGAAGTACTTCTTTTCTTCCGGCGTCAGGCTGGCGGTCGGCTCGTCGAAGATGATGATGCGGGCCTGGTGCAGCACCGCGCGGGCGATCTCCACCATCTGCTTCTTGGCCGCGCCGAGCATGCCAACGGTCGCGGTCGGATCGACGTCGAAGTTGAGCGACTGCAGGAACTGCTGCGCCGAGATGTAGACGCCGCGCAGGCGGTTGTAGAAAGCCTCTTGCCCCAGATAGAGGTTCTGTGCCACCGTCATCGTCGGCACCAGGCTGGTCTCCTGGAAGACCATCGCGATGCCACGGTGCCGCGCTTCGAGTGGCGTGCGCAACTCGACCGGTTGCCCTTCCACCAGCATCTGCCCGCCCGACAGCGGCACCACGCCGGCCATCACCTTGGTCAGCGTCGACTTGCCGGCGCCGTTCTCGCCGAGCAGCGCATGGATCTCGCCCCGCCGCAGCGTGAACGACACGTCTTCGATGGCCGGCACACCGGCATATTTCTTGGTAGCGGCGCGCAGTTCGAGAACGATGTCTTCGGCGGCGGAAGGTGCGGATGCGGCGGCCACAGCGGCAGCCTCTGCAGCGTTGATCAAGTCGGTCATTGCATGGCTCCTGGGCCGGTCAACGGCACGCGCAGCAATCGCCCGCTGCCTCTCGATGCAGCGTACAGCGCACCGCCGAACTCGACGACTGCGGTGATGCCGTGGTGCTGGCCGTCGACCTGGCTGTGCAGCGACTCTGTCGTGTGCCCTTGCGCATCGACGTGCAGCACCAGCCCGTAAGAGCGAGGTGGTGCCCACGGCTTGAGCACACCCATCTGCTTGACGCCGGCGCCCTGCAACGGCTCCAGGTAACTGGTGCCGGATCGCAGCGACGGCGCGACCCAGTAGCGCGGGTCGACGCTTTCGAGCATGCGCGTGCGGTAGGCATCTTCGCGCAGCACGAACTCCACGAGCTGCGTGCGGCAGACGAAGCAGGTCAGCCAGAAGCCGCCGCGTGCAGCAGGCGCCATGCGTGAGGGGTAGCCGGGCAGATCGGCGAGCACGGGCTGCGAGCCGGCCTGCAACCCGGCCTGCACGACGCGATGGCGCCAGCTCTCGCTATAGCGCACGCCGCCCGCCTTGACTTGCCGGTCCGCCACAGCTTCGGTTCGCGGCAACACACCGTACGCATACTGCAGACGGCTTGCCAGCAGTTCGACGGTGCCCGGCCCACTGTTCGTGCCGGCGCCCAGGCCAACGCGCCACCGAGCCACGCGGCCGGTCTGTCCCTTCTCCATCAGGTCGCGGCACCAATCGTCCGGGCCGCGCCGGGTCGATCCATCGCTGAAGAGCACGCTGTCGTCGGCTTCGAACGAGAGCGCGTTGACGCTGTGCAACGGCGCGTCGCCGAGGCGGTCCAGAGTGGCGATTTCGATCAGGTTGCCCGGTCGTTTGCGGTCGCTGGACATCAGCACGATCCGCTTGCCGGCCAACGCCACAGCCAGCCGGTCCGCGGACCGTACCGCTAGCGCGGTGATATCCGCATCGAAGCGCTGCACCTCGACGAGTCGACCAGCGTCCAGCCGATACAGCACCGCGCCGGCCGTTGCGAAGAGCATCGTGCCGTCTGTGGCCAGGTCGTCGATATCAGGCAGCGTCGCCACGACCTCGGCATCGTCGAGCACACGATTCGGCTTGAGTGCGCCGTCCATGACCGGCACGGTGATGGCAGCGTCGCCGCGGCCCAGCACGCGATCGCTGAATTGACGGATGGTGTCGAACATCAGGCAGCCCTCCAGCGGCGCTCGTACTGGTTGAAGCCGGGGTCGGCTCCGGGCAGCGTGTAGCGGCCGATGCGATTGTTGGAAATGCCGCCGAGGTACAGGTGGCCCTTGTGCTCGCGCATCGAAGTGATCATGGGATGGTTCTCGCCGCCGAGATCCCACAGCGTTTCGAGCACCTCGCCGGCCTCGCTGAACTTCAGCACGCAGCCGGTGTTGATGTTGGGAAAAAGCCATTCGTCGACCGGCAACCGCGACGCCATGCGCTTGCGAAAGCCCGGCATGCGCATGGCCAGGTCGTACGCCGGCGAACGCATGCCGACCAGCGCCAGCCAGTAGTTTCCGTCGGATGCCAGGTTGATGTTGTCGGGGTAGCCTGGCAGGTCGGCAATGACCATCTCGACTTGCCCGCTCTTCGGTCCGTCGAACCAGTAGCGCTTGACGCAGCAGCCCCAGGTTTCTGCGAACAGGATCGATTGCCCGTCGCTCGCGATGGCGATGCCGTTGGGGAACTTGAGGTCGCGCAACACCGTGCGAGTCGAGTTGTCGCGTGGGTCGTAGCACACGATGCGACCGTTGCCACGCGCCTCCAGCCCATCGACCGGCCACTCGTCCATTTCGTAGCGCACCGTGGCTTCGCTGAAGAACACGCGGCCATCATCGGCGATGTCGAGATCGTCGGCCAGCCGCAACCGGCTGTCGTCGTTGATCGAGCTCCAACTGCGGTTCGTTTCATCGGTGACGCGCTCGACCTTTTGCTGTGGCGTGACGCGATACAGGCCCATGCCGCCGACGCACACATAGAGGTTGTCCTCGCGGTCGAAGGCCATGCCGAGCGGTTGGCCGCCGATGTGCGCGAAGATTTCCATGCGCTCGTAGTCAGGCGCAAAGAAACGGATGATGTCGCCGTGCCGGGAGCCCGCGTAGAGGTTGTCTTCGCGGTCGAGGATGACGTCTTCGGGCGCCTCGATTCGTCCGAGTCCAATCAGCGTCACGTCACGCAGCTTGTTGTTCAGCGCATAGCGGCCTGCGGCCTCCTCGCTACAGTCCGGCGCGTCGCCGAGCTTGTGATAAGTCGGGCTGATGTAGACCTTGCTGATGATGCGCTGTCGGTTCTTCAGCCAGCGCACATCGATCACCGCGGCCAGCACCAGGATGGCCGCCAGCACCATGCGGATGACGCCGCCAGGCGCCGACATCGAGGTCAGCCCGTTGGTAATCAACAGCACCAGTAGCGTGCCGACCATCGCCTTGGTGACCGAGCCGCGACCGCCGCCCAGGCTGATGCCGCCGAGCACCGCCGCCGTCAGCACCAGAACTTCCATGCCGACGCCGATGTCGGCGCCCGCCGTGGCGAGTCTCGATGCGAAAAAGCAGCCGCCCGCGCCGGTAAGAATGCCGCAGCCCACATAGCACAGCGCCACCGTGCGCCGCACCGCGATGCCACCGTTGTAGGCCGACCGGCGTGAGCCACCGATGGCCATGATGTGCCATCCGAGGCGCAGCCGGGTCAGCAGCAAGTGCCCGCCGATGGCCGCGACGGCATAGACCCAAGCCACCGTCGGCAGCCCGAGAAAAGTGCCGTCGCCCAGAAAATTCCAGACTTCCGAATCGGGCAGATTGCCGGCGATTTCGGTCGAATACTGCATGCTCAGAATCTCATACACCGACCTGAAGATGATCAGCGTGATGAGCGTAGTGAGAAACGCGCGCAGCCGCAGGTAGCCGATCAGCAAGCCGTTGATGGCGCCCAGACAGGCGCCGCACACCAGCGTACCGAGGACCGCGAAAGCCACCGGCCACTTGAGCACGTGCATCAGCATGAGCGCGCAGAAATTGGTCAGCGCGAACATCGACCCGACCGACAGATCGATGCCGCCGACGATCATCACCAGCGCCATGCCGAGCACGATGAGGCCGATCTCGCCGGCCTGCCGGAGCGTGTCGGCCAGCACGCCCGGCGTGTAGAAATTGCCGATCAATCGCCCGGAGGCGATGACGACGACGATGAGCAGCAGCACCGGGATGGCGGTCTCGGTCCATCGCTTGGACAGGATCTCGCCGACCCAGTGGTCGGGCCAGTAGCGGTAACGCAGCCGCGTCAGTGTTTCATTCATGGCAAGAACGCAGCCGGTCGCGTTACTTGCTGGCGGTCAGTTTCCAGCAGGTGCCGTCGGCACTCGCGTTCTCCTTGGTGATGGGCACCAGCGTGGTGTAGATGTTCTGTTTGGCGGAGCCGGGCTTGATGCCGTTCTGCACCAGCCACTTGATCATCGCGGCCATGTTGCTGGCCTGGGTCGGCACGTCGTAGCTGATGTCGGAATCGAAAGCGCCCGACTTCACTTGGTCGCAGGCGCCCTTCTGCTCGCCACCGCCCGACGTCGCGAGGAACACCTTGCCGGTGAGACCCGCTTCCTTGACCGCGGCAGCAGTGCCGATGTCCATGCCGTCCCAAAATCCGATGATGCCGCACAGGTCGGGGTTTTGCTTCAGCACGGTCTGCGTGAGCGCCTTGGCCTTGGCGGCGTCCCAGTCGGCCGCCTGGTTCGAGACGACCTTGATCTGCGGATTTTTGGCAAGCACGTTCTCCACGCCCTTCAACGTGTAGGCGCTGGTCGCTGCCGTCGGCGCGCCCTGCACGATGGCGATCTTGTTCGACTTGCCCTTGCAAGCCGCCACGACGGACTCGGCATTGCGCTCGCCGACATCGACCCAATCGGCGCCGACGAACACAGTCGACGGCTGTACCGATCGCATGTTGATCTGCACCACATAAATGCCTTCGCTCTCGGCCTTGGCGATCAGTTTGGCGTAGGTCGCGACGTCGGGGTTATGGATGACGATGACAGCCGGCTTCTCGGCGATGAGCGCGGTGAAAGCCTGCGCGCCGGAGTTGGTGTTCCAGTTGGGGTCGCGCGCGACGACCTTCATGCCCGAAGGCTCGAGCTCCTTCTTCAGTCCGTTGTACCAGCCCTGCGCCAGGTCGAAGCCCATCGCCACCGGGATGAAGCCGACGGTCTTGCCATCCAGTGATTTCTTGTAGCCGTCACGGAACGGCTCGTCCAGCCCCTTGCCCTGCGCCAGCGCGGTTTGCGCGGCGGCGAGGCCGAGGGTCAGGCAAGCGACAGTCGCGATTTTTTGTCCGAGATGCATGCTGTGTCTCCTTCATTTGTATTTAAGAACAGCGCCAATGGATGCCTGGCGCGGGGCACTAACGGAACTTGAGAAAAGCAATTGGTCGAGGTCAGATGTCGCCCTGCTGGGCGGTCTCCTCGTTGCGCGGATTGAAGGCCGAGTCGACCAGGATGGCGACCAGCAGTACCACGCCCTTGACGATGTTCTGTACCGAATAGGAGATGTCGAGGATCGTCATGCCGTTCAGCATGGTTCCGATGAGCAGCGTGCCGATGATCACGTTGAGCACACCACCGCGGCCGCCGGAAAGTCCGATGCCGCCCAGCACCACCACCAGCACCACGTCGTAGATCATGGTGGAGTTGAAGATGCGCGTCGGCATGCTGTTGACCGAAGCCGCCATCACGATGCCGGCGAAGACGCCGATCAACGCGGCCATGACGTACTGCAGCACGACGATCGGCCGGGTCGGCAAGCCCGTGGCGCGCGCGCCGAAAGGGTTGTCGCCGATGGCGTAGATGAAGGCGCCGGCGCGCAGCCGTTTCAAAAACAGTGCGAGCCCCGCCGCAGCGATTCCGAACATGACAACCGGCATCGGCAGGCCGGCGAACGTGCCACGCCCCATCCAGGCGATCGAGTCCATATTGCTCGGCCATTGCACCACTTCGAGTTGAAAGAAGAACGCCTGGCCCAACCCCGCGAGAAACAAACCCGAAGCCAGCGTGGTGAAGAGCGACGGCACTTCGGCATACGCGATGAGCCAGCCGTTGACCAACCCGAACGCCAGCGACAACCCGACAGCCAGTGCGCAGGCGGCAGGCAAGCTCATGCCGTTTTGCATCAGCTGCAGCAGCAGCCCGGACGGCACCGCGAGCGCCGCGATCATCGAGATGTCGATGCCACGTCCGATGACGACCACCGACATGCCGAGCCCGAGGATGCCGAGGATGGCGACGTTCTGCAGCAGCGTGAGCAGGTTGTCGACCTGCGCGAAGCCGGGCAACAGGAGCGCGAAGCCGAGGAACATCAGCACGAACAGTACGAAGACGATGCTCTGCTGCGAGATGTGGATTTTTTTCATCGATGGCTTTGTGACGAATTCCGGCTCAGGTCATGGCGACATGCAACGAATCGCGCAGCGCACGCTTCATGACCTTGCCGTTCAGGTTGCGCGGCAGCGGCTCGGTGCCGATGGTCCAGGTCTCCGGCACGGCGTAGTCGGAAAGGCGCTCGCTGCTGAAAGCCTGCAGTGCCGCGGCCTGTGTCGACGCATCCAGTTGCCGCACGCAAACGAAGGCATGCACGCGCTCGCCGAGCACGGCGCACGGCACGCCGACCAGAGCGACCTCGATCACCTCCGGGTGCTCGGTGATCGTGCTCTCTGCCGCGGCGCAAAAGATCTTGTAGCCGCCGCGATTGATGACGTCTTTCTTGCGGTCGAGGATGCGCACATAGCCATCGGCATCCATGCTGCCGATGTCGCCGGAACGCCAGTAGCCGCCCTTGAATTCGGTGGCGGTGGCGGCCTCGTTGCGCCAGTAGCCCTGCGACACCATCGGCCCGGCGATCCATATCTCGCCGGCCTCGCCGCGTGGCACTTCATTGCCGTCGTCGTCGACGATGCTGATCTCGCCACACGACACAGCCAGGCCGACACTGTCTCGATGCTGCGGTGTCTGGCCGGGCGGCATGATGGTCGCCGGTGAACAGGTCTCGGTCGACCCGTAGGCGTTCATCAGCGTGAGGTTGGGCAGGCGCTCGGCCATCGCTTCGATGCTGGCGGAAGGCATCGGCGCGCCGCCGAAGGCGCCGATGCGCCAGTGATGCAGGTCGTGCTCCTGCAGGTTTGGCAGCAAAAGGCACAGGTTGTACATGGCGGGCACCATGATCGTGTGGGTCATGCGCTCTTCAGCCGCGAGCCGCACGAATTCGCCAGCCTTGAAGGGCGGCATCAGCACGACGCAGCCTTGAGCATGCAGCATCGTGTAGAGCTCGGCCACGAGCCCGGTGACATGGCTGAGCGGCACTGCCACCACGCTGCGATCGTCCGGGCCGAGGCCCATGGCCTGCACGAAGTGCATCACCGAATGCACGATGTTGAGGTGACTCAGCATCGCGCCCTTCGGCTTGCCGGTCGTGCCCGAGGTGTAGAGCAGCACGGCGAGGTCTTCTTCGGCGCTGTCGTGCGGTTGCGTGAGCGGCTGCGCCTGCATGAGGTCGCTGAAAGGCTCGAAGCCTTGTTTCGCTCCGCCGACCACCAGGCGATGCCGCAACGATGGCACCGACGTCGACGCAGGAACGAACTCGGCGAGCTCGCGGCTGCACACCAGTGCGAGCGCCTCCGCATCGTTGAGCGAATACGCAATCTCCGCCGCACGGGCTCGCGAGCTGATCGGCACGGCGACCGCGCCAAGCCACGCGCAGGCATAGATGGCGATCACGAACTCGGCGCTGTTGTCCATGAACAGTGCGACCCGATCGCCAGGACCAGTGCCGCGCTGCTTCAAGCCGGCTGCGCACTTGCACACGGCATGGTGCAAGCCGCGCCAGGTGAGTCGTAACGGCCCGATGACCAAGGCCTCGGCATCCGGGCGTGCCGCGAGCACGTCGGCCAGCAACTGCGCCACATGCACGCGTCGCGGCGTAAAGCAGCGCACCACGCGGTCCCCAAAATGAACTTCGCGACGCATCTCCGACATGGTTTCTCCCCAAGGGCCGGGGCGTGCACGAAGCGGCACCGCGGCACTGTGTTGCGACGGCGCGCTCAGCACGCCCCGCATGAGCATTTCGATGCAATGGCGCACCGCGTCTTCGAGGTTGTGGGCAGCGCGGTTCTCTGGCCGGTACCAACGGCCCACGCCGCTCAATGCGCCAACCACCGTGTAGGCCGCCATAGCCGCATCGCCGGCGGCGATCCAGCCTTCGGCCATGCCGGCCTCGATCAGAGTGCGGAACTCGACATCGATCTCGCCCTTGAGCGCACGCAGCTCGCGCCGGCGCGGCTCCGACAGCGGGTCTTCGCCGATGCGGATCACACAAAGGCCGAAGTCGCTGGTCACGATGCCGGCGTAGTTTTCCATCGCGGCGCGGAGCCGCTCGCGACCCGCGAGGCCGCGCTCGGTCGCTTCGTCGATGCAGGCCCGCAGCGCACCCAGACCACGGCGCACGCACTCGAAGAGGATCTCTTCCTTGTTCGCGACGTAGTGATAGAGGGTCGGCTTGGTGACACCGAGGCTTTGCGCGATGTCGTCGAGCGAGGTTCCCTGAAAGCCGCGGTGCGTGAACAGGCGTGCTGCCGCGGTGAGCACGGCGTCGCGCTTGGCGCTGCGTGGCTGCTGCCTTTCACGGTCGGTCCGCCAAGGCGAATCCCCGAGCTCAGTACCCATGCGACTCCTCGTCTATCTGAAGCCATGGATGCGGTCGACCAACCCGAGGCGCCCTCGAAGATACGAGGTTACCGGACGGTAAGCATCCTGACTGAGCGCGAGTTTCTGCCGTTGTATGGCAGGTGCGTATGCTGATTTGCCCTTAGCTGCAGCGCAGCATCGGGCGAAGCGGGGCGGGTGTTACCCGAACGTCGACCGATGGTCGACGCAACGCAATTAGCGCGCGTCGCGTCGCGCCAGCAGCACGTTGCCGCCGGTCGTGTTGAACGAAATCGTCGGTGCGCTGAAGTCGCTCAAGGGCGCGCCCAAGCCGATCTCGCCGCTGCCGTGCAGCACGCACTCCTGCCGGCGCAATGCGATCTCGCCGCTGGCACCGGCGGTACCGTGAAAACGCACCCAGGTGCCGTAGGTGCTGACATCGACCAGCACGCAACTGCCTTGCCGCGCCTCGATGCGCGCGTGCAGCCGCGACACGCGCGGGTCGTTGACGACGAACTGCGCATCGTCGACACGTCCCAAATGAATCGGCAACTCCGCTGCACGGAACATCGAGCGCACATCGAGCCAGGCCAGCTCGATCTGGCCGAAGGTCGAGTCGGGCGCCTTTTGCGGCGCCAGCGATGCCGGCATCGTCAGGAACTCCGAAACCTCTTCCTGCCAGTCGACGCGATGGACGATCGCCATCTCGTTGCGGCCGCGAATGTTGATCGGGCCCAGATTGCGATGCCGAACGCTGCCGTCGTGCAGCTGCTCGATCACCGAATCGGTCGCCCAAATCTGACCCGGGCCGGCCAGGTCGCTCAGGCGCGAAGCCAGGTTGACGGCATCGCCGTAGCAATCACCGTCGACCTCGACGATTTCTCCGCTCGCCACGCCGATCTGCAGGTCCATGCGCAACGGCGCCGGCCAGACAGACAGCCGCTTCTGGTGATTGCGCTGCATCTCCAGCACGGCTGCAGTGGCAGCCGGCCCGCTCTGAAATGTCGCGAAGACGCCATCGCCTAACGATTTGACGACGCGCCCGCCGTGGGATTCGCAAACGCCGCCGATCCACTGAATCAATCGCGTGACGGTTTCCGTCGCTCGCGCGTTTCCCATGGCCTCGAAGACCCGCGTGCTTCCGGTCAGGTCCGCAAAGACGACGGTGGTTTGAATGCCCATTTTGTGAATTTTTTGGTAGCGACAGCTGTTTGATTATGGCAAAGCATTCGTTTCTAGGCGTTAGCGATTAGCGACGTGCAGGCTCGATGCAGCCGCCGATCGTTTTGCGCTCTCCAATGTCAATGTGCGTCCGAAGTACGAACGCAGGCCCGCGGCTGGATTCAACAGGGTCTTTTCTCAGCCCTCATCGCATCCCTGATCACCCAAAACTAAAACTAATGTATCAACTCTTGGGAAAGCGCTTGAACAGTTTCGTGAAGTATGTTGTTTTTAATGATGAAAAAGTGTGTCCGGGCTTGTGCCACCGCTTGACGCCCATTAACGTACGTTCATCAAGTCTCCAGGCAAATAGCTCCCGCGTCATGGTTTCCCCAAGCAGCTTCTTTCGACTTCTGTCCTTCCCCGGCATTGGCTGGAGCCGCTCTGCCGACCGTAAGACAGGGCAAATTCGCACGGTGATGTTGTCACTGTTGCAGGTGCACACCGGCCAGAACGTCCAGCGCCTGATGCAACGCGTGCGCTTTGCCGAAGACGTGGAAGCCCTCTGGTATCTCCGGCAAGACTTGTTGGCCGCAATCAGCGAAGTCGATGGCGAGCTGGAAGCGCGCCGTCAGGTCAAGCAGATCAACGGCATGTTCAAAGGCGGATTGCCCAACACCATGGGCCCGCGCATTCACCAGCGTTTCCCGGTTTGAACAAGTTTTCGGTCTGAACAAGTCAGATCGAGACTGACTTCTTCAGGTCAATGCGCGTGGTCACGGTGGTGCCGATGACCCCACACCAAAAATACATCCCTCTCGTCGGCCGCCATTTCGACTTTGGCGCCCACCGGCAACATCACTTTGGTCGGCACATGGCCGAACGGTAGCCCCGTCAACACCGGAATCTTCAGCAAGCCGCGCAGTCGCGTCACTACGGCCTGCAGGTCGAAGCCGCGGTCGTAACCGGGGATCTTGCGCATGCTTGTGAACTGACCCAGCACGATCGCCTTTTGACGCGCCAGCACGCCCGCATGACGCAACTGGTCAAGCATGCGTTCGATGCGATAAGGATGCTCGTTCACGTCTTCGACGAACAGCACGCCCTTGTCGACCGCCGGAAAATACGGCGTGCCGAGCAGGCTGGTCAGCACGCACAGGTTGCCGCCCCACAACGTGGCACCGTGAATGCTTTTCAACGGCGACGCCATGGCGGCCGCGTCGCGGACCGGAACGCGCCAGCCCGTTCCCTCGCCCTGCCCGCTCGTGAAGTCGCCGAAGCAGTCTTCCATGATGTCGTCCGCGCCTTCTTCAGCTCCGAAGTCTTCGCCCACCGCCGGGCCGGCCCAGGTCACAGCGCCGGTCTTTGCGAACAGCGCGCTCTGCAGCGCGGTGAAGTCACTCAGGCCGACGAACTCGGTGCCGTGCTCGATCGCTTTGGCAATGGCCTTGTACGGAATCGCGTCGAGGATGCGCGTCAGGCCGTAGCCACCGCGTGCGATGAGCGCCACGTCGGCGTGGCTTGCGGCAGCACGCGAGATGGCGGCGAGCCGCACGGCGTCGTCGCCGGCGAAACGCTGGTGCACGCTAAGCGCCGCTTCGTCGATTTCGATCTCGTAGCCCAGTGCCTTGAGCCGTGCGACGCCGCGCTTGAAAGCGGCGCGGTCGCGCACCGCACTGGCGGGGGAATAGATGTAGATGTGTTTTGTCACTCGCGGAAGTATCCCATCGCGTCCTCTATCAATTGGAGCGCCTGCGAAGGGCTCGGGCCGGAGGTTGCCGCGGCTGGCGGGAGCGCCCGCAATGCCGCTTCGTGGCCACGGTCTGGAAACGGCGCACGCCACGCGTGCGCTACGGCCTCGCCACCTTCAGGCGCAGTGAGCACACCCACGAACTGGCGTGGCGCTGCCGCCGACAACAGCGTCGCAAGGTCGGTCGCTGCCGCGCTGTGCACGAGCACCATCGGACCCGTCTGCAAACGATCCAGCCATTCAATCAGCACGTCGCGATGCCAGTCGAGCCGATGCACGACATCGCGCTTGGGCTTGTCGCTCATGCCGAAGCCGATGAGGTCGGGCGCCAGCATGCGTGGGCCGGACATGGCAAGGAGGTACCTGAACAAGTAGCTCCACTCTCCGGGGCCGTGCAGGCACAGCAACGTGGGCTTCGGGACCGCAGGTGCCGTGTCGACGTAATGCATGCGCCAGTCACGCAAGCTCGGGAGGTCGTCGATCCAGCGAGACGTGAAGGGGTAGTCAGTCAGGCCGGTAAAGCGCTCTGGCGGCGTGCGCAGCGCATCGTCGCTCAGCGGTTGGACGCTTTCGCGCGCGGCATCACGGCGCTGGCGAAAAAAGCGCTGAAGCAACTCGCTGCACTGCGCTTCGAGCACGCCGCGCACGACGCGCGTTCGGTGGTTCAAGCGTGGCTCGGCAAAGAGATCGACGACCGATCCGGCAGCGCCCGTCTTGATGTCGGCCGCGCCGAACACGACACGCGCCAGCCGCGCATGAAGCATCGCGCCCGCGCACATCGCGCAAGGCTCGAGCGTGACGAAAAGCTCGCAGCCATCGAGCCGATAGTTGCCGAGTGCCGTTGCGCCGGCCCGAAGTGCGTTGATCTCTGCGTGCGCGCTCGGATCGTGCTGCGCCACGGGCGTATTGCGGCCTTTGGCGACCAGCAAGCCGTCTTTCACGAGCACGGCACCCACGGGCACTTCGCCCGCGTCGGCGGCGGCTTGCGCTTCGCTCAATGCGAGCGCCATCCAATCCTTGTCTGTCATCGGTCGCCGGTGCCTGAGCGGATGTCGCAGACGCGAGCGGCCCTTCGTAGGGCTTTCAATTGTCCTCGGGCATCTTGCGCTGCGGCTGCATCGCCGCATCGATCGCCTGCTTGTACTGCTGCTGCATTTGCTGACTCTGCTCGCGTGCGTTGGCCGGCGCTGTACCGGCGGCGGGCGCTGGCGCACCGGGTACGGAGGTTGTAGCTGGCAAGGTCGGCGCGGCGATCGGCGCGAGCTGCTTCTTCGCCAGCAGGCCGACGATCACGAGGGCCACCAGCAAACCGACCAATCCGAAAATGCGCATGTCAGATTCCTTGTCTGTCGCTTATGTCTGTCGCTCATCTCACGCAGCTGCGGTCGTGTTCATGCCCAGCCGCACCATCCACTCAGCCAGTGCCTGCTCGTCCGGCGACCCTGCAGAAAAGCGCGAATACATCTCGGCATGCGCTTCGCGTCGGTGCTGATTGAGCTTCAGCTTGCACTGCAGGTCGGTCACCCGCAGCGTGAAGCCGACGATGCCGGTCAGCATCTTCTGCTGAAAGTCTTCGCCAAGATCGCGCCACTGTTGTGCGTAGGCCGGCTCATGCTCGGCGATGAGCTTTTTCAGCAGCTCGTCCTTGGCGGCTGGCTCGGTCACCAGTGCCGACTCGACCTTGCAGTGCACCGCGAGGTAATTCCAGGTCGGCACGCGGGCCAGGTCCGGATAGACCGCAGGCGACATGTAGGCATGCGGCCCGAGAAATGTCACGACGGCTTTGGGTCGGGCTTCGAGGTAGCGCCAGTGCGGATTCGGCTTTGCGCAGTGCCCGAGCAAGACGATCGTGCCGTCTTCGTGTTGCTCCGCGACCAGCGGCAGATGCGAGACGAAAGGCAGCCCATCGTCGTCGTTCGAGATCAGGCTGGCGAACGCGTTGGCACGCATCAGCTCGATCGCAATCGCGAGGTCCTTGAAATTGAATTGGGGCGGCAGGTACATGGAGCGTCTCGGGGCGTCTCGGGGCGAGCGATGGTGCGAATTGTCCGCGAGGCGGCGGCTCACTGATGCACCACGTTACCGACGTTGAGGTGCCATTTCAACAAGAGCAAGAACGCTGATGGCGAGAACCGCCCTATGGGCGCATTGAGCTGCCCGGAAGAACACGCTCACTCCCACTCGATCGTCGCAGGCGGCTTCGAACTCACGTCGTAAGTCACGCGATTGATCCCGCGCACCTCGTTGATGATTCGCCCCGACACCGTCTTCAACAGCGCGTACGGCAGCTCAGCCCAATCCGCAGTCATGAAGTCGCTCGTCTGCACCGCGCGCAGCGCGACGACGTAGTCATAGGTACGGCCATCGCCCATCACGCCGACACTCTTTACCGGCAGGAAGACGACGAAAGCCTGGCTCGTGAGGTCGTACCAGCTCTTGCCGCTGGCCGGGTCGATGAAGTTGCGCAGCTCCTCGATGAAGATCGCGTCCGCACTCCGCAGCAAGTCGGCGTATTCCTTTTTGACTTCGCCGAGGATGCGCACGCCCAAGCCGGGGCCGGGGAACGGGTGGCGGTACACCATTGCAGGTGGCAGGCCGAGCGCCACGCCGAGTTCGCGCACTTCGTCCTTGAAAAGATCGCGTAACGGCTCGAGCAGCTTCAGGCCCAGTTGCTCCGGCAGGCCGCCGACGTTGTGGTGGCTCTTGATCGTCACGGCCTTCTTCTTGCCGGTCGACGACTTGGCGCCGCCGGACTCGATGACGTCCGGATAGATGGTGCCTTGTGCCAGCCACTTGGCACCCTTGGCGCCCGCGCTGGTCAGCTTGGCAGCTTCCTGCTTGAACACGGTCACGAACTCGCCGCCGATGATCTTGCGCTTGGCTTCCGGGTCGCTTACCCCCCCAAGTTTGCCGAGGAACAGCTCGCTGGCATCGACGCGAATCACTTTCGCATGCAGCTTGCCGACGAACATCTCCATGACGAGATCGCCCTCGTTCAAGCGCAGCAAGCCGTGGTCGACGAAGACGCATGTCAGCTGGTCGCCGATGGCCCGATGGATCAACGCGGCAGCAACGGATGAATCCACGCCGCCCGACAGACCGAGGATGACTTCTTCGTCGCCGACTTGCTCACGGATCTTCGCAACCGCCTCGGCCACGTGATCTCGCATGACCCAATCGGGCTTGGAGCCGCAGATGTCGAGCACGAAGCGCTGCAGGATCGCCGTGCCCTGCTGCGTGTGCGTGACTTCGGGATGAAACTGCACGCCATAGAAATGCCGCTCTTCGTCGGCCATGCCGGCAATCGGGCAACTCTCGGTAGACGCCATCAGCTTGAAGCCGGGTGGCAGCTCGGTAACCTTGTCGCCATGGCTCATCCACACGTTGAGCATGCCGAAACCTTCGTCGGTCTTGAAGTCGGCAATCTCGTTCAACAGGTCGGTATGACCGCGTGCACGAACGGCCGCTGCGCCAAACTCGCGCTTATGGCCGCCCTCGACCTTGCCGCCAAGCTGGTGCGCCATGGTTTGCATGCCGTAGCAGATGCCGAGCACCGGAACGCCGAGTTCGAACACCGCCTGCGGTGCCTTGTCGGTCGTGTCTTCGTACACGCTGGCATGGCTGCCAGAGAGGATCACGCCCTTGAGCGACCCATCCTTCGCGTAATTGCGAATCCACTCGTTACTGACGTCGCACGGGTGCACTTCGCTCAGCACATGGGCTTCGCGCACGCGGCGGGCAATCAGCTGGGTTACCTGCGAGCCGAAATCGAGAATCAGGATTTTGTCGTGTTGCATGGGGTCGGTCACTCGGCCCGGTAGTTGGGCGCTTCTTTGGTGATCTGCACGTCGTGCACATGACTCTCGCGGATGCCGGCGGTCGTGATCTCGACGAACTCAGCCCTGTTCTGCATGTCTTCGATCGTCGCGCAGCCGCAGTAGCCCATGCTGGCCCGCACGCCACCAGCCATCTGGTAGACGATCGAGACGATCGAGCCCTTGTACGGCACGCGGCCTTCGACGCCTTCGGGCACGAGCTTGTCGGTGTTGGGGTTGCCGGTCGTCGATTCCTGGAAGTAGCGATCGGCACTGCCCTGCTGCATCGCGCCGATGCTTCCCATGCCGCGGTAGCTTTTGTAGCTGCGACCCTGGTAGAGCACGATCTCGCCCGGCGCCTCTTCAGTGCCGGCGAACATGCTGCCCATCATCACGGTGCTGGCGCCGGCTGCGATGGCCTTGGCGATGTCGCCCGAATAGCGCACGCCGCCGTCGGAAATCAGCGGAACGCCGGTGCCTTGCAAGGCGGTGGCGACGCTGTCGACCGCCATGATCTGCGGCACCCCAACGCCGGCCACGATGCGCGTGGTGCAGATTGAGCCCGGGCCGATACCGACCTTGACCGCATCGGCGCCCACGTCGGCCAGCGCGCGTGCCGCGTCGCCGGTCGCGATGTTTCCGCCGATCACGTCGATCTGTGGATAGTTCTTCTTGACCCAGCGCACGCGCGAGATCACGCCAGCGCTGTGGCCGTGCGCGGTGTCCACCACGATGACGTCGACACCCGCGGCCACCAGCGCTTCCACGCGCTCCTCGGTGCCGTCGCCAACGCCAACGGCTGCACCCACGCGCAAACGCCCGGAGGCGTCACGCGCTGCATTGGGGAAGCTGGTCTGCTTGGTGATGTCCTTGACTGTGATCAGGCCTTTGAGTTCCCAATCGCTGTTGATGACCAGCAATCGCTCGAGCTTGTACTTGTTGAGCAGCGCCTTGGCGTCCGCAAGTGTCGTGCCGTCGGGGACGGTGATGAGCTTGTCGCGCTGCGTCATGATCTCGCTGACAGGCGCGTCGTAGCGTGTCTCGAAGCGCAAGTCGCGGCCGGTCACGATGCCGACGACCCTGCCGCCGTCGACCACCGGGAAGCCGGAGATGCCGAGCTGGTCAGACAGTGCCATCACCTGCCGCACCGAATGCGTCGGCGTGATCACCACCGGGTCGCGCAGCACGCCGGATTCGTAGCGCTTCACGCGGGCCACCTCGGCGGCCTGCTGCTGCGCCGTCAGGTTCTTGTGGACGATGCCGATGCCGCCTTCCTGGGCGATCGCGATGGCGAGGCGTGCTTCGGTCACGGTGTCCATCGCCGCTGAAACGAGCGGCAGATTCAACGTGATGTTGCGGGAAAGTCGGGTGGCGAGGGAGGTGTCCTTGGGCAGGACCTGGGAGAACGCTGGCACCAACAACACATCGTCGAAGGTCAGCGCTTTGCCGAGAAGGCGCATGGGGAAGGCTCCAAAAGACGGATTGTAGCGATGGCCCCGTACTTACCCGGACCAAAAGCCGGACCAAGGGCCGGAAGGAGGGAGATGTGGCGCCGCGCCACATTCGAGGCGAACTGTGGCTGTTTCCCCGCGATCCCCTCAAATCAGCCACGTCAAAACGTTGCAAAAGGTAAGGGAGCGCTAAACTGCCCGCCATGAAGTTCGTCCACTTGAATTCGCTCGTCCTTGCATTGGTCTGCGCCGTGCCGACGGTCGCAAGCGCGCAATGGCAATGGATCGACAGCGCGGGCAAGAAGGTTTTCAGCGACCAGTCGCCGCCGCCTGATATTCCGGAAAAGAACATCGTGCGCCGCCCGGGCGGAGGCAGTCCGCGGGTGACCTTCTCGCAAGGGACCCCTTCGGCCGCTCCCGATGCAGCGGAACCGGGCACGGCGCCTGCGCCCGCCATGGCTGCGAGTGGCGCTCGGCCATCCGGCGTCGACAAGGAACTCGAAGAAAAAGCGAAGAAGGCGGAAGAAGCCGAAAAGGCCAAGCGCGCAGCAGAGCTTCAGAAGGTCGCGCAGGCAAAAGCCGAAAACTGCAATCGCGCAAGACAGAGCAAGGCCACCTTCGACAGCGGCATCCGTGTGGCGCGCTTGAACGCCCAGGGCGAACGCGAAATCATCGACGACAAGGCGCGTGCCGAAGAGCAGCAGCGCTTGCAGACGGTCATTGCCAGCGACTGCAAGTAAGTTTGCATGCAGGCGTCCGAGCAGGCTTGCAGCTCAAGTCAGTAACCGTCCTTTCCACCCGGGCGACGGCTGGAAAACAACCCGGTCCCGCGCGCACCCTGGCGTTGAAATCTCTCGCGTCGCGCCACCTTGGGATCCACCTTCAGTGGCCGGCACAGCTCGATCCGGTCATACTCTGCCAGCACACGGTCCCATTCGCATACCCGGCCCCAGACGCCCACGGGCAAGGCAGCCCAATCGAGCGCAGGGAACGAGGCGGGAAGGCGGCTGGCGATCAGAGCATCCTGCGCCGTCGCACCATTGGACAGCGTCACGGTCTCTTCAAAGATCTGGCGGGGCCCTGGCGAATAGACCAACGTGATCTGCATGCGATTCAGCTCTTGCCGTAAACCTGCTCGGCGCGCTTGACGAACCCCTCGACCAGACTCGATGCAATCTTGTCGAATACGGGGCCGATCAAGGCCTGCAGCGCGAAATTGCTGAAGCCGTAGTTCAGGTTCAGTTCGACTCGGCAAGCCCGCTCGCCAGTTTCGCCCACCGGCGTGAACTTCCAGACACCATCGAGGTTCGAGAAGGGTCCGCTGACCAGTTTGAGTTGCACTTCGCGACCGGCAATCTGTGTGTTGCGCGTCGTAAAGCTCTGCCGGATTCCGCCGAACGAAAGGCCGACTTCAGCAGTCATTCCGCTTTCGTCCTGGTCAATCACGCTAGCCCGATTGCACCAGGGCAAAAACTCGGGGTACTTGGCAACATCGGTGACCAGGGCGTACATCTCCTCGGCGCTGTACCAGATGAGGACGGACTTTTGAACGGTTTTCATAGAATCGGCACGGCGTGCGCGACGGATTGTATTGAAGCCATGCCGACCCCACCTTTCCGAGCCATGGCAACCAAAAAGAAACAAGACCCCTCCTCCCGCATCGCCGACAACAAAAAGGCCGCTTACAACTACTTCTTCGAAGAGCGCTTCGAGGCGGGCATCGTGCTCGAAGGCTGGGAGGTGAAATCGCTGCGCGAAGGCAAGGTGCAACTGACCGATGGCTATGTGGTGATCCGTAATGGAGAACTCTTCGTCATCGGCCTGCAGATCAACCCGCTTAACAGCGCGTCGAGCCACATCACGCCGGATTCGGTCCGCACCAAGAAGCTCTTGCTGCACAAGGAAGAGATTCGCCGCCTGATCGGCAAGATCGAACAAAAGGGCTACACCCTGGTGCCGCTCAACCTCCATTGGAAGGCAGGCAAGGTGAAATGCGAGGTCGCACTGGCCAAGGGCAAAGCCGAGCATGACAAGCGCGACACGATCAAGGACCGCGAAGGCAAGCGTGAAGTCGAGCGCGCGATGAAGAAGTTCAGCAAATGAGAACTTTGGCGTTATAGTCACAGAACGTAACAGTGTCACGAGCGAATTTCTGCGCTCGGACCACGCCGCCCACTATTTTTCAAACACATGGCGCTTCAACCTCTCGACGCAAGTCAGGTCAATTCACGCGAGGGCGGACCGAGTTTCAGTCTCTCGAACCGCCTTTTTCGCGCCTTGTGGAACTTGACGTGGGCCTTGCTCGCATCTTGGACGCCACCGCCATTCGGCGCATGGCGCCGCTTCTTGCTCACGCTGTTCGGCGCCCGCATGGGCGTTGCCTGTGATGTCAGGGGCACCGCCAAAGTCTGGTATCCACCTCACCTGCAGATGGCCGACCGCAGCCTGCTAGCGGATCGCGTCAACTGTTACAACATGGCGCCGATTTCGCTCGGCGAACGCGCGCTGGTTTCACAGGGCGCACACCTTTGCGCCGGCAGCCATGACATCCGTACTCGCGACTTTCAGCTGATCGCCAAGCCGATCCACATCGGCGCGGACGTATGGGTGGCTGCTGAAGCGTTTGTGGGTCCCGGCGTCGAGATCGGCGAGGGATCGGTGCTCGGCGCACGCGCGGTTGCATTTAAATCGCTCGAACCCTGGGGCGTCTATGCAGGCAACCCGGCGCAGTTCGTCAAACGCCGCGTCATCCTCGGTACGGCCGGCGACACGAGCGCACCCGGAGATGCAGGCCGGTGAAAGTCCTGAACATCACGCCGACGTTCCATCCGGAGATCGGCGGGATCGAGACAGTGGTGTTGAATCTCTCGGTGCACTGCCAGCGACTGGGCGTCGATGTAGAGGTGCTCTATGTTTCCCCCGATCACAAGCGGCTGCAGACGCGCACGGTCGAAGGTATCAAAGTCACCGACGTGCCACTGATCGGCAGCAAACTGGTCGGATACGCACCGCAGTTGAGGCAGGCGATTCAGGGCTTCGACCTGCTACATATCCACGATCCTCAATTGATGGCCTTGTCGGTAGGCGTCATGCTGTCCGGCAGCCAACTTCCGCGGGTGCTGAGCACCCATGGCGGCTTTCATCACACGCGCCGGTTGGCAGGCGCCAAGCGACTGCATGAAGAGTTCGCGCTGCGCCGCATGCTCGACTCCTACAGATTGGTGTTGGCGACCAGCGAAAACGACGCTGCTTACTTCGGCCGGTTCACCAAGCGGATCAGGGTGACCGGCAACGGCATCGACGTGCAGCGCCACCAAATTGCCGACCGGCCCCCGAGCAACGATTTGCGGCGCTGGGTCTACTGGGGTCGCCTCTCCGAAAACAAGCGCGTCGATCGCCTGCTCGACTACGCCGTGCGACTGAAGGCCATGGGCTATCCGCTCGACCTGCTCATCACCGGAACGGACGTCAGCGGATTGGCTTGCAAATTCCAGGCGCGCATCGACAGCGCGGGTTTGCAAGACAGCGTGCGGCTGGCGCCGCCGATGAACGATATCGATTTGAAAGCAGCCTTGCGCGATCGAACCGTCTTCGCGACCGCCAGCGAATACGAAGGCTTCGGTCTGACCTTGCTCGAGGCGATGGCGGCTGGGCTGCTCGTGGTGTGCCGTGACGTCGAGCCAATGAACAAGTTCGTGCAGAACGGCCAGAACGGCCTCTGCCTCGCATTCGACGGCAGCGACGCCGACTTTGCGAAACTGGTCGAGTTCCTGTCGATGGATCAGCCGCACCAGCAGTCGATGCGCAGCGCGAGCGTGGCGTTCGCAGACGCGTATGACTGGCCGCGAATCGCAAAGCGATTTGTCTCGGCTTATAGCGAGGTCCTGAGCACCACTTAGTCTTTTTGCGGGTCGGTGGAATAAACCGACGACTTTCGGCGTTCGTGTGTGGAAAGGAGCACCGCCTTGTCTTCCACACGACTCCTCGCCAATGTCATCGTTTGCGTTACCGCTTCGCTCTGTCGCGGCGAAACGGCGACGCACTGAGCCAACGCATGGATTCGCAGCCCCTGATCGAACACATTCCCAGCTTGCGACGCTATGCGCGCGTGCTGACCGGCGACGCCTGGGCGGCCGACGATCTGGTTCAGGACACGCTGGAGCGGGCTTGCAGCAAATGGCGGCTTTGGACCGTCGGCAGCGATCTGCGCGCATGGCTTTTCACCATCATGCACAACCTCTTTGCCAGCCAAATGCGCCGGACGCCGCCTCGCGCAACCGTGTCGCTCGAAGACGTATCGAATGAACTTCGCGCCGTCGAGTCAGGGCGCGACCACGGTATCGATCTGCAACGTTGCCTGCATCAACTGCCCGAGGAACAGCGCGCGGTGCTCTTGTTGGTCACACTGGAAGACCTCTCTTATGCCGAAGTCGCAAAAGTACTCGGCATCCCGGCCGGCACGGTCATGTCCCGGCTGTCGCGTGCTCGCGCACGTTTGCACGAGCTGATGGAAGGTACCAGCGCAACGCCTAACCGACCTGGCCTGCGCCGCCTCAAGTGAGCTGAACATGAACGCCCACATTTCCTCCGTTTCCGACGATGAACTGCATGCTTTCGTCGACGGCCAATTGGCGCTCGAACGCGGTGCCGCGATCGACGATTTGCTGAAGCGGGAGCCGGCTCTTGCGGCCCGCGTCGCCTCGTGGCGAGTGCAGCGCGATGCGCTCCGCCAGTTGCACCTCAGCTTGCTCGACGAACCGATCCCCGCACCACTACTGAACGCGCTGGGCGCCCGATCGGCTCGCCATGCAGCGCAGTCGGTGTGGACGCGCTGGGGTGGAATGGCCGCGGGCTTCGCGATCGCCTTTGGCGCCGGCTGGCTGGTCAACGCACAGTGGACGCTGTCGCACGGCACGACCTTGGCGAAGGCGCCTGGGCCCGGACCGGCGCCCACAGGGGCGCTTGCGTCGCACGAATTCGTGCATGCGGCGTCGGTGGCGCATGCGGTGTATGCGCCCGAAAAGCGCCATCCCGTGGAGGTCGCTGCCGCCGAGCAACAGCATCTGGTGCAATGGCTCTCGAAGCGGCTCGACCGGCCACTCAAAGTGCCGGATCTCTCGAGCGAAGGCTATTCGCTGGTCGGAGGTCGGCTGTTGCCGGGCGACGAAGGCGCGCGCGCCCAGTTCATGTTCGAAAGCGCCACTGGCGAACGGGTGACCCTTTACATCGGTGCCCTGGACGCCGCGGCGAGTGCCTTCACGCCATCTCGGGAAACGGCATTCCGTTTCACATCGGAGGGGCCGGTACCCAGCTTCTACTGGGTCGATCATGGGTTCGGCTATGCCGTCGCCGGCAAATTGCCGCGCGACGCGTTGATGAAATTGGCGACGGTCACCTACCGTCAGCTGTCTTAGGGCAATTTAGACTGGTCGCCGGCACAGCTCCAATGTGCCGGCGTTTTTTTGAAACCGAAGGAGAAACTTGATATGAAACTGCTCAGTGCATCGATCCTCGCCGTCACCCTGCTGGCAGGCTGCGCAAGCATGTCGTCCATGATGGCCGACACGCCGACAAAGACATCTGATGGCGTGCTCGTCGGGCCTGACGGCAAGTCGCTCTACACGTTCAACCGCGACACCGTCAACAGCGGCAAGTCGGTCTGCAATGCGGCGTGCGCCAAGCTCTGGCCGGCGCTGCCGGTCGCCGCAACGGCCAAGCCGATGGGCGGCTACACCATCATCGTGCGCGACGATGCCACCCAGCAGTGGGCCTACAAGGGCTCCCCGCTCTACTACTACGCGAACGACGCCAGGGCGGGCGATCGAACGGGCGACAACTTCAACAATGCGTGGAAGCTTGCGCGCCCCTGAGCGCCTGAGCGCCTGCGCGCTGGCTCAGCCAAGCCGGCCAAGTGCCGGCTTTTTTATTTTCTTGGCTCAGACCGATTTGCCGCTGCGCCTCGAAAGTCCGAGCCACTCGTTGCCGACCAACGCAGCGATGACCACAGTACCCCCGGCGAGCACGCGGAAAGCGGGTTCTTCGCCCGCGCCAAGCCAAGCCAAAGCGATGCCGAAGATCACCTCGAGCAGCGCCAGCAGCGACAACTCCGGTGCCTTGAGCACACGGGCGCACATCACTGAAAACACGCAGGGAATGGCCAGCTGGACCAATCCCAGAAATGCCAGCAAGCCGAGGTCGTGAGCGTTGACTTGAAAGGGCCATGCGAGCGGCAAAGTAGCCAAGGCACACAAAGCCGCACCGATCAACACCGCAGGCACCATGTCCACATCGTGTCCGGCTGCATGCGCGTGTTGCGTGACCGTCCAATTGCCCGCAGCGGCCAACGGTACGCACAACGCAACCAGTGTGCCGAGAAGCTGACCACCGGCGCTCGAAAATTCGGAGCCGTACATCCAACCGATGCCGATGCCCGCGACGAGGATCGCGATCCAGGTGCGCGTTGCCAGCCGGTGCCCGATGAACAGACGAGCCGCGAGCGCGGTGAATAAAGGCGCCAGCGCCATCGTCACCAGCACGTTCGCGACGCTGGTCAGCGTGAGCGCGACCATATAGGCCGTGAACATCACGCTCCAGCAGACGCCAGATACCCAGAGGGAACGGTTGCCCTGCCGGATCGTCGAGAACACCGCCCGGCCGCGCCAGGTCGGCAGGATCACAAGCAGCGACAACACGGTGAATGACGCTCGCCAAAAAGTGACCTCGAAGCTCCGTGCATGCTCCAAGTGGCGCGTCACGACGCCGGCTGTAGCCCACATCAGCGTGACGAGAACCATGAGCCACACGGCACGTCCGTGGGCCATGCGCCCCGAAGTCACCGCATGTTCGTCAGCCGCCATCCGACTCGAACTCACGGTCTTCGAAAGCCCGCAGTTTTTTAGTCGCGGCCGGCGCGCTTGCGCTCGTGTTCCTTCAGGAACCGCTTGCGCAGACGAACGCTCTTTGGCGTGATTTCGACCAACTCGTCGTCTTCAATGAACTCCACGCCGTATTCGAGCGTGAGTTCGATCGGCGGTGTGATCTTGATCGCGTCTTCCTTGCCAGACACGCGGAAGTTGGTCAGCTGCTTGGTACGGGTGGCGTTGACCACCAAATCGTTGTCGCGGCTGTGGATGCCGACGATCATGCCCTCATAAACCGGATCGTTCGCGCGCACGAACATACGGCCGCGGTCGTCCAGCTTGCCCAGGGCGTAGGTGAAAATTTCACCGTCGTCCATCGAGATCAGTACGCCTTGCTTGCGGCCGCCGATGTCGCCCTTGTGCGGTTCGTAGCTGTCGAAGATATTCGCGATCAGACCCGAGCCACGCGTCAGGTTCAGGAACTCGTTGGTGAAGCCGATCAGGCCGCGCGCCGGAATGCGGTACTCCAGACGAACACGGCCGCGTCCGTCCGATTCCATGTTGGCCAGATCGCCCTTGCGCTCGCCCATGGCTTGCATCACGCCGCCCTGGTGCTGCTCCTCGACGTCGATGGTCACCATTTCGATCGGCTCGTGGCGCACCCCGTCGATATCCTTGAACACCACGCGCGGCTTGGACACAGCGAGCTCGTAACCTTCGCGGCGCATGTTCTCCAGCAGGATGGTGAGGTGCAGTTCGCCGCGGCCCATGACCTCGAAGATGCCTTCTTCCCCGGTTTCGGCGACGCGCAACGCTACGTTGTGCTGCAGCTCTTTCTGCAGGCGGTCCCAGATCTGGCGGCTGGTGATGTACTTGCCTTCACGACCGGCGAGCGGGCTCGTGTTGACGCAAAAATTCATCGTCAGCGTCGGCTCGTCGACCTTGAGCATGGGCAACGGTGCCGGATTGATCGGATCGGTCACGGTGACGCCGATACCGATGTCGGTCAGGCCATTGATCAGCACGATTTCGCCCGGACCGGCTTCCGTCGCTTGCACGCGCTCCAGTCCCTGGAACGTCAGCACTTGGTTGACGCGACCCTTGACGGCCTTGCCGTCCGTACCTTCCATCACAACCACGTCCATCATCGGCCGGACGGTGCCCTGGCTGATGCGGCCAACGCCGATGCGGCCGACGAAGGTGGAGAAATCGAGTGCGGAAATCTGCAATTGCAGCGGTGCATCCGGGTCACCCTTTTGAGCCGGCACGTGCTTGAGCACGGTGTTGAAGAGCGCCGACATGTCGGGGCCCCACTGCTCACCCGCCTCGCCTTCTTCCATCGACGACCAGCCATTGATGCCCGAGGCGTACACCACCGGGAAATCGAGCTGCTCGTCGGTCGCACCGAGCTTGTCGAACAGGTCGAACGCCGCGTTGACAACGAAGTCAGGGCGCGCACCGGGCTTGTCGACTTTGTTCACCACCAGAATAGGCTTGAGGCCGAGGGCTAGTGCCTTCTTGGTCACGAAGCGCGTTTGCGGCATCGGGCCTTCTTGCGCGTCGATCAGCAGCACAACGCCGTCGACCATAGACAGTGCGCGTTCAACTTCGCCGCCGAAGTCGGCGTGACCGGGAGTGTCGACAATGTTGATGTGCGTGCCTTCCCAGGTCACGGCGCAATTTTTGGCAAGAATCGTGATGCCACGTTCTTTTTCGATCGCGTTGTTGTCCATCACTGTGTCGACCACTTTCTCGTGCTCGGCGAAGGTGCCGGACTGGCGCAGCAGCTGGTCGACCATCGTGGTTTTGCCATGGTCGACGTGGGCAATGATGGCGATATTGCGGATTTGCTTGATGCTCATGATGTCGTTTCGCAGAAAAAATGGGGGACGGGGGCGTTCAAAAGGATTTGCTGGATTTCAATGGGGTTCAGCAAGCGCCCCGGAATCAATTCGTTGGCCACGATATGGGCCGAGCCCAAAAACGCAGCAGGCTCAATGCCGAATACCGCCACCTCGGCTGCATCGGCCCAATCGCCGCGCCGGCGCAGGCCGGACAGGAACCGCGCCGCATCTTCCGTGCCCAACGTGACGCGGTCGTGGCCGGCGACGAGGGACTCGGCAGGGAGCAAGAGCGCGAGCCGTTCGTCTTCGGCCATGGCTTCGAGCGCTTCGAGCGTCACGCATTGCGAGACGTCGAAGTCACCCGTCGCGGTGCGGCGCAATGCAGTCAGGTGAGCGCCGCAACCCAATGCTTCGCCGATGTCTTCGCCGAGCGTGCGGATGTAAGTTCCTTTGGTCACTGTCGCGGCGATCTTCACGGCGCGGTACGGCGCCATGTCGGGCGTCTCAGTGACCGAAAGCCTGTGCACGACGACGTCGCGCGGCGCACGCTCGACCTCGATGCCTTCGCGGGCGTATTCGTACAGCGCTTTGCCGTCTTTCTTCAACGCGCTGTACATCGGCGGAATCTGGCGGATCGGCCCGGTGAACCGCGCCTCGACACGTTTCAGGTCTTCGGCAGCGAGGTGAACTGCACGTTCTGCGATCACTTCGCCTTCAGCATCGCCGGTCGATGTTTTCACGCCCAGTCGGGCCGTGGCCTCGTAGGTCTTGTCGGCCTCGAGGTGCAGTTGACTGAACTTCGTCGCTGCACCGAAGCACAACGGCAATACGCCAGTCGCCAACGGATCGAGCGTGCCGGTATGCCCCGCCTTTTCTGCGCGCAGCAGCCACTTGGCCCGCTGCAACGCCTGGTTGCTCGAAAGGCCGAGAGGTTTGTCGAGCAACAACACCCCATGCACGGGGCGCCGCTGCACCCTGGTGCGAGGGGCGTTCATGGCTACTCGTCCTTCGAGCGGGAGGCGACGGCCTGAGCGATCAACGCATTCATGTCGGCCGCACGCTCGGTGGTTCGGTCGAACAGGAAGTGCAGCGTCGGCACGGTATGGATATGGAGGCGTTTGAACAGGCCGTTGCGGAGAAATCCGGCTGCCTGATTCAACGCTTCGGTGGTCTCGACAATGTCGCCCGTGAGCACGCTGAAGAAAATCTTGGCGTGCGCGTAGTCGGGCGTGACTTCGACCCCCTGGATCGTGACCATGCCTACGCGCGGGTCCTTCAACTCGCGCGCGATCAGTTCCGTCAGATCGCGCTGGATCTGATCAGCAACCTTGAACGAGCGGTTGGGGGCTGCGGCTTTTCTCTTGGGCATGGCCAGGTTCGCTTGGGCGCTTTACAGCGTCCGGGCAATTTCCTTGATCTCAAAGAACTCGAGCTGATCGCCCTCTTTGATGTCGTTGTAGTTCTTGAGCTTGATACCGCATTCGAAGCCTTCCTTGACCTCGCGCACGTCGTCTTTCATACGTTTGATCGAGTCGACCTCGCCGGTATAGACGACCACGTTCTCGCGCAGCAAACGGAAATGTGCACTGCGGTTGACCGAACCCGAAGTGACCATACAACCTGCGACCGTACCGATCTTGGAAGCGACGAACACCGTGCGGATCTCGGCCGAGCCGATGATCTCTTCGCGGCGTTCGGGCGCCAGCATCCCGGACATCGCAACCTTGATCTCGTCCACAGCGTCGTAAATGATGCTGTAGTAGTTCAGCTGCACGCCGTTGTTCTCGGCCAGCTTGCGCGCACCAGAGTCGGCCCGCACATTGAAGCCGATGACGACCGCCTTCGACGCGATGGCCAGGTTGATGTCGTTCTCACTGATGCCGCCGACACCGGCGTACACGATCTGCACCTTGACTTCTTCGGTCGCCAGCTTGAGCAACGATTGCGCCAATGCTTCCTGCGAACCCTGAACGTCGGCCTTGATGATCAGGCGCAGCGTCTGCACCTCGCCTGCAGACAGGTCCGTGAACATGCTCTGCAGGTTCGATGCCTGCAAACGCGCCAGCTTAGTGTTCCGGAACTTGCCGGCACGGTAGGTGGCGATTTCGCGCGCACGGCGCTCGTCGGCCATCACCATGAACTCGTCGCCGGCTTGCGGCACCTCGGTCAGGCCCTGAATCTCGACCGGAATCGATGGACCCGCGGTCTTGATCGTCTTGCCGTCTTCGTCCACCATGGCGCGCACGCGGCCATAGGTCGAGCCGGCGAGCACCACATCGCCAGTCTTCAGCGTACCGGACTGGACCAACACGGTCGCGACGGGACCACGGCCCTTGTCGAGGCGCGCTTCAATGACCAGACCCTTGGCAGCGGCATCGACCGGCGCACGGAGTTCGAGCACTTCAGCCTGCAGCAGCACTTGCTCGAGCAGTTCGTCAACGCCCTGGCCGGTCTTGGCCGAGACAGAGATGAAAGGCACTTCGCCGCCGTACTCTTCGGGCACGACTTCTTCGGCCACCAGCTCCTGCTTGACGCGGTCCAGGTTGGCATCGGACTTGTCGATCTTGTTGATCGCGACCACGATCGGCACACCGGCAGCTTTCGCATGCTTGATGGCTTCCTTGGTCTGCGGCATCACACCGTCGTCGGCCGCCACCACGAGGATGACGATGTCGGTGGCCTGTGCACCACGGGCTCGCATGGCGGTGAACGCCTCGTGACCCGGGGTGTCAAGGAACGACACCATTCCACGATCGGTTTGCACATGGTAGGCACCGATGTGCTGCGTGATGCCGCCGGCTTCGCCCGCTGCGACCTTGGCACGGCGGATGTAGTCGAGCAACGAAGTCTTGCCGTGGTCGACGTGACCCATGACCGTAACCACGGGTGCACGTGGCAACGACTCTGCGGTCTGTGCGGCCGCGTCGTCGTCGGTGAAGGCTTCCGGATCGTCCAGTGCCGCCACCATCGCGTTGTGACCCATGTCTTCCACGATCACCATCGCGGTGTCCTGGTCGAGTGACTGGTTCATGGTCGCCATGATCCCGGCCTTCATCAACTGCTTGATGACTTCCTGGGCCTTGACGGCCATCTTGTGCGCAAGCTCGGCCACGGTGATGGTTTCCGGCACGTGCACGTCGAGCACGCGCGCTTCGACCGGAGCGGCTTGCTGCTGATCTTCGTGGCCGCCACGATCGTTGCTGCCACGACGGCCGCGCGGGCCTCCGCGCCAATTGCCGCGACCGACGCCACCGCTGGCATCGCCGCGGGTCTTGATTTCCTTCTTCTTGGCCGGATCGCCAGCCCAGCTCGACGAGAGCTTGGCGGACTTGACGTCCTTGCTGGCGCCGGGCGCGGTCGTGCCAGGCGCTGCAGGTGCGCCGGGACGTGCCGCGGGCGTGGCGGGCTTGTGCAAAGTGCCCTTAACGGCCGGCTTGACTTCTGGCGCAGGCTTTTCGGGCACCTTGTGCGGCACAAGCACGCGAGCGGGCGCATTCATCATCGCGCGGATGGCTTCGGCTTCGGCGAGTGCCTTGCGGCGGCGTTCGTCCAGATCCTTGGCACGTGCAGATTCTTCGTCGGCACGGGCCTTCGAATCGGCCGCGGCCTTGGCTTTGGCGTCTTCCTTGGCTTGCGCCACGGTGGCGTCGGCTGCCGCCTTGGTGGCAGCAGCACTGGTCGCTTCTTCGGTTATCGCAGCCTTGCTGGACGCGCCTTCGGTCGCGACGGCCGGCACAGCAGCCGCCTTCTTTTCGGCGGCGCGTGCTTCCTGTTCGGCTTTTTCAGCACGCTCGGCGTGCTCGCGCTCTCGCGCTTCGCTTTCTTCGCGAATGCGGCGCTTTTCGACCAGTTCTTCTTCCTGGCGGCGAATCAGTTCGGCCTGACGGCGAGCTTCTTCTTCGCGCCGCGCCAATTCAGCTTCGTCTATGCCAGGGGCAGCAGGCGCCTCAGCCTCATGCACCGGCTCGGGCGCCGCGGTCGGCCCTTCATCGCGCTGGATGAATGTGCGCTTCTTGCGCACTTCGACCTGGATCGTGCGGGCACGCCCCATCGCGTCGGCCTGCTTGATCTCGCTGGTCGACTTCTTGGTGAGCGTGATTTTCTTGCGCTCGGGCTCGGCCGTGCCGTGGCTGGCCTTCAGGAAACCGAGCAAGCGCTGCTTGTCGGCCTCCGTGAGCGCATCGGTAGGCGCGGCTTTGGGCACGCCTGCGCTCTTGAGCTGGTCAAGCAAGGTTTCGGGAGTCTTCTTGAGCTCGTTCGCGAACTCGGCGACAGTGGTACTGGACATATTGGTTTCGTGCCTTCATGACCGTCACTCTTGGCCAGCGAACCAATGTTCGCGGGCTTTCAAGATGAGGGTCGTGGCGTCAGCGGCGCTGTGGCCGGTGATCTCGGTAAGTTCATCGACCGCAAGGTCGGCCAGGTCGTCACGGGTGTGTACACCCGCCTCGGCCAGTTTTGGAATCAACTCAGGGTCCAGGCCTTCGAGGTCGCGCAGATTTTGCGAGACGGTCTCGACGCCCTCTTCCTTGGCGATTTCCATTGTGAGCAGCGCATCTTTTGCACGCGTGCGCAGCTCATTGATCGTGTCTTCGTCGAAGCTCTCGATTTCAAGCAGTTCTGAGATCGGCACGTAAGCCACTTCTTCGAGGCTGTTGAAGCCCTCGGAGATCAGGATATCGGCCATTTCCTCGTCGACATCGAGCTTTTCCATAAAGAGCTTGCGGCTGGCATCGGTTTCGACGGCCTGCTTTTGCGCAGACTCGTTGGCGTCCATGATGTTGATCTTCCAGCCGGTCAGGTCGGACGCAAGGCGCACGTTCTGCCCACCGCGGCCGATGGCGATGGCGAGGTTTTCCTCGTCGACCACCACGTCCATGGCGTGCTTTTCTTCATCGACGACGATCGACGACACATTGGCGGGAGCCAAAGCACCGATGACGAACTGCGCTGGATCTTCGGACCACAGCACGATGTCGACGCGCTCGCCGGCCAGCTCGTTGGTAACGGCATTGACACGCGTACCGCGCACGCCGACGCAGGTGCCGATCGGGTCGACACGCTTGTCGTGCGACAACACGGCGATCTTGGCACGCGAGCCCGGATCGCGAGCGCAGCTCTTTATTTCGAGCAGGCCCTGTTCGATTTCTGGCACTTCCTGGCGGAACAGCTCGATCATGAATTCCGGCGCCGAGCGCGACAGGATGATCGGCGCGCCGCGCAGCGTCAGGTCGACTTCCATGATCATGGCGCGGACGCGGTCGCCATTGCGCAGGTTTTCCTTGGCGATCATTTCGCTGCGGCGCAGGCGCCCTTCGACGCGACCAGCCTCGACGATGATGTCGCCCTTGTCCAGGCGCTTGACGGTGCCGACGAAAATCTTATCGCCGCGCGACATGAAATCGTTGAGCAGCATCTCCCGCTCGGCGTCGCGGATCTTTTGCAGGATGACCTGTTTGGCCGCCATCGCGCCAATGCGGCCGATGGGTACCGAGTCCACCGTTTCTTCGATGTACTCGTCGACCTCGATGTCGGGCATCTCTTCCTTGGCTTCGAACAGGAGGATTTCCTGGTCGGGCAGCTGCAGGCCGGCTTCATCCGGAACGACATGCCAACGGCGGAAAGTCTCGTAGTCACCGCTGTCGCGGTCCACGACCACGCGGATGTCCACGTCGCCCTGGTGGAGCTTCTTGGTGGCCTGGGCCAGCGCAGACTCGACCGCGCCGAAGACGACGTCACGTTCGACGTTCTTCTCGCGCGAGATCGCATCCACCAACATCAACATTTCGCGATTCATGCCACTGCTCCTCGATCAATCCTGTCCATTGCCTGTGGCGGCTTTGGCGGTTTTCGTCTTGCGACCCTTGAAATCCACAATCGGCGCGAGCCGCGCGTCACGCAGCTCGTCCAACCTGAAGCCGAGCGCCTGCAACGGGGCCGGCTCACGCTTCTTGCTCACTTTTTGTCCAGGCTTGGTCTTCGGCTCTTCGCTCCAGACGATCTGCCAGCCTCTGACGGAATCGCTTCCGTCGGCGCCAGCCGCACCTTCGACACGCTCCAGCGTGCCGCGAAACTTCTTGCGGGTGGGCGACACCTGGCCCGCCGCGGCCGCTCCCATGGGGGCCTTCAGCGTGAGGTCGATCACCTCGCCTGCGAAACGCTCGAAATCCTGCTCATTGCGCAGCGGCCGGTCAATACCCGGCGAGGAAACCTCGAGCCGCTTGTATTCAGCACCGTCCACTTCCAACGCGAACTGCAATTGCCGCGTGACCTTCTCGCAATCTTCCACCGTGACGGCAGCATCGGGCAAGCCGGCAGCCACAGCTTCCGAGTTGGGGGCCTTCCATGGCAAATCAATCGTCACGCGCAGCAACCCCCCGGCCGATCTTTCGATCTCGACGAGGTCGTAGCCCAACCCCTTAACGGTCGCGACCACGGTTTGTTCCACTGTCTGCTGCAATGCCACGTGTTCGAAGGTGCCCTATCTGGAAAGCCGGAATGCCGGAAATGCACAGACCAAAAAAAACGGGCGGTTGGTACCCGCCCGTTTGGTCGTGAGCCTCGAATTATATGCCATTCAGGTGACAAATAAAGGCTTTCCCAGGCCTTAGACGGCTGCCACGCGGCTTGAGGCACGCGATTTCGACCATACCCACGCAAACATGACGCTGCCGAGCGCCAAGGCTGCCGCCGCGACCAGCAAGGGCACCCCGAACGAACCGGTGCGCTGCGCCAGCGGCGCAGCAAAAAGCGGCCCCAGAATTTGGCCGACGCCATAAGACGCCGTCGCATAGCCGATCAGCCCTGCCGCTGAATTGCCGCGGAGCCGCCGCGCCTCGCGCACGGCAAACAGCGTGATGACCGTAAACGGCAAGCCGAGCAGCAAGCTGCCAAGCGCGAAGCCGACGATGGTGGGCCAAACCACCGACAGCACGACACCTGCCGCCTGCAGCGCATAGGCAATGGCCATGAGCAGCCGGTTGTCCCAATGCGTTGGCGCTCGGGCGCCGATCAGCGCGCCGACGATCACCGCCAGCCCGAACAAGGGCCAGAAAAGGTCTGGCCAGGGAGACCCAGGCAACGCCTGCCGCGCGATGACAGGCAAAAACGTCGCTGTGATGATGTACCCAAAGCCGGCGATACCGTACAGAGCGATCAACCAGCCGGCGTCCCCGCGCGCCGCCTGAGTCGCTGCAGCAGAACGAGGCGTCGCTAACATGCCCACCGACGCTGGCACTGCCTTCGCGCCATCGTCGAACACGCGCCAGATCACCGCGATCAGCGCCAGCGCCACGATGCCGAAACCGATCCACGCCGCATCGGAGCCCCACCGCCCCACCACGCCGCCAAGCAGGCCGGTCGTCGCGATGCCAACGCCTGGCCCGGTAAAGATCACGCCGCCCAGCATCGGCGAATTGGTTTCTGCGAGCCGGCGTGCGCCCCAGCCGGACGCAAAGACAAACACCCAAGCACTCATCACGCCAGCGGCCGTCCGCAGCACGCCCCAGATGCTGAAGCCGTGCAGCAATCCCATTCCGATCAGCAACGCCGCGGTCGCAATCAGGCCGCTGCGCACCATCGTTGTGGCCTTGACCCGGAGCGACGCGCAGGTTACCGCACCAACGAAGTAACCCAGGTAGTTGAGCGACGCCAGCAAACCGCCCGCCTGCAGGTCGAGCTTGCCCTCATGCAACATGATCGGCAGCATCGGTGTGAAAGCGAAGCGCCCCAGGCCCATGGCTACCGCGAGCGTGACCATGCAAGCCAGCGCCGCACGCCAGGCTCCGCGTCGATCCGATTCAAAACTTGTCATTCTTCATTTCAGGTGGCCAATGCAGCCCGGACCAGTGTTTGCGTGTAGGGATGGTGTGGTGAGTCGAGCACTTCATCGACACTGCCGCGCTCCAGGATGGCACCGTCCTTCATGACGATCACCTGATGCGCCATGGCCCGAATCACTTCGACGTCGTGCGTGATGAGCAGGTAACTCAGCCCGCGCTCGCGCTGCAGCTTTTGCAGGAGACCGAGCACCTGTTTTTGCACCGTGACGTCGAGCGCACTTGTAGGTTCGTCGAGCACCAGCAACTGCGGGTCGACGATCAGGGCACGCGCAATGGCCAGTCGCTGCCGCTGGCCACCCGAAAATTCATGCGGATAACGGTCGAGCAGCGCGTGGAATTGAACCTCCGTCAAGCCGACATCGGCCAGCGCCGTCAGCACGCGATCCCGCCGCGCGGACGAGCCGAGCGCCGGCTCGTGCACAAGCAGCCCCTCACCGACGATCTGCTCGACTGTCATCCGCGGTGAGAGCGACGAGAACGGATCTTGAAAGACGACCTGCATGACGCGGCGCAGTGCCCGATCAGCGCCCTTGCCGGCGGCCCAGCGTTGCCCCGTCACTGCAAGCGTGCCACCGTGCGGCAGCAAGCCCAGCGCGGCCAGCGCCAACGTCGACTTGCCCGAGCCCGACTCGCCGACCACACCCAGCGTTTCGCCCGGCACGATGCGGAAATCCGCGCCTTCGACGGCTACGAACGATCCCTTGCTGAACCATCCGGCGATGCCGGGGCGCGGCACCGGGTAGACCACTCGCAGCGCTTCGGCCTGAAGCACAGGCGCCGCATCGTTCTTGCTCGGCACCGGGCTCACGTTGCGCACCGGATGACTGTCGATCAGCTTGCGCGTGTAGGCATGGCGCGGCGCGTCGAACACCGCCGCAACATCGCCCTGCTCCACGATGTCGCCGTTTTCCATCACGGCCACGCGATCGGCGAACTTGCGGACCAGATTCAGGTCGTGCGTGATCAACAGCACCGCCATGCCGTAGCGGCGCTGCAGGTCGGCCAGCAGTTCGAGAATCTGCGCCCGCACCGTGACATCGAGCGCAGTAGTCGGCTCGTCGGCCAGCAGCACCCGCGGCTTGCAGGCCAGGGCCATGGCGATCATGGCGCGCTGGCGCTGCCCGCCCGACAACTGATGTGGTAGTGCCTGCGCCCGCCGTGCCGGCTCGGCGATGCCGGTGTCGGCCAGTAGCTGGACCGCTGCAGCCTGGGCAGCACGCGCCGACAGGCCTTCGTGCAGTTCGAGCACCTCCGCGATCTGGTCGCCGACGCTGTAGAGCGCGTTGAGCGCTGTCATCGGCTCCTGGAAAATCATCGCGATCTCCTTGCCGCGGATGCCGCGCAGTCGCTGCTCAGGGAGCGACAGCAGATCGCGAAAACCTGAATCTTTGTCGCCACCCTGAAGCCTGGCGACGCCACTCACCGTGGCGTTTTGCACGAGTCGCAACAGCGACAACGCAGTCACCGTTTTGCCCGAACCCGACTCCCCGACGAGCGCAAGCTTTTCGCCCGCACCGATGCTGAAGTCGACACCGTGCACGACTTCCTTGTCGCCGAATGCGACCCGCAGATTCTTCACCTCGAGCAGCGGTTCGAACTTCATTTTTCGGCCTTGCGCGGGTCGAGCGCGTCGCGCAGCGCATCGCCCATGAAAGTGAGCAGCATGAGCGTGACGACCAGCACGGCAAAGGTCGACAGCGAGATCCACCAGGCGTCGATGTTGGCCTTGCCCTGGCTCAGCAATTCGCCCAGCGATGGCGTGCCTGGCGGTACACCGAGCCCCAGAAAATCCAGCGAGGTCAACGCCAGGATCGCGGCACTCATGCGAAACGGCAAGAACGTGACCACCGGCGTCATGCTGTTGGGCAGGATGTGGCGCCACATGATCTGCATGTTGCCGACCCCCAGTGCGCGTGCGGCGCGCACGTAGTCCATCTGGCGATTTCGCAGGAACTCGGCACGGACGTAATCGGACAAGCCCATCCAGCCGAACAGGCTCAGCAGAATCAAAAGCAATGCGATGCTGGGCGCGAAGATCGCACTGAAGATGATGAGCAGGTAGAGCTCCGGCATCGAGCCCCAGATTTCGATGAAGCGTTGAAACGCAAGGTCGGTCTTGCCGCCGAAGAAGCCCTGGATGGCGCCGGTGATCACGCCCAGCAAAGTGCCGATGAACGTGAGCGCCAACGCGAACAACACGCTCACCCTGAAACCGTAGATCAGTTGCGCCAGCAGGTCGCGCCCACGGTCGTCGGTGCCGAAAAGGTTGTCACGCGACGGCGCCGAAGGATTGGGAAACTTCGCGAAATAATTAAGCGTCTTTGGCCCGTACGGGTTGGGCGCATAGAGCGCCCAGTTCGGTCCTCGCGTGATGCGCTCGCGGATGAAGGGGTCGAGGTAGTCGGCAGGCGTTTCGAAGTCGCCGCCGAAGGTCTTTTCGGCATAGTCGCGCATCACCGGAAAGTACGTTTGGCCTTCGTATCGAACCACCAGCGGCTTGTCGGTCGACAGCAATTCGGCGAACAGGCTCAGTACGACGAGGATGCTGAAAAGCACGAGACTCCAAAACCCGAGCGGGTTGCGTCGAAAACGCCGCCACGCGCGCCGCGCCGGTGACAGCGACGGGGCTGAGCGCGCAGGCGCCACGATCGTGTTCATGGGCTCAGTCAAACTTCACTCTCGGGTCGACCCACACGTAGCAAAGATCGCTGATGAGTTTGGTCACCAGGCCGATCAGGGTGAAGAGGTAAAGCGTGCCGAGGACCACCGGGTAATCACGACGGATCACGCTCTCATAGCTCAGCAAACCCAGCCCGTCCAGAGAGAACAGCGTTTCGATGAGCAACGATCCGGTAAAGAACGCACCGATGAAAGCCGCCGGAAAGCCCGTGATGATCGGGATCAGCGCATTGCGAAACACATGCTTCCACAGCACTTGCCGCTCCGACAGACCTTTGGCGCGCGCGGTCAGCACGTATTGCTTACGGATCTCTTCGAGGAACGAGTTCTTGGTGAGCATGGCGGTCACCGCAAAACTGCCGAGCACCATCGCGGTGATGGGCAAGGTGATGTGCCACAGATAGTCGACGATGCGTGCGCCCCAGGTCATGCTGTCCCAGTTAGACGAGGTGAGCCCGCGCAGCGGAAACCACTGCAACTGCCCGCCGAAGATCACCAGCAGCGCCACCCCGAGCACGAAGCCGGGAATCGCATAGCCGACAAGCACGACCAGCGTGGTCACGAAGTCGAAGCGAGAACCGGCGCGTACCGCTTTGGCGACGCCCAGCGGCACCGCGATGAGGTAGCTGATGAAGAAGGTCCACAACCCGAGGCTGATCGACACCGGCAGCTTTTCTTTCACCAGTTGCCAGACGTCCTTGCGTTGATAGAAGCTCTGCCCGAGATCGAAACGCGCGAAAGATTTCAGCATGCCCCAGAAGCGCTCGATCGGCGGCTTGTCGAAGCCATAAAGCTGCTTGATTTCTTCGATGCGCTTGGCATCGAGTCCCTGCCGCCCGCGGTAACCTGCACCGCTCGACGCTGCACGCTCACCGCCCGAGTCGCGGCCTTGCAGCTGCGAGACCATTTGCTCTACCGGCCCGCCGGGCACGAACTGGGTCACCACGAACGTCAGGATGAGTACGCCGAGCAGCGTCGGCACCATCAGCAACAAGCGTTTGAGGATATAGCCGGCCATTGGCGTTGATCTACTTGTTGGAAGGCGACGCCCACCAGGTCGCCATAGCCCACGAATCTGGCTGATAAAACGGCGGCAGGGTCGGCGGCAGCACAAAGCCAGCCGGCCGATAGCCGACCAGGAACGCATCGCTGTACCACTGCGGGATGGAGTAGTAACCATGCGACAACACGCGGTCGAGCGAGCGCATCGCGGCGGTTAGCTCGGGGCGTGTCGTGGCCTGCACCACCTTCTGCAGCAGCGCATCGACCGCCGGATCGGCGATGCCCCAGATGTTCGATGAGCCGGTCGTGGCCGCCGCCTTGGAACCGAACAGCTCGAACATCTCGCCGCCCGGCGCATTGCTGCCAGGCAGTCGCACCGTGGTCATCTCGAACTCGAAGTTGTCCATGCGCTGCTGGTACAGCGAGCCATCGACAGTGCGCACCCGCAGGTCGATGCCCAGCTTGCTCAGCGACGTTTGCAGCGGCGTGATGAGCCGAATCAACGATGCCTGGTTGTTGAGCAGCTCGATGTCGAAGACCTCGTTCTTCGCATTGCGCAGCGCGCCGTCGCGATATGTCCAGCCAGCTTGTGCCAGCAGCTGTTGCGCCTGCCGCAAGTTGTCGCGCAAGCTCGCCGGCGGCAGGGTCGTCGGCGACACGACAGCGGGCCCGAACACAACGGGCCGCAGCTCCTTGCGCAAGGGTTCGAGCAATGCCAGCTCGTCCGACGTCGGCGACCCCGACGCATGAAATTCGCTGTTTGGGAAATAGCCGTCCACGCGTTTGTAGAGGCCGTAGAAAAGCTGCCGGTTGAGCCATTCGAAGTCCATCGCCAAGCCAATCGCTTGTCGCACGCGCACGTCCTGAAACTTCGGGTTGCGCAGGTTGAACACGTACCCCTGAAAGTCGCCAGGGTTGCGGTTCTCGAAGACCTGCTTTTTGACCTCGCCCGAATCGAACTGCTTGCCGCTGTATTGCCGCGCCCAATTGCGCGAAATGAACTCGCGCATGAAGTCGAACTCACCGGCTTTGAGGCCTTCGAAGCGCGCCGTCTCGTCGAGGTAGAGCTTGAATGTCAGTCGGTCGAAGTTGAACTGCCCCTTGCGCACGGGCAACTGCGCACCCCAGTAGTTCGGGTCACGCAGGTAGGTGATATCGCGTCCCAGCCGCGCGCTGGCTGGCTTGTACGGGCCGGACGCAATCGGCACATCGCTGGTGATCTGATCGAACGGCTTGCCGCCACCCCATGCACGGCTGAACACCGCCATGCCACCTACCACCAGCGGCAATTCGCGATTGGGGTTGGCAAACTCGAATCGCACGGTGCGCTCGTCGACAGCCACCGCACGCTTCACCTCCGCGTAGATCGTTCGAAACTGGGGAGCGGCCAGCTTGCCGGTCAGCGTTTCGAACGAATGGACCACGTCGGCGGCCAGCACTGGCGAACCATCGTTGAAGCGCGCCGTCGGCCGCAGTTTGAAAGTAGCGGACAGCATGTCGGGCGCCACCGTGACATCTTCGGCGAGCAGGCCGTATGCGGTCGTGGCTTCTTCTGAATTGCCAATGAGCAAGCTCTCGAACACCAACAACCCCAGTCCTGCCGGCGCGGTGCCCTTGAGCGTGAACGGGTTGAACTTGTCGAAATTGGTGACCGCGATCGGCGGCACCATGCGCAATTCCCCGCCTTTGGGTGCGTCGGGGTTGACGTAACCGAAATGCGTGAAGCCTTCGGGGTATTTGATATCGCCGAATTGTGCGTAGGCATGGGCTGCCCACGAGGGGGCTGCCACGAGCATCCACAGACAAAGCAACCAACATCGCATGCGAGAATTCTGCACAAGATTTATGTGAGGCAAATTTATGGGCTTTCTTTCGGGCAAGAAACTGTTGATCACAGGCGTGCTGAGCAACCGCTCCATCGCCTACGGCATCGCCAGAGCGTGCCACCAGCAAGGCGCAGAACTGGCATTCAGCTACGTCGGCGAGCGCTTCAAGGACCGTACCGCCGACTTCGCGAAAGAGTTCGGCTCCACGCTGATCTTCGATTGCGACGTGAGTGACGACGCGCAAATCGACAAACTGTTCGCCGACCTTTCTCAAAGCTGGCCCAAGTTCGACGGCTTCGTGCACAGCATAGGCTTCGCGCCGCGCGAAGCGATCTCGGGCGACTTCCTGGAAGGCATCACGCGCGAAGGCTTCCGCATCGCACACGACATCAGCGCCTACAGTTTTCCGGGCATGGCCAAGGCGGCACTGCCCTATCTCAACGACAAGTCGGCGCTGCTGACACTGACCTACCTCGGCGCGATTCGCGCGCTGCCCAACTACAACACGATGGGTCTTGCCAAGGCGTCGCTCGAAGCCTCGGTGCGTTATCTCGCCGGGTCGCTCGGCCCGAAGGGCATGCGCGTCAACGGCATCAGTGCCGGACCAATCAAGACGCTGGCGGCCAGCGGCATCAAGGGCTTCGGCAAGATCCTGTCGGCCGTCGCCGAGGTTTCGCCATTGCGTCGCAACGTGACCATCGAAGACGTCGGCAACGTCGCTGCGTTCTTGTTGAGCGATCTGGCAAGCGGCGTGACGGCCGAAATCACCTATGTCGACGGTGGCTTCAGCCAGGTCGTCGGCGGAATCGACGAACCGGCATCCTGACCGGTCCCGTCGCGGAGAGAGTGCCTGGGAGGGCCATATGAAACGGCGCATTTTTCTATACGCGGCTTTCGCTGCTGCGATCACCACGGCCACCAGTGTCACATCGCTGGCTCCTGCAGCCTACGCGCGCGAGCCGGCACCACCGCTGATGCTGGCCGAGGTGTACCGCCGCGGCATGTCGCTCGACGGCTTCTGGGTCAGCGAGAAGTACGACGGCGTTCGAGGCTACTGGGATGGCAAGCAGTTGTGGACGCGCGGCGGAGAGCGCGTGACAGCGCCCATCTGGTTCACTGCGCCACTGCCTCGCACGCCGCTCGATGGTGAGTTGTGGGCCGGACATGGCCAGTTCGAGCGTGCGCTCTCGACCGTGCGCAGCCAGACGCCCAACGACGCTGCCTGGCGCGAGATGCGCTTCATGGTGTTCGACTTGCCAGCCCAACCCGGCACTTTCGACCTCCGGCTGGCCGCGCTGAAAAAGCTGCTGCCAATCACCAGCGCGCCCTGGGTGATGCCGGTGGCTCAAGAGCACACGACCACGCATGCCGACTTGCAGGCCCTGCTCGACAAGACCGTCAAGCTGGGCGGCGAGGGGCTGATGCTGCATCGCGGCGCGTCGCTCTATCGCGGCGAGCGCAATGGCGACTTGCTCAAGTTCAAACCCTATGACGATGCCGAGGCGCGCGTGGTCGAGCAACTACCGGGAAAGGGCCGACACACCGGTCGACTCGGCGCCTTGCTGGTCGAGACACCCGAAGGGCGACGCTTCAAGCTCGGCGGCGGCTTCACCGATGCGCAGCGCGACAACCCGCCGGCGGTGGGCGCCTGGGTGACCTACCGTTTCAACGGTGCAAACGCCAGCGGACTGCCGCGCTTCGCACGATTTTTGCGGGTGCGGGAAGAAGGCCCGACCTGAAATCGGCGCCGCTCGATCAGGGCGCGATGCCTTGCCTGAGCTTCGCTTCGATACCGTCGATCACCGGCAGCAAATCGGCCACGCTGTCGATCACGTAGTGGGCGCCTGATGCCTTCAGCTTGGCGGTGGCGATCTGCCTGAGCGCATCCTGGCTGGCAGCGTCGAGTGCCTGCCATTCAGCCAGCGACAGGCCGACCGCGTTGCCGCTCACAGCCAGCCCCACTGTCCAGGTGCCGGCATGGATGCCCTCTTCGATCCCGACACCCGTGTCGTCGACCTTGACCACGCTCGACGGTGGCCACACGCCGATGTCGGCAAAGGTGCGGTACATCATCAACGGCGAGGGCCGCCCGGCTGCCAGATCCCCGGCGCAAACCAGGTTGTCCGGCACGTAGCCGCCAGCGGCAGCGATGGGCGTCACGACTTCCATGATCGGCCGGTTGTATCCGGTGGTCGAACCGATCTTGAGCCCGCGCGCGCGCAGCGTGTTAACCATCTCGACCGCGCCCGGAATGAAGTCTGCGAAGTCGGCCACGACGGCCGCATTCATCGGCGTGAAGACTTCATACAGGTGGTCGACGTCGGCATCGGTGAGCGGCCGGCTGAAACGCTTTTGCCACTGCGCGGCGACGCGCGGCAATGTACCGAGCGCCTTGATGTGGTCCCACTTGGCCACGCCCATCGGCCCGCGCGCTTCGTCGACGGTGATCACGATGCCGAACTTTTCGAACAGACGCACGAAGGCGCCCATTGGCGCGCAGGAACCGAAGTCGAGGATGGTGCCGGCCCAGTCAAAAACGACGGCGCTGAGGTGGCGAGGCAATGCGGCGGAAGAAGTGGTCATGGAAGTTTGTCTCGAGAAATCTACCAACCGGCGAAGACATCCTCGGCAATGCCGAAAGCGGTGCTGGCACCGGTGCCGCTGGTGACCAGCACCAGCCGCGTAGCGTCGTCGGGTTGGTCGATCAGACAGTCGGTTGTGGCGGATGAAGGATAGGTGCCAACCCAGCGCTCGGTCACCTTGGCCTGCTGCAACTTCAAGGCCTTGTGCATGTGACCGAGGATGAGATCGTCCACGCGCTGATCGGCAAAGGGTTCCGGCGCGGCGCCGTAGTGATGCGAATCGCCGACGACCAGCGAGCCGTCGGCGCTCTGCACCACGATCAGGTGAATGCCGTTGTCGAGCGACTCGCCCTCTTCGCGGCGCATCTGTTCGAGCAGCAGTGCCGCGGCCGGCAGCTTGCTGTAGCCGTGATAGCGCACCAGGCTCAGATCGGACATCACAGAGCCGGGCAAACGGAAGCCGGGCTCGGGCTGAACGCGCAGCATGTGCAACTGGCACAGCGTGAGCTTGTGCTGCGCCAGTCGTTCCGCGAAGAGGCCGTGCAAGTCGGTGTTGGTGCAGACGACCACGCGCTCCGCATGCAGGGCGGCGAGCGAGGTGCGCACTCGCGGTGTGGCGACTTCGAGTACCGCTTCGCCGAAGCGAAACACCACGCCCAACGATGCGGCCAGCCACTTGGCAAGCAGACCGATAGCGGTGCGCGATTCGACCCGCATCTCGTGAGGGCTGTAGAGCACCGCTTGGGCGCCCTCGAGTTGCATGACCGGCGCGCGCCGCATGGCCTCGCTGATGTCGAGCAGCTCGCAACCGTCTCCCATTGGTGTGGCCATGAACTCCCCGAGCACCTTCAACGCCTGGGGGCGAAAAGCGCTCAGGTACAGGCCGTGATGCAAAACGGCGATGCCCGCTTGCGGGGCGACCTCGCCCCACACTTCCCGCGCGCGGCGGGCACGGCGCCAGGTGTCGCCTTCGCCCTGGCCGGTGACTGTGATGAAGCCGAAGTTGCGGATCGATGCACCGACGCACGCGGCGTCGCGTTCGAGCACACAGACTTTCAACCCGCGCTTGGCCGCCGTGTACGCGTGAGCCAGGCCGACGATGCCGGCACCCACCACGATGAGATCGAATTTCGTTTCGGAAGAGGTCATGATGAAGAAGAAGGAAGCCCACGCGCCAACCGAAGCACCGGCCAGTGCCGCTGCTGCGCTTCGACCGCGAGGCGAGCATCGGGATCGACCACGACAGGCTGGCCGACCACCAGCAACAGCGGCAGGTCGTTGATCGAATCGCTGTAGAAAAAAGCACGCGCGAGTTGCGCGTCGAGGCCATCGGTCGTGTCGTCACGCGCTGCCAGCCAGTTGCGCAAGCGCATGACCTTGCCCTCGCGCATATTGAGCACATCGCGCGTGCGGCCAGCAAAACGGCCATTGGCAAGCACTTCGAGCTCGGTCGCGATCACATGCTCGAAGCCAAGTTCGCCCGCAGTCAGTTCGACAAGAAAGCGACTCGTCGCGCTGGTCAGCACCAGCAGATCGCCACGATCGCGATGTTGCTGGACGAGTTCGCGTGCCGCGTCCGGAATGCGCGGACTAATCACTTCGTTCATGAACGCAGCGCGCGTCGGCGACCACTCGGCCGGACTGCGGCCCTCGAAGGTGGAAGCGAAAAATTCACAGAACTCGCCCGGCGCTGCTTCGCCTGCGTGATAACGCCGGTCCATGTCCGCGTTGCGCTGCGCGAAGCAGTCGCCGAGCAGGCCGCGGCTCACCAAAAAGTCGGCCCACAGTACCTCGCTGTCGCCGGTCAGCAAGGTGTTATCGAGATCGAACAGGGCCAGAGTTTGCATGGGAGTGGACATCGCAGTGGACCGTATCAACGGTTCGGCGCCCGCCAGGCTTGCGTGCGGTGGTCGATCCACTTGCCGAGCGCCATGTACAGCAAGGTGACGACCAGCGAGGTCGCGGCGATGAGCACCGCCATCGCGGCGGCCGGGCCGGTGTCGCCGGCTTCGTCGAGGTTCAATATCGCGACGGCCGCCACCTTGGTGTCGGGTGAGTACAGAAACACCACGGCCGAGATCGTCGTCATCGCGTTGATGAAAAAGTAGCGCGACACATCCAGCAAGGTCGGCAGGCAGATCGGCAGCGTGACACGCCAGAAGGTCTTGTAGAACGGCACCTTGAGCGAAGCCGAGACCGACTCGAATTCCGGGTCGATCGACTTCAACGCGGTGACCATCGTCAGATGGCCCGTCGTGTAGAAATGAATGATCGTGCAGAGCACCAGAATGCCCAGCGACTGGTACATGAAGTTCAACGGATTGGCAGGTGCGTTGAAGAAGAAGATGTAGCCCAAGCCGAGCACCAGGCCCGGTACCGCCATCGGCAGCATTGCCATCAACCGGATCACCGGCCGCGCCCAGTCGAGCCCGCGCGTCTTCTCCAGCAGGTAGGCGCCGATAAAGACGACGATGGTGCCGATCACCGCCGTGCATGCCGCCAGCTTGAGGCTGTTGAGCATTGCGTCGCCCAGTTCGGCATCGACCAAACCTGACACGTAGTGCGAGAAGCTGGGTGTCAGGTTGTACGGCCAGAGCGTCGCGAACGATGCGAACACCGCCATGAAGAACATGGCCAGCATGAGCGCGACGATCACGCTGCAGTAAAGCGTCATCGCCAGGTCGAAGCGGCGCGATGGCCGCGGCACCATCGCCACCGCGCGCGCCGACAAGACCGACACTTGCTTTCGCTGCACGAAGTAATCGATGGCGAAAGTGAGCACAGCCGGCGTCAGCAAGAACAGCGCGACGACCGCGCCACGCCGAAAGTCCTGCTGACCGATGACAAGCTTGAAGACGTCGGTCGCCAACACGTTGAAATTACCGCCGACCACCTTCGGGATGCCGAAGTCTGTCATCACCAGGGTGAAGCTCACCAACCCCGAGGAGATCAGCCCGTACTTGGCACCCGGCAGCGTGATGGTAAAGAACTTCCGCACCGTGCTCGTGCCCAGCGCATCGGCCGCTTCGTACAGCCGCGCATCGGCCAGCGTGAGCGCGGTGACCAGGATCATCAACACGTGCGGGAACACGGAGAAGCACTCCGCCAGCACGATGCCCGACGGTCCGTAGATGCCAGTGAACCCGAGCGCGAGCCAGAAGTCCTTGGCAACACCTTGATTGCCGAACCAGTAGATCAGCGAGATGGCCGACAGCAGCGACGGCGCCAGCAGCGGCAGCAGCGTGGTGGTGCGAAAGAGCGGCTTCAACGGCATGCAGCTTCGCGTGAGCGCATAGGCGAAGGTGAATGCCAGCGGCACCACGATGATCATCACCAGCACCGACACCCAGGTGCTGTGCCAGAGGCTCTGCATCAGCGCAGGCGACGCGATGTAGCTGCCGAACGCGCTCACGCCCGACGCAGCGCCATCGGGTGTCTCCAGCGCCTTAGAAAGAATAAACAGCAGCGGCGCCACAAGTCCGATGGTGAGCAAGGCGACTGTGAACAGCAGCGCCAAATGCGACATTCGATCGACCCAATAGACACGTTGCTTCAGCGGGGGCGCGACCAGTACGATCGACGCGGCTGACAGTGCGGGGAATGCTGACATCGAGTTCTCGCGCTATCGCGGTCGCGTCAGGCAGCAGCTGCCATGGCAGACACGGGAGCCACGGAATGCATGGGGGAAAGAGGAAACACCCGCAGCCGATCGGCCCGCAGCGAAAAGCGCACGCTGGCACCTTCGCGCACGCCGAACTCGTCCATCTGGTTGAGCGAATACTGCAGAAGCAACGGCTGCCCGGGGATGCCGAGCACGTCGACTTCGGCCAGGCAATTGCCACCCAGGAATTCAATGTGCCGCACAGTGCCCTCGCATCGCATCGGATCGTCGTCGAGCACGTTGCCGACCACCCGGTCTTCCGGACGAAGGTAGAGCGCGACGTCGCGGCCGGGCCTGAAGTCCGCGCCATGACCGGCCGCCGTCTTCAGGCGCATGTCGCCACAGCGAAACCAGTGATCGCCCTCCGCTACTGCGGTCAGCCGATTCACCTTGCCGACGAAATCAGCAACGAACGGAGATGCCGGTTCGCGGTACACCTCCAGCGGTGTGCCGACCTGCTCGATCACACCGTGGTTCATCACCACGATGCGGTCGGCCACCGACAGCGCTTCTTCCTGGTCGTGCGTAACCATCACGGTCGTCACGCCCAACTCGCGTTGCAGCGACCGGATTTCGTTGCGCAGATGCACCCGCACGATGGCGTCGAGCGCAGAGAGCGGCTCGTCGAGTAGCAGCAGCCCTGGCGACGTCGCGAGCGCACGTGCCAGCGCGATGCGCTGCTGCTGCCCTCCCGACATCTGTGCCGGGTACTTTCCGCCGCTGCCCGGCAAGCCGACCAGCTTGAGCAGCTCTTCGACCCGCTGCGCGATCTGCGACCTGCTCTGCTTGCGGTTGACCAGCCCGTAGCCGACGTTCTGAGCTACCGTCAGGTTGGGAAAGAGCGCATACGACTGGAACATGATTCCGTAGTCGCGCCCGGCTGGCGGCAGCACAGAAATGTCACGGCCGGCCTGCAGGATGGTGCCAGCCGTTTGCGTCTCGAGCCCCGCGATGATGCGCAGCAACGTGGTCTTTCCGCAGCCCGACGGCCCGAGGAAACAGACGAACTCGCCCTGTCTAATCGACAGATCGATGCCGTCCAACGCGTTGAACGCGCCGAAGCTTTTGCGGATGCCCTTCAGTTGAAGGTAGTCGTTGACTGCAACCATTGCGATGACCTTCGCTGGCTTACTTCGCTTACTTGGGTTACTTGGGTTACTTGGGTTACTTGGGTTACTTGGGTTACTTGGCTTTGGGCTCGCTCTTGGCGTCGTAGCGTTTCGACCATTCGGCCAGCGTCGCAGCGCGGCCCGCAGCGGCTTTGTCGAAGTCGAGCTTGATCAAACGTGACTCGTAGTCGGCAGGGATGTTTGCCAGCTTGGGCGCCACGCCCGGCTGCGCTGTGATCGCGAAGTTCTTGCCGTAGAGGATCATCGCGTCCTTCGACGAAGCCCAGTCGGCGAGCTTCTTCGAAGCCTCAAGCTTTTTGGTGCCCTTGTAGATCGCAAAGCCCTCGAGGTCCCAACCGAGGCCTTCCTTCGGGAACACCAGGTCGATCGGTGCACCCTTGGTCTTGTTCATGTGTGCGCGGTATTCAAACGAGATGCCCGCCACGTATTCACCGGCCGACGCCATGGTGCATGGCTTGGACCCCGAGTGCGTGTATTGGCCAATGTTCTCGTGCAGCGCGTCCATGAACTTCCAGCCGCCGCCCTTGCCGCCATCGTCGCCCCACATCTGCAGCCACGACACGACGTCAAGGTATCCGGTGCCTGAAGAGGCGGGATTGGGCATCACGACCTGGCCCTTGTAGATTGGGTTGGTCAGGTCTTTCCAGGTCGTCGGGATCGGCAGGTTCTTCTTCTTGGCCTCGACGGTGTTGAAGCAGACCACTGCACCGAACACGTCCATGCCCCACCAAGCCGGTGGCGATGCCTTGTCCCGGTACTGCGACATGATCGCGTCGAGGTTCAACGGCGCATAGGGCTCGAGCATGCCGTCGCGCTTGAACAGCGCCAGGCTGGTGGCTGCCACACCCCAGATGGCGTCGGCTTGCGGGTTAGCTTTTTCGGCGAGCAGCTTGGCGGTGATGACGCCGGTCGAATCGCGCACCCACTTGATTTCAATGTTGGGCTCGACCTTGTTGAATGCTTCCTGGTAGGCCTTCAGCTGGTCGGTTTCGAGCGCGGTGTAAACGGTCAGCTGGGTTTTCTGCGCCCATGCGCCGGCGGCACACGCCAGACCGAGCAGGCCAACAATCAGGGACTTTGCGAACTTCATTTAAGGGGCTCCTGGATCTAAAGAAAATCGAAGATGGACTCTGCCGGACCGACACGACATATTCGTGACACGAAGGCAAAGCAAAATCGGGACCCGATCGAAAACTTAGTTTATTGTCTTTTGTAAATTGTAGACAATCTCGAATGACTGACCTACGATCGATCATGGTCAAAAAGATATCCAGCAGTCCCGCCATCGCACAGCTTCAGGGCAATTCGCTCGCGAATCTGGTGCAGGTCGAGATCGAACGCATGATTCTGGATGGCGAGTTGTCGTCGGGTTCCAAGCTGACGGAAGCCACGCTGGCAGAGCAACTCGGCGTATCGCGCGGCCCGGTGCGCGAAGCTTTTCGCATGCTCGAGGAAGCTGGATTGGTTCGTACCGAAAAAAACCGCGGCGTGTTCGTGCGCGATGTGCCGATCGAAGAAGCGCTGGAGATCTTCGAATTGCGCGCCGTCTTGGATCTTCATGTGGGACGCAAACTTGCGGAAGGGATCAGCACCGCAGAAGTCCGCGAGTTGCGCCAGCTGACCGACGCCATGGACCAGGCCGTGAAGGCCGACAACGCGCACGACTACCACCGCTTCAACCTGAAGTTCCATGACCGCTTGCTCGAACTCGCCGGCAATACCAAGCTCACGTCGACGTACCGCAAGCTGGTCAACGAACTCTCGCTGTTCCGACGCCAGAACCTCACCAACGAATCGATGACGGTCTACTCGCGGGAGCATCGTTTGATCGTTAAGACCATCGCAGCGGGCGAGCCTGAGGCAGCCGGCCAGGCGATGTACCAGCATGTGATGAACAGCCGCGAACGCACCCTGCGCAACTACGAGGCCAAGCAGGCAGACGCATTGAAGGCTGCGGTCCTGACCGCTGGCAATGCAGTTAAATCGAACGCCACCGTGGAGGCCTGACCCATGGCACTGACACTGCAAGACATCCACACGCTCTTTACTCGCCACGGCGCCGCGCAATACAGCGGCGAGCCGGTCACGCAGCTCGAACATGCACTTCAAAGCGCCTACCTCGCAGAACAGGCCGGTGCCGACGACGAACTGGTGACGGCTGCCTTGCTGCACGACCTCGGCCACCTGCTCAACGACCAGGGCGAGACGCCGAGCCTGCGCGGCGTCGACGATGTGCACCAGTACTTCGCCCTTCCCTTTCTTCGCGGCGTGTTCGGCGAGCGCGTGCTGTGCGCGATCAAGTGGCACGTCGATGCAAAGCGCTACCTGTGTGCGACGCGACCCGACTATTGGGCCAGCCTGTCGGCCGACTCCAAGCGCAGCCTCACGTTGCAAGGCGGCGTCTTTTCAGCCGAGCAGGCGGCGCAATTCATCGCGCAAGAGAACGCGCCCGAGGCGGTGCAATTGCGACTGTGGGACGACCAGGCCAAATCAGCCGACCTAGTCACGCCAACGCTGGCGCACTACCTCGCGCGCGCCCGCCGCTGCATGGTTCAGTGAACACCGTCGCACCGGTGGTGCTCGCTGCAGGACTGACCGCGCCGATCGTGCTCGCCGTGCTGTTCGGCGCGCTGCTGCACGCCAGTTGGAACGCGCTCATCAAGTCGGGCCGCGACAAGCAGCTCGACACGGCGCTGATCCACAGTCTCGGCTTTTTCCTGGCTTTGCCGGTGCTGCTCTACCTCGGATTGCCGAGCGCGACGTCATGGCCTTACATCGCCACGTCGACGGCCATCCATCTCGGCTATTACATCGCGCTGGCCGGTGCTTACCGGCATGGCGATCTCGGCCTCACCTATCCCGTGATGCGTGGCAGCGCGCCTCTGCTGGTCGCCCTCGGCAGCTTCACCTTCATCGGCGAGCGGCTGTCGCTGGTAGCGTGGCTCGGTGTCGCTGTCGTTTGCGCCGGCGTGCTCACGCTCGGGTTGTCAAGGTCGGCGCTGCACGTCGGCGACGAGTCGCAGCGACGTAAGGCGCTGACCTTTGCGCTCTGCAACGCCGCCATCATCGCGCTCTACACGGTGGTCGACGGCATCGGCGTGCGCGCGTCCGGCAATGCGCTGGCCTACGTCGCAGCGCTGTTCCTGTTCGATGGCATTCCGTACCTGCTGCTGGTCATGTGGCAGCGGCCCGCCGCGCAACGCGGTGCAGCACTGCGCTACATGGCGGGCCGCTGGAAGCTTGCTTCTGTCGGCACGCTGGCGTCGCTCGGCAGCTATGCGATCGCGCTGTGGGCCATGACGCGTGCGCCGGTGGCGCTGGTCGCCGCGCTGCGCGAAACCTCGGTGCTGTTCGCAGCCGTCATAGGGACGCTATTGCTGCGCGAGCCCTTCGGCTGGCAGCGCGCCATCGGCACCGTGGTCGTGGTGTGCGGAGTGATCGCGCTGCGCTTCGGCTGAAGCGCAGCGCGATCGTCGAGCGCCCGGTCAGTCCGACGCCGTGACAGCAGCAACAGGTGCTGCGACGCAATCCGCGTAGTAGCGCTTCTTGCCCGTTTCGTCGACCTTCGCCACCAAGCCGTGGATATCGGTTTCGAAACCCGGGCACTCGGTGTTGAACTCGCGCGCAAAACGCAGGTAGTCGACGATCTTCTTGTTGAAGACCTCACCCGGAATGAGCAACGGGATGCCCGGTGGGTAGGGCGTGATCAGGCTCGTCGTGATGCGCCCCTCGAGGAAGTCGATCTCGACGCGCTCGGTCTTGCGGTGCGCGATGTGCGCGAAGGCATCGCTCGGCTTCATGGCAGGTGTCAAGTCGCTCAGATACATCTCGGTGGTGAGCTTGGCCACGTCGAAGCGCGCATAGAGCTTGTGTATGTGTTGGCACAACTCGCGCAGGCCGAGGCGCTCGTAACCCGGATGACTCTGGCAGAACTCGGGAAGGATGCGCCACATCGGCTGATTGCGTGCGTAGTCGTCCTTGAACTGCTGCAGCGCCGTGAGCAGCGTGTTCCAGCGGCCCTTGGTGATGCCGATGGTGAACATGATGAAGAAGCTGTAGAGCCCGGTCTTCTCGACGATGACGCCGTGCTCGGCCAGAAACTTGGTCACCACGCTGGCGGGGATGCCGGTGTCCGCGAAGTTGCCTTCGAGGTCGAGGCCGGGCGTGACGATGGTCGACTTGATTGGGTCGAGCATATTGAAGCCATCGGCCAAATCGCCGAAGCCGTGCCAGTTGCGCGGTGACTTCTTGGTCTTGCGCTTGGCCTCTTTCTCGCCCTTCATGATCCAGTCTTCCGCGCGACCGATGCCTTCGTCGACGAGCTTCTCCGGTCCCCACACCTTGAACCACCAATCGTCCTTGCCAAACTCCTCTTCGACCTTGCGCATGGCACGGCGGAAATCGAGCGCCTCCAGGATGCTTTCTTCGACCAGCGCGGTGCCGCCGGGCGGCTCCATCATGGCGGCGGCCACGTCGCAGCTGGCGATGATCGCGTACTGCGGGCTGGTCGACGAGTGCATCAGGTAAGCCTCGTTGAAGAGGTCACGATCGAGCGCGCGGTTCTGCGAATCCTGCACCAGCACATGGCTGGCCTGGCTGATCCCGGCCAGCAGCTTGTGGGTTGATTGCGTCGCGAACACCAGCGAATCTTTGGGCCGCACGCGGCGCTTGCCCATCGCGTGGTAGGCGCCATAGAACGGATGGAACGCCGCGTGCGGCAACCATGCCTCGTCGAAATGCAGCGTATCGACATAGCCGTCGAGCATGTTCTTGATGGTCTCGGTGTTGTAGATCACGCCGTCGTAGGTCGACTGCGTGAGCGTCATCACGCGCGGCTTCACGGTCTCGGGGTCGCGGTCTTTCAACAGCGGGTTCGCCTTGATCTTGGCCTTGATCGCGCTCTTCTCGAACTCGCTCTTGGGTATCGGTCCGATGATGCCGAAGTGGTTGCGCGTGGGCTTCATGAAGACGGGGATCGCGCCCGTCATGATGATCGCGTGCAGGATGGATTTATGGCAGTTGCGGTCGACCACCACCACGTCGTCGGGCGCCACCGTGTGGTGCCACACCATCTTGTTGCTGGTGCTGGTTCCGTTGGTCACGAAGAAGCAATGGTCGGCGTTGAAGATGCGCGCCGCATTGCGTTCGCTGGCCGCCACCGGGCCGGTGTGGTCGAGCAACTGCCCCAACTCTTCGACCGCGTTGCACACGTCGGCACGCAACATGTTCTCGCCGAAAAACTGATGGAACATGCGCCCCACCGGGCTCTTCAAGAACGCCACGCCACCCGAATGGCCCGGGCAATGCCAAGAGTACGAGCCGTCTTCGGCGTAGTCGATCAGCGCCTTGAAGAACGGCGGCTGCACGCCCTCCAGATAGCTTTTGGCTTCGCGGATGATGTGGCGCGCCACGAACTCCGGTGTGTCCTCGAACATGTGGATGAAGCCGTGCAACTCGCGCAGGATGTCGTTGGGGATGTGACGCGCCGTCTTGGTTTCGCCGTAGATGTAGATCGGCACGTCGGCGTTCTTGCGCCGCACCTCTCCGATGAAGGTGCGCAGATTGAGCACCGCAGGATCGAGGTCGGGGCCAACGGTGAACTCCTCGTCATCGATCGACAGGATGAACGCGCTGGCGCGGCTTTGCTGCTGCGCGAACTGGCTCAGGTCGCCGTAGCTCGTCACGCCCAGCACCTCGAAGCCCTCGCCGACGATCGCCTCCGCCAATGCGCGAATGCCAAGGCCCGAGGTGTTCTCGGCGCGGTAGTCCTCGTCGATGATGACGATCGGAAAACGAAATTTCATGTGCGGGGTCCGGCAGGCAAAAGAGCCGCGAAGTGTAAGGAATTCGCGTGACGGCTGCCGGACCATCTATCAGACAATGGGGGCCAACAACAACGAAGAGGCTTCAATGGCGAACTCATCGGTCTGGTGGCTCATTGCGGGCGCGGCCATCGTGCTGGAGTTGCTGTCGGGCACCGTCTACCTTTTGCTGCTGAGCGCGGGCTTCGCTTCGGCTGCCATCGCGGCGCATCTGGGCTTCGGTCTGACCACCCAAATCATCGTCGCTGCAATCGTCGGCGTAGGCGCCGTCCTTACCTGGCATCTGATTCGACGTGGTCGCCCTGCCCCGCTCGACAGTGCATCGAACCCCGACGTGAACATGGACATCGGAGAAAAGGTGCAGGTCGATGCGTGGAACTCCGACGGCACGGCGACGGTCCGCTACCGAGGCGCGCAATGGACCGTGGTGCCGCGCCCCGGCCACACGCCAGCGCCAGGAGAGCACCGCGTGACCGAAGTCATCGGCAGCCGGCTGGTCGTCGACAAGATCTAAAGAACATAAACCCAAGGAGATAGCAGATGGATTACGCAGTCCCCCTCGTCATATTGATCATCGCAGTGATCTTCATCAGCCAGTCCGTGAAATTCGTGCCGCAGCAAAACGCCTGGGTGCGCGAGCGCCTCGGCAAGTACCACAGCACGATGACGCCTGGCGCCAACTTCCTTATTCCGTTCATCGACAAGGTCGCCTACAAGCACAGCCTGAAAGAAATCCCGCTCGATGTGCCGAGCCAGATTTGCATCACGCGCGACAACACGCAGTTGCAGGTCGACGGCATCCTGTACTTCCAGGTGACCGACCCGATGCGCGCGAGTTACGGTTCGTCGAACTACATCATGGCCGTCACCCAACTGGCGCAGACCTCTCTGCGTAGCGTGATCGGCAAACTGGAGCTCGACAAGACATTCGAGGAGCGCGACATCATCAACGCGCAAGTGGTGCAAGCCATCGACGAGGCCGCGCTCAACTGGGGCGTGAAGGTGCTGCGCTACGAGATCAAGGACCTGACGCCTCCAAAGGAAATTTTGCTGGCCATGCAGGCGCAGATCACCGCCGAGCGCGGCAAGCGCGCGCTCATCGCTGCCTCAGAAGGTCGTCGACAAGAGCAGATCAACATCGCGACCGGCGAGCGCGAGGCTTTTATCGCGCGCTCCGAAGGCGAGAAGCAGGCGCAGATCAATAACGCCCAGGGCGAGGCGGCTGCCATCACCGCAGTCGCTGATGCAACGGCTTTTGCCATCGAGCGTGTCGCCGCTGCGATCCGCCAGCCGGGCGGTGAACAAGCTGTGCAGCTGAAGGTCGCCGAGCGCGCAATCGATGCCTACAGCAAGGTAGCAGCCGATTCGAAGACCACGCTGATCGTGCCCAGCAACATGACCGAGACCTCGGCGCTCATCGCATCGGCTATGCGAATGGTGCAAGCCGCAAAAACCAGTCCCGGAGCCGGTTAGAATCACTGCCAGCTGGAGCGGTGGATGAGCGGTTTAAGTCGCACGCCTGGAAAGCGTGTGAGGGTTAATACCCTCCGCGGGTTCGAATCCCGCCTGCTCCGCCAGCGATGCGATTCACGTCGCATCAGGTCATTCCAAAAACCTGCTGAAAGCCCCGTTCGCGGGGCTTTTTTGCGTCTGGGCTCGGAGGAGCCTAGTGGTATTGCGCCATGAAATTTGCCAACGCGCGCAGCTGGTCGTCCGCCAGCGGATACACCACATCGGCCATCGCGGCCACGCCGCCGCCGGTTCGCTTGCCGGCCTTGAAGTCGCGCAACGCCTTGAGCAAATAGTCTTCGCGCTGGTTAGCAGTTCGCGGCGTTGCCTGGGTGCCCGAATAGTCGTCCTTGTGGCACGAGGCACAGCGGTTTTGTTGCGCCAGTTTGAGGCCGACCGAGTACATCGACTGATCGCCCGAAGCTGTGGCGCGCGGCGGTGGCGCCATAGCGGCAAAGTGCTTGGACAGCACCCGGATGTCATCGTCGCTCAGACTCGCCGCCAGTGGCTGCATCACCGCGGACTTGCGTGTGCCCGTCCTGAAGTAAACCAGTTGCCACTGCAGAAAACTTTCCGGTTGACCTGCCAGCGACGGCGTCTCCGGCATCTGCGAAATGCCGACGGTGCCATGGCACGCGATGCATGTTTCTGCCTTGGCCGACGCAGCGGGCAAGTCGGCAGCGTGAGCCGCGCCGCTCAACGCAGCTGACGTTGCCAACGCGGCGAACGCGGCCAACGCCACTGTTCCGAACCCTGCCCTCATGCGCGCGGCCCACAGCCGCACCGGTGCCATCACACCCATCGCTTTACTCCAGCCATTGAGCGCGCCTCTCGTTATTTGCCGTAGCTGATGCGATACACCGCACCCGCCCAGTCGTCAGCGACGAGCAGCGATCCATCGGCCGCCACCACCACGTCCGCCGGCCGACCGCTGTAAGCCTGATCACCCGTGATCCAGCCGGTTGCGAACGTCTGCTGCTTGATCTTCTTCCCCTGCGCATCGGTCGTGACGCGGACGATCTCGCCGCCCCTGTACTTGTGACGGTTCCATGAGCCGTGGTTGGCAATGAAGATGTTGTTGGCGTACTCGGCCGGGAATTGCTTGCCGGTGTAAAACTTCATCCCGAGTGGCGCCACGTGCGCGCCGAGCTTCAAGGCCGGTGGCGTGAATTCGGAGCACTTGTGGCCCATCGCGTATTTGGGGTCGGGCATGTCGCCCTGGTGGCAATACGGATAGCCGTAGTGCGCGCCGATTTTCGCCACATGGTTGAGCTTGTCGCTGGGCATGTCGTCGCTGACCCAGTCACGCGCATTCTCGGTAAACCAGTAGTCGCCGGTGCGCGGATCGATGTCGCCGCCCACGCTGTTGCGCACGCCGATGGCGACCATCTCCGCCTCGCCGGTTGCCGGATTGATGCGCCGCACTTGCGACAGGCTCGTTGGCGGCAAGCACACGTTGCACGGCGGGCCAAAGGGCACGTAGAGCCAGCCCTGTTTGTCGAAGGTCAGGTACTTCCAGCCGTGGGCTGCATAGGCCGGCATGTCGTTGTAGACGACCTTGCCTTCGGGCATCTTGTCCAAGTTGGCTTCGGCGTTCTCGTACTTCAGGATCCTGTCGATATCGACCACGTACAGCGAGCCATCGCGAAACGCGACGCCCGTCGGCATCTTCAGCCCGGTGATGATCGGCTTCACGGTCTTGCCGTTGTCTGTAATCGCATACACGGTGCCTACGCCGAACGAGCCGACAAAGAGCGTGCCCTTGTCGCCCCACGTCATCTGGCGTGCGCTGTTGACGCCGGCCGCATACACACTGATCTTGAAACCCTTGGGAAGCTTGATGGCCTTGAGGTTCTTTTCGAGGTCGGCCATCGATGCCGGCAAGGCTGGACCGGATGGCGGCGCCAGACCTTTCTGGGATTCGGTTTCGTCACCGAGAAACCAGTCCGCGGGCGGATGTTCCCAGAAGTCTTTTTTGGTGGAGTCGTAGCTCTTGACTGCCTGAGCCTGGGCTTGGGTAGCCGGCAGCATGAAGAGCGCGGCGCACACGCTCGCCACACTGGCCATGGCACCCAGACCGAGCGGCCGAGCGATGGCACCTGTCACTGAATTGCGCATTTTTGTCTCCTGTTTGTTGTTTGAATGGCAGGTTGATAAAAACACGCCGCTCCTCCGAGCACATCTGTCGTTTTCCCTTACCGACAATGAGGTCGAAAGACCTCTTTTCTCTGCACAAAGAAAAAGAGGCCCGAAGGCCCCTTTCTCGATTGCCGCGAAGGCTTAGCGAACGACAGCGATCTGTTCGCGCTTGCCGGCCTTGTACGTGTACAGAGTCAGCGCGCCGTTCTTGATGTCGCCCTTTTCGTCGAAGGCGATCGGGCCGGTCACGCCCTTGTAGTTGGTCTTGCCAACTTCAGGCAGGTACTTTTCCGGCTCCGACGAACCGGCGCGGACCATGGCGTCGGCCAGGATCTCGACGGCGTCGTACACGTACGGTGCATAGATCTGCACGTCGACGCCGTTCTTGGCCTTGAAGTCGGCCTTGAACTTTTCCAGAGGCGCCTTGAAGTCGCCGTCGACACCGCCGGCTTCGGCGCAAACCACCATGTCCTCACCAATCGCATCGCCGGCCAGCTTGGCCAGTTCGCCAGTGCACAGGCCGTCGCCGCCCATGAACTTGACGGTCATGCCGAGTTGCTTGACCTGCTTGAGCATCGGGCCGGCGACCGCGTCCATGCCGCCGAAGAACAGCACGTCGGGCTTGGTGCCCTTGAGCTTGGTCAGGATGGCATTGAAGTCGGTCGACTTGTCCGTCGTGAACTCATGGCCGACGATGGTGCCGCCCGCCGCCTTGACCGACTTTTCGAACTCTTCAGCCACACCCTGGCCATAAGCGGTGCGGTCGTCGATCACGGCAATATTCTTGCCCTTGAGCGTTTCGACTGCGTACTTGCCCAGCGTGCCGCCGAGTTGCGTGTCGTCAGCCACCACGCGGAACGTGGTCTTGAAGCCTTGACGCGTGTACTTGGGGTTGGTTGCCGATGGCGAGATCTGCGGAATGCCAGCGTCGCTGTACAACTTGGAAGCCGGGATGGTGGTGCCCGAGTTCAAGTGACCGACCACGCCGTTGACCTTGGCATCGACCAGCTTTTGTGCCACTGCCGTGCCCTGCTTCGGATCGCCAGCGTCATCTTCTGCGAGCAATTCGAAGTGGGCAACCTTGTCGCCGATCTTCAGATTGCGCGAGTTCAAATCTTCGATGGCCATCTTGGCGCCGAACTCGTTGTCCTTGCCGAGGTGAGCGATCGGACCGCTGGTCGGGCCGACGTGACCGATCTTGACGATCAGTGTGTCGGCAGGAGGGGCTGCTGCCGGTGCGGCTGCAGTGGTGGTTGCAGGCGCAGCAGCAGGAGCGGCAGCTTCTTCTTTTTTGCCGCAAGCCGCTAGCGTCAGTGCAGCCATAGCGACCGCAGTCACAGTCCATTTCAATTGCATGGGAAACCTCCAGAACATTGATGAAGAATTAAGTAAAAACCGGTCTTTCGATCCGGGCGGGAAATCCGACAAATTTATTCAGCAAGTTTCGCGCCGCGGACCGGGGACGCCCCTGCGCCAGCCGACCCGGCGCGCAGTTTAGCCGACGGATTGTGGGCCGAAGGCTGGCACAGACCCTGTGTTGTCGGAAAGCTCTTTCGACAGCGCCTCGACCACCAGCGAACGCAAGACGCCTTCAATTTCGCTTCGCAAGCGCGGCACCATCGCATCGAGCTGTTGCTGAACTGCAGCTGACACCGCGTCGCTCAAACGCTCCTCCAATGACAGGTCGATACGCTGCAGCACGCGGTGCATCAATTGCTCTTCGAGGCCGAACGCATCGGCGTCCGACAAGGCATGGACATCGATGGCGATTCGGTTTTCCGGCGGCGGGCTGGAGGCTGCGTCCAAAGCGATGGGCGCAGGCGGCTCGGCTACGTACGCCTCATCCGCTGTCTGCGCCACGTCCGCGGCGATACCGACCATCGCCGTTGCAATCGCGGCCTGGCGTGCCTCCGCCGACGGCGTGTGCTGTGCCTCTTCTTCGGACATCAGGGGCAGCGGAAGCGGCGATGGCAGCGCGCGCGGCTCATCAGGCATGTCGAGCACCGTGGTCAGCGTCGGCACGAAGCGCGGCGGCGTGCGCTGGTTGCTGGCCATCAGGCAGTTGCCTCCCCGAAGTCGTGCCGCTTGATTGAATAACCGCGGTCGGCATAGTGCCGCCAGCGCGCACGTGCCAGTTGCCGGTCTTGTGCATCGCTGCTAACGATGTCGATCAGTCGATCGAAACGCTCGAATCCAATCGGCAACGCGTTGCCCAGATTGACCAGCACCTGTCGATGGGGCGGCGTCCCCATGTCGGCGCCCATGAGCACCACGGGCGAGCGCGCCACCACGTGCGGTGCACTGTCTGCCCGGCAATGCGGCACGAAGTCGACTGCCGAAAAGTCCCACAGCGCAGCATCGATCGCATCGAGCGTTGCGGCATCCGCCACCACCACAAGCCTCGCATCGTGCTTGCCGACGGCCTTGCGCAACAGCCGGCAGGCGTGGTGCACCTTGTTCGGCGCGTTGAAATGAAAGTCGATTTCGGTCACGCGGCGATCGTTTGACAGATCGGAAGAATCAAGCGCCAGGACGCGCTTTGCGGCCGGCCTTGCGCGGCGCCACAGCCGGCGTGGCTGCGATCGACATGCCGACGCGACTGACCAGATAAGACACCAGCAAGCCGACCGGCCGACCGGTCGATCCTTTGGCGGCGCCGCTCTTCCACGCACTGCCGGCAATGTCCAGATGGGCCCATGGAAACCCGTCGACGAAGCGCTGCAAAAACTTGGCCGCCGTCACCGCACCGCCGGCGCGGCCCGCGATATTGGCGACGTCTGCAAAGTGGGTCTTCAGGCCCTCGGCGTATTCGTCATCGAGCGGCATGCGCCAGCAGCGGTCGAGCGATTGCTCGCCGGCGGTTTCAAGCGCCTTCGCCAACACGTCGTCCGGTGAAAACAAGCCGCTGCGCACGCCACCCAATGCGACAACGCAAGCGCCCGTGAGCGTCGCGATGTCGATGACCGCCGCCGGCTTGAAGCGCTTCGCATAGGTCAGCGCGTCGCACAGGATGAGGCGCCCTTCTGCATCGGTGTTCAGCACTTCGATGGTCTGACCGCTCATGCTCGTGACGACATCGCCCGGCTTCAGCGCCTTGCCGTCGTTCATGTTTTCGCACGAAGGAATCAGCCCGACCACGTTGATGGCCGGCTTGAGTTCGCCCAGTGTGCGGAACACGCCGAGCACGCTCGCCGCGCCGCACATGTCGAACTTCATCTCGTCCATTTCGGCAGCCGGCTTGAGCGAGACGCCGCCGGTGTCAAAGGTGATGCCCTTGCCGACGAGCACGACGGGCGCTTCGTCTTTGGCGCCGCCGCTGTACTGCAGCACGATGAAGCGCAGCGGCTCCGACGAGCCTTGCGCCACCGCTGCAAAAGAGCCCATGCCGAGTTTGGCGACCTCTTTCGGGCCGAGCACCTCGCACTTGATGCGCGGCAGATCGGCCAGCTCTTTGGCGGCGTCTGCCAGCATCGTCGGGGTGCAATAGTTGGCCGGGCGGTTGCCCCACTCCTTGGCCAGTTCGATGCCCGAGATTGTCGCGTTCGCTTCGGCAAATGCGCCGGCCAGCGACGCGGCGTCCGGCACGCCGAGCGTCACATGCCGCAGCGTGCGCGGCTCGGGCTTCGACTTGGTGGTCGTGTAGACGTAGCTGGCATCGGCGGCGGCGAGCATCGCGCTGTGCAGCGCGCCGGCCTCAGGCGCTTTCGCGAAGACCATGACCAGGCGTTTGGTGCCGACGCCTTTCGCAGCGTTGATTGCGGCGATCACCGCGCTGCGAACCTGCGCCGGCTGACCGTTGCCAATCGACGCAAGGACGACGCGCGGCGCGGCAATGCCGACCGGGTGATACAGGCTCAGCAGCTTGCCGGCCTTGTCGGGGAAGTCGCCGGCGAGTCGCGCGGCGGCAGCGATGACCGACAAAGCATCGTTGTCCGCGACGGCACCCTCGGGCACGAGGAAGACAAGCGCGTCGGCTTTTTCGGATGCAGCCAGGCTGCTGGTGAGGGTCTTGAGTTGGAAGTCCATAATCCTTTTTTTCCCTCGACGATGTTATTCCATTCCTCCCTACGTAGAGAGTTGTCTCGCAGCTTCGGCGCGACACTCGTCGTGCTGGTCACCATCGTGATGACCATGATGCTGATCCGTACGCTCGGGTTGGCCGCCAAAGGCAGTGTCAACCCATCCGAGGTGTTCCTCGTGATGAGTTACACGGTGCTCGGGTACCTGCCGACCATCCTTAGCCTGAGCCTTTTCGTCTCGATCGTCGGCACCTTGTCGCGCATGTACCGTGACAGCGAAATGGTGATCTGGTTTTCCAGCGGCCGGGGTCTGGCGGACTTCGTGAAGCCGATCTTCAGCTTCGCCTGGCCGGTGCTGTTGCTCATCCTGGCGCTTGCGCTCGTCGGCTGGCCCTGGGCCAATTCGCAGACACAGGGGATGCGCGCCCAGTACGAGCGCCGCAGCGACATAGAGCGGGTATCGCCCGGCGAGTTCGTCGAATCGGCGGGCCGCATGCGGGTCTTCTTCATCGACAAGGACACACCCAATGCCGACACCGCATCCAACGTGTTCATTTCATCGATCGAGCGCAGCCGGCAGATCGTCACGTCGGCGCGAAGCGGCCATATGGAAGACATCGACAAGGCGCGCTATCTGATGCTGGAAAATGGCCAGCGCGTCGAACGCCCGCTCGACAATTCGGGCCTCAAGATCAGCGAGTTCAAGACCTATGGCGCCCGAACCGGAGTCAACACCTCCGACTCGGCCGATGACGCTCCCGCGCGTTCGCGTCCCACCCTCATGTTGTTGGCGCGACCCACGCCGGAAAACATGGGTGAACTCGGCTGGCGCATCGGCATGCTGCTGGCTGGCATCAACTTTGTGCTGCTGGCTTTGACGCTTTCGAGCGTGAATCCGCGAGTCGGCCGCAGCGGCAACCTGCTCTTCGCGCTGTTCGCATTCGTCGTCTATTACAACCTCATCAATCTTGGCCAGGGCTGGGTGATGTCGGGGCGTTACAGCTTCGTCGGCTTCATGGTGGCGCTGCACGGCGGCGTGCTGGCTATCAGCCTGACTTGGCTGTCAGCGCGCCATCAAAGCTGGAGCCTGCGACGGCTGTTCCAACCTGCACCTGCGCGCTCGCATTCGTCTGCGTCATCGTCCACGTGAAAACAATTCGTCGCCTGATCTACGCCGAAGTGCTGAAGGCGGTTGCTTTCGTCACCCTCGGCTTCTTGAGCCTGTTCTTTTTCTTCGACTTCGTCGACGAGCTTTCCGGAATCGGTAAAACGGGCCTGGGATACGGCCTGCCGCAGGCGCTTCTTTTCGTGACTTTGCAAATCCCGGGACATCTGTACGAGCTGCTGCCCATCGCGGTATTGATCGGCACGATTTTCGTCATGGCGCGGCTCGCGCAAAGCTCCGAATACACGATCCTCCGCACCAGCGGACTGGGCCCCTGGCGCGCCTTGCGCACGTTGCTTGTGCTGGGCCTTGGATTCGTCGTGCTTACCTTTGCCATCGGCGATTACGTGGCACCTTTCACGGGCAGCACGGCACAACTTCTGAAGGCACGCTATCAGGGTTACATAGCGACCGCCGGCATCACCGGTGCATGGCTGAAAGAACGGCGCGACGACAAGTCGTACGCCGTCAATGTCGCGTCGATTCGGCGCGATGGCACCTTGACCAACCCGCGCATTTTCGAATTCGATGCCGATGGCTTCATTGCCAAACAAATATCTGCAGCCTCTGCGCGCGTCGCGGGCAAAGAGTGGGTTCTCACCAACGTCGAGCAGCAAGACTACAACACGCGAAACACCGTCGACAAGGGCCGCATCGGCATGGTGCACATGCCTGAAATGCACTGGCCGACGACTCTCACCAACGAGATGGTGTCGGTCGCATTGCTCAAGCCAGAGCGCATGGCGACCATCGACCTCTTCGAGTACATCAGGCATCTCGATGCCAACGGACAGACCGCGCAACGCTACGAAATCGAGTTCTGGCGCAAAGTGTTCTATCCACTCTCGTGTCTGGTGATGGTGGTGCTGGCGCTGCCCTTCGCATATCTGCACTTTCGGCAAGCCGGCATCACGAGCTACGTGTTCGGCGGCGTGATGATCGGGATCAGTTTCTTCATGTTGAACAACGTTTTCGGCTATCTGGGGAACCTGAGCAACTGGTGGCCGTGGATGACGGCAGCAGCGCCGGGATTTATCTATTCCGTGATGTCGCTGGCAGCGTTCACATGGCTGGTATTGAGGCGTTAAGAATGAACGATGTGGTTATAGCTGGCATTGTTTTGTTCGCGCACGGCTCGAGAGACGCGCGGTGGCGCGCACCGGTCGAGGCCGTCGCGCGGCGCATGACCGAACTCTCGCCGGGTGCGCCGGTGGTTTGCGCCTACCTTGAGCTGATGGCGCCCGACTTGCCGACAGCTGCCGCAGGGCTGCTCGCACAAGGCGCACAGGCCGTGCGCATCGTTCCGCTCTTCTTGGGCATCGGCAAGCACGTTCGCGAGGACTTGCCGGGACTGATCGATGGACTGCGCGCCGCGCATCCCGGCGTCACGTTTTCGTTGCAAACGGCGGTCGGCGAAGACATTCGAGTCGTCGAACTGCTGGCGCAAATCGCCCTGCACGGCTGACCCTGCGCAACGCTCCATAGATTGCAGAAGGCATAATAAATCCGACAATAAGACGGAATTTGTTATGAATCTCCACCAGTTCAAGTTCGTGCAGGAAGCCGTGCGGCGTAACCTGAACCTGACCGAGGCCGCGAAGGCGCTTCACACCTCGCAACCCGGCGTCTCCAAAGCCATCATCGAGCTCGAAGAGGAGCTCGGGGTCGAGATCTTTGCGCGACACGGCAAGCGGCTCAAGCGTGTGACCGAGCCGGGCCAGCATGTGCTGGCCAGCATCGAGCTGATCATGCGCGAGGTCGGCAACCTGAAGCGCATCGGCGAGCAGTTCAGCGCCGAAGACAGCGGCACGCTGTCGATCGCCACCACCCACACCCAGGCGCGCTACGTGCTGCCGGTGCCGGTCGCCAAGCTGCGCGAGGCCTATCCGAAGGTGAACATGAGCCTGCACCAGGGTTCGCCCGATCAGGTGGCGCGCATGGTCATCGACGAGATCGCCGAGATCGGCATCGCCACCGAATCGCTGTCTGACTACAGCGAACTCGTCACCCTGCCCTGCTACGAGTGGCAGCACGTGCTGGTGCTGCCAAAGGACCACCCGCTGGCAGCCAAGGAGCGCGTGTCGCTCGAAGATTTGGCGACCGAGCCGCTTATCACATACCACCCGTCGTTCACCGGCCGCACGCGCATCGACGCGGCCTTCGCGCAGAAGAAGCTGACCCCGCGCATCGCGCTCGAAGCCATCGACTCCGACGTCATCAAGACCTATGTGCGCCTGGGCCTGGGCGTCGGCATCGTCGCGGAGATGGCGGTGCGCGACGACACCAATGCCGATTTGGTGGTCAAGCCGATGGGCCACATCTTCGGCACCAACATCGCTCGGGTCGCATTCAAGCGCAGCGCCTACATGCGCAATTTCGTCTTCAAATTTGCCGAGTTGCTGAGCGACCGGCTCGACCGCAACCTCATCGCCAAGGCCCTGTCGGGCCATCATCAAGACTACGAACTATGAGCGCTGTTCTTCGCACACCTGAAGTCGGTACCAAGCTACCTCAGGTCGGCACAACGATCTTCACCGTGATGTCGGCATTGGCCGCTGAAAAGGGTGCGGTCAATCTGGGTCAGGGCTTTCCGGATTTCAATTGCGACCCAAAGCTGATCGCAGACGTGACGGCAGCCATGGCGGCCGGCCACAATCAGTACCCGCCCATGCCGGGCATCGCCACACTGCGCGAGGCGATCGCTGCCAAGGTCACGGCGCTTTACGGCCACAGCTACAACGCGGCGAGCGAGATCACCGTCACTGCCGGTGCTACGCAGGCCATCATCACCGCCGTGCTGGCCGTCGTACGACCGGGCGATGAGGTCATCGTGCTGGAGCCTTGCTACGACAGCTACGTGCCCAACATCGAGCTGTCCGGCGGTACGGTGGTGCGTGTGCCCCTCACGCCAGGCACCTTCCGGCCCGACTTCGAAAAGATTTCCGCCGCGATGACACCGCGTACACGCGCCATCATTGTCAACTCGCCGCACAACCCGAGCGCGACCGTCTGGACCGAATACGAAATGCGCCAGCTCGAAGCGTTGCTGGCGCCGACCGAGGTGCTGCTCATCAGCGACGAGGTCTACGAGCACATGGTCTACGACGGTGCGCTGCATCAGAGTGCTGCCCGCTTTCCAGGCCTCGCGGCGCGCGCCTTCATCGTGAGCAGCTTTGGCAAGACCTATCACGTGACCGGCTGGAAGGTCGGCTACGTCGCGGCACCGGCCGTGCTCACGACCGAGTTCCGCAAGGTGCATCAGTTCAACGTGTTCACGGTCAACACGCCGATGCAGCACGCGCTGGCCAATTTCATGGGTGACGCGGCGCCCTACCTCGAACTGCCGGCGTTCTATCAGCACAAACGCGACCTGTTTGCCGCGGGCCTGGCAAAGACCCGCTTCAAGTTGCTGCCGAGCGCGGGCACGTACTTTCAGTGCGTCGACATCAGCGAAGTCAGCGACCTCGGCGAAGCCGACTTTTGCCAATGGCTGACCAGCGAGATCGGCGTGGCAGCCATTCCGCTGTCGGCCTTCTATGGCGACGGATTCGACCAGCGCGTGGTGCGCTTTTGCTTTGCCAAGAAAGACGAAACGCTCCAAACCGCGCTCGATCGGCTCGCCAGGCTCTGACACGTTTCGTAGGCGTCCCCTGACTGCCAAAGGCGATGCATTCCCTAGGCCGAAGGGGATAGCAGACAGAACATTGGAGCTCTTTTTAATGCCCTTCGGAGAACCCCATGTCTGTCTCGCTCATCGTGCTCGTCCTCGTCATCCTGCTGCTGGTTGGCGCCCTTCCTACTTGGGGCCACAGCCGCAATTGGGGCTACGGCCCGAGCGGCGGCCTGGGCTTGGTGCTGATCGTGGTCATCGTGCTGCTGCTGATGGGCCGCATATGAAGGCGGCTCGCTAAGACACTGAAGCCCGCTCCGGCGGGCTTTTTTGTGCGCGCTCGATGCTGCATTGCACGACTTGGCGTCACGTATGCAGTTGCGTCCAGGCCTTGTCGAGTCTCTTGATGCTCACCGGCTGCGGTGTGCGGAGTTCCTGCGCGAAGAAGCTGACGCGCAACTCCTCGAGCAGCCATCGAAATTCGCTCATACGCTCGTCCGTGACCCCCTTGCGCTCGGCGAAAAGGCGCCAGTAGCGCTGCTCCTGCGGCCTTAACTCAGCCAACTTGGCGGCGTCGCGGGCCGGGTCGGCACGCAGCTTGTCGAGCCGCAAGGTGATGGCCTTCAGGTAGCGCGCGAAGTGCTGTAATTGCGGCCAGGGCGTGTCGGCAAGAAAGCGCTTGCCCATCAGCCGTTGCAATTGCTGCGCGGAGTCCGTCGTGGCGTCGGGCTGCACCTTGGTGTCCTTGATCTTGCGCACCGCCACCGCATAGTCGACGAGGACGATGCCCGTCAGTCGTGCCACTTCGTTGGCTATCAAGGTAAGGCGGCCGCGGCCCTCTTCGATGCGCCGCTTGAAGGCGAACTCGTCGGTCGGCAGCGGCTCCTGCAGGAACGCCCGATCGAGCGCGACTTCGATGATTTGCAACCGCAATTCGTCGGCAGTGCCAAGCGACATGTACGCGACCGCCATCTTCGGCAAATCCGGGATGTTCTTTTCGAGGTACTTGAGCGCGTCTTTCAGCTGCAGCGCCACAAGCCGACGCAAGCCAGCACGGTGCTTCGCCGCTGCCACTGCTGGTTCGTCGAAGACCTCGATGGTGACTGCGTCGCCGGCATCCAGCAACGCCGGAAAACCGATCAGCGATTGCGAGCCGCGCCGGACTTCCATCAACTCCGGCAGCTCGCCGAAAGTCCATGCCGTGTAGCGCTGTCCTGCAGGCAGCGATGGTGTGGGCGTCGCACTGCTTCGAGCGCCCGGCTCGGCCTTTCCCGTCGGCGTCTTGCCGGCACCGGCGCGCGCATCTGAAGCATCCGGCGCCGTCGTGACCTTCACATTAAGCCCGGCCAACGCCTGGAACGCACCACGCGCCTGAGCGCCCAACTCGGCCTTCAGTGCGCCGAGGTTGCGCCCCATGCCGAGTTGACGTCCATGCTCATCGACCACCCGCAGGTTCATGAACAGATGCGGCGGAAGCATGTCGAGCTTGAAGTCGGCGCGCATCACATCGATGCTGGTCATGTCGCGCACGCGCTTCAGCAGCACATCCGTCAGCGCGCCGGCACCGAACACCTCGGGCACCGACAACGCTTCGAGCAGCTTTTCCGCCGTCGCGGGCAGCGGCACCAGCCGCGAGCGCGGACGCTGCGGCAGGCTCTTCAGCAGCGCCTGTATCTTGTCCTTCAGCATGCCGGTGACCAGCCACTCGCAGCGCTCTTCGCTCACCTGGTTGAGCACGAAGAGCGGCACGCTGACGGTGAGTCCGTCTTTCGCATCGCCCGGCTCGTGAAGATACGTCGCAGCGCAGTCGACACCACCCAGCCGCACCGTCGGCGGGAACGACTGCGTCGTGATGCCGGCTGCGGTGTGCCGCATCAGCTCGTCGCGCGTCAGATACAAGAGGCGCGGCTGATCGTGCGAAGCGTGCCGGTACCAGTTTTCGAAAGTGATGCCGCTCGCCACGTCAGCCGGCAACTGCGCGTCGTAGTACGCGTAGATGAGTTCGTCGTCGACCAGCACGTCCTGCCGGCGCGCCTTGTGTTCCAGTCCTTCGACCTCGCGCACCAGCTTGCGGTTGGCGACCAGAAACGGAAACCGGCTCTCCCACTGCCCGCCGACCAGCGCTTCGCGAATGAAGATTTCGCGGGCCGCCACCGGGTCGACTTTAGTGAAGTCGACGCGCCGACCGCTGTACACCACCAGGCCGTACAACGTCGCGCGTTCCAACGCGGACACCTGCGCGCCTTTCTTCTCCCAATGCGGATCGAGCAGCTGCTTTTTCAGCAGATGACCACCGACTTCTTCCAGCCATTGCGGCTCGATGTTGGCGATGCCTCGACCGAAAAGTCGCGTGGTTTCGACCAGCTCCGCCGCAACGATCCAGCGGCCCGGCTTCTTGCGCAAGTGCGCGCCCGGATGCGGATAGAACTTGATGCCCCGCGCGCCCAGGTAGTCACCGGACTGTCCTGAACCCGCTGACGGATCTTCCATTTTCCAGCCGACATTGCCGAGCAGTCCGGCCAGCATCGACAGGTGCAATGCGTCGTAGCTGGCCGGCTGCGGGTTGAGCGGCCATTTGTGCTCGGTAACGACCGTCAGCAGTTGCGAATGTGTGTCGCGCCATTCGCGAACGCGCCGTATGTTGACGAAGTTCTGCCGCAGCAACTGCTCGTATTGGCGGTTGCTGAGCTTGTGGGTCGGAGCGACCTCCGCGGCACTCACCGCTGCCGGCGCGGCCATGCGCTGGGCGATCGACAGCACGGCGACGCTGGGCCGCTTCGTCTCACTGCCGTGCATCTGCCGGCGCGTCATCGGTGCATTGCCGCCGCGCGCATCGCCGAGCCACTTCCACAGCGTCAGGTAGCCGCTGAACTCGCTCTTCTCGTCGTCGAACTTGGCGTGTGCCTGGTCGGCCTGCTGCTGCGCCTCCATCGGCCGGTCGCGCACGTCCTGCACGCTGAGGGCCGACGCGATCACCAGCACCTCTTCAAGCGCGCCACGTGACCGCGCTTCAAGAATCATTCGGCCGACGCGCGGGTCGAGCGGCAGGCGCGCCAACTCAGCACCGGTCGCGGTCAATTCGTTGTTGTCGTCGACCGCGCCCAGCTCGTTGAGCAGCTGATAGCCGTCGGAAATCGCGCGCGGCGATGGCGCTTCGAGAAACGGAAACTCCGACACGTCGCGCAGCCGAAGCGACTTCATCCGCAAGATGACGCCCGCCAGCGATGAGCGCAGGATTTCCGGGTCGGTGAAACGCGGCCGACCTTCGAAGTCTTTTTCGTCGTAGAGCCGGATGCAGATGCCGTCGGCGACACGGCCACAACGGCCGGCACGTTGGTTGGCCGCCGCCTGGCTGATCGGCTCGACCAGCAGCTGCTCGACCTTGCTGCGAAAGCTGTAGCGCTTGACGCGCGCCGTGCCGGTATCGATGACATAGCGCGTGCCTGGCACGGTGAGCGAGGTTTCGGCCACGTTGGTGGCCAGTACGATGCGCCGCCCGGTGTGGCCGTCGAAGATGCGGTCCTGCTCGGCCGGCGAGAGGCGCGCAAAGAGCGGTAGCACCTCGGCATTGCGCATCAGCGGGCTGTGGCTCAGATGCCCGCGCAGATAGTCCGCCGCCTCTCGGATCTCGCGTTCACCCGGCAAGAAGACCAGGATGTCGCCGACGTGGTGCGGATCGCGCCAGAGCTCGTCGACCCCATCGGCGATCGCGTTGTTGAGGTCGTACTCGCGCGACTCTTCGTACGGCCGGTAGCGCTGTTCGACCGGGAAGGTGCGACCCGAGACATAGATGATCGGCGCCGGCCCGTTGCGCGACGCAAAGTGCGTGGCAAAGCGGTCCGCGTCGATGGTGGCCGACGTCACGATGATCTTCAGGTCGGGCCGCCGCGGCAGGATCTCGCGCAAGTAGCCGAGCAAAAAGTCTATGTTCAACGACCGCTCGTGCGCCTCGTCGATGATGATCGTGTCGTAGGCCTTCAGTAACGGATCGGTCTGCGTCTCGGCCAGCAGGATGCCGTCGGTCATCAACTTGACCGAGGCGTCGCGGCTCAACCGGTCCTGAAACCGCACCTTGAAGCCGACCACGTCGCCGAGCGGTGTCTTAAGCTCTTCGGCGATGCGTTTGGCCACCGAGCTGGCTGCAATCCGTCGTGGCTGCGTGTGGCCGATGAGCTTGCCCTGCCCCGGCGGCTTGTTCAGCTTGCCGCGGCCGAGCAGCAAGGCGATCTTGGGCAGCTGCGTGGTCTTGCCCGAGCCGGTCTCTCCGCACACGATCACGACCTGGTTCGCCTCGATGGCAGCGGCAATTTCGTCGCGCCGGGCAGACACCGGCAGCGATTCGGGGAACTCGATCTTCAGTAGAGGCAACGACAAGGCGGGCAGTTCGGGGAAAATCGCCGATTATCTTGCGCCCGGCCAAATCGGCTTCTGCTTCGCACCGCCTACCCTTCAATGTCCACTGTCTTCAATTTCACCTTCGTGCCCTGGTTCCGTTCGGTGGCGCCCTACATCCATACGCATCGGGGCAAGACCTTCGTGGTGGCGCTGGCAGGCGAGGCGATCGCTGCGGGCAAGCTGCAGAACATCGCGCAGGACTTGGCGCTGATCCAGTCGATGGGCGTCAAGGTCGTGCTAGTGCACGGCTTTCGGCCGCAGGTCAACGAGCAGCTCCGCGCCAAGGGGCACGAAGCCAGGTATTCGCACGGCATGCGCATCACCGATGAGGTTGCGCTCGATTCGGCGCAGGAGGCTGCCGGCCAGCTGCGCTACGAGATCGAAGCCGCCTTCAGCCAGGGCCTGCCCAACACGCCGATGGCCGGGTCCACGGTGCGTGTGATCTCCGGCAACTTCATCACGGCCCGCCCCGTGGGCGTGGTCGACGGCGTTGACTTCAAGCATTCGGGGCTGGTGCGCAAGGTCGATGCGGTCGGTATCCGCCGCACGCTGGATTTCGGCGCGATGGTGCTGATGTCGCCCTTCGGTTTTTCGCCGACAGGTGAAGCTTTCAACCTGACGATGGAAGAGGTCGCGACCAGCGTGGCGATCTCGATCCAGGCCGACAAGCTCATCTTCTTGACCGAGGTTCCGGGCATTCGCATGGACAGCGAACTGCCGGAGAGCGAAGACAACCCGATCGACACCGAACTGCCGCTCGCCGCCGCTGAAAAGCTGCTGGCCTCGCTGCCGCCAGCACAGCGGCCAACCGACACGGCCTTCTATCTTCAGCATTGCGTGAAGGCATGCAAGGCAGGCGTCGAGCGAAACCACATCCTGCCCTTCGCGCTCGACGGCGCGCTACTGCTCGAGGTGTATGTGCACGACGGCGTCGGCACGATGGTGATCGACGAAAAGCTGGAGTCGCTGCGCGAAGCCACAGCAGACGACATCGGCGGCATCCTGCAACTGATCGAGCCCTTCGAGCGCGACGGCACGCTGGTCAAGCGCGACCGCACGGAGATCGAGCGCGACGTCGGCCAGTACACCGTCATCGAGCACGACGGCGTGATCTTCGGCTGCGCGGCGCTGTATCCGTACCCGGAGGCACGCACTGCCGAGATGGCTGCGCTGACGGTGTCACCCAGCGTTCAATCGCAAGGCGACGGCGAGCGCATCCTGAAGCGTGTCGAACAACGCGCCAAGGCGATGGGGCTCGAAAGCATCTTCGTGCTGACGACGCGCACCATGCACTGGTTCATCAAGCGCGGCTTCGAGCAGGTCAATCCGGAGTGGCTGCCTGATGCGCGCAAGCGCAAGTACAACTGGGATCGCAAGAGCCTTGTGTTGGTAAAGAAGCTGTGATGTAAGGATCGACCCATGAATCCCCTGCTCGCCAAACTGCAGCCCTACCCGTTCGAGCGCCTGCGAAAGCTGTTCGAAGGCGTCACTCCCAATCCGGCATTCAAGCCCATCAGCCTCGGCATCGGCGAGCCGAAACATCGCACGCCGCAGTTCATCAAGGACGCGCTGACTCAGGGTCTCGGCGCACTGTCTGCCTACCCAGCGACTGCGGGCGACCTGAAGCTGCGGACCGCCTTCACCGACTGGCTGCAGCGCCGTTACGGCGTGACGCTCGATCCGGCGACGCAGGCTCTGCCCGTCAATGGCACGCGCGAGGCGCTGTTCTCGCTCACGCAAACAGTGGTCGACGGCACACGCTCCCCCGCGCCCATCGTCATTTCGCCCAATCCGTTCTATCAAATCTACGAAGGCTCGGCCTTGCTGGCGGGCGCCGAAACCTGGTACGCGCCGAGCGATCCGACACGCAACTTCGCGGTCGACTGGGACAGCGTTCCGGCCGACATCTGGGCGCGCACGCAACTCGTTTTCGCGTGTTCGCCTGGCAACCCGACTGGTGCCGTCATGCCGCTCGACGAATGGAAGAAACTCTTCGCCTTGTCTGATCGCTACGGCTTCGTGATCGCGTCAGACGAGTGCTACAGCGAGATCTATTTCCGGGACGAGCCGCCGCTCGGCGGACTCGAGGCGGCTGCCAAGTTGGGTCGTGCCGACTTCAAGAATTTGATCGCCATGACATCTTTGTCAAAGCGCAGCAATGTACCGGGCATGCGCAGTGGTTTTGTTGCCGGCGATGTCGACGTCATCAAGAGCTTTCTCCTGTACCGGACGTACCACGGCAGCGCCATGAGCGGTGCCGTGGGCGCGGCCAGCATCGCGGCCTGGGGCGACGAGACGCATGTGATCGACAACCGCGCTCTGTACCGCAGCAAGTTCGCCACGGTGACGCCGCTGCTCGAAGCCGTGCTCGACGTGCGCTTGCCCGACGCGGCCTTTTACCTGTGGGCCGGCCTGCCCGACGCCTGGAACGGCGACCAGACCGGCGACGATGAAGGCTTCGCGCGGGCGCTGTACGCTCAATACAATGTGACGGTTTTGCCAGGGAGCTACCTGGCACGCGATTCGCAGGGCAGCAACCCGGGCCGGGGTCGCATCCGCATGGCGCTGGTCGCAGACACCGCCGAGTGCGTCGAAGCCGCCGGCCGCATCGTTCAGTTCGTTCAAAAAGGCCGCTGAGGCCACCGTTTTTCTTTCGAGGCTCCTTTCAATGACCCAACAACTCCAGCAGACCATCGACGCCGCGTGGGACAACCGCGCCAACCTGTCCCCTTCCGACGCGCCCGCCGAAGTGCGCGACGCCGTCGAGCACGTCATAAGCGAACTCAACAACGGCACGCTGCGCGTTGCCACGCGCGAGAGTGTCGGCCAGTGGACGGTGCACCAATGGATCAAAAAGGCGGTGCTGCTGTCGTTTCGGCTCAAGGACAACGAGCAGATTCAGGCGGGCTCGCTCGGCTTCTACGACAAGGTGCAGACCAAGTTCTCGCACCTGTCGGCCGCTGAACTGAAAGAAGCGGGCGTGCGCATCGTGCCGCCGGCCGTGGCCCGTCGCGGCAGCTTCATCGCCAAGGGCGCGATCCTGATGCCGAGCTACGTGAACATCGGCGCCTATGTGGGTGAAGGCACCATGGTCGACACCTGGGCCACCGTCGGCTCCTGCGCGCAGATCGGCGCCAACTGTCATTTGTCGGGCGGCGTCGGCATCGGCGGCGTGTTGGAACCCTTGCAGGCCGGTCCGACCATCATCGAAGACAACTGCTTCATCGGCGCCCGCTCCGAAGTGGTCGAAGGCGTGATCGTCGAAGAAAACTCGGTGCTGTCGATGGGCGTCTTCATCGGCCAGAGCACGCCGATTTATGACCGCGCGACCGACACCGTCAGCTATGGCCGCGTTCCCGCAGGCTCGGTCGTCGTGGCCGGCAACCTGCCCAAGCCGGGCGGCAAGTACAGCACTTACGCGGCCATCATCATGAAGAAGGTCGACGCCAAGACGCGCTCGACCACCAGCCTCAACGACCTGCTGCGCGACTAGCCCTTTTTTCAACGACAACCGCCACGACAACTGCCGGAGGAGATTTCGATGATCGGAACGATGGAGCGCATTCTTCGCCTGATGGCCGAGCGCAAGGCTTCGGACATCTACCTCTCGGCGCACTCGCCGGCGCTCATCCGGATCAACGGGAGTTGCCTGCCGATCAACGCGCAGATCTTGCCAGCCGATGCGCCTCTCAATCTGCTGGCCGAAGTCGTGCACGAAAGCCGCATCGCCGAGCTCGAACGCATGGGCGAGCTCAACATGGCGATCGCGCTCGAAGGCGCCGGCAACTACCGCATCAGCGCCATGCGTCAGCGCGGCACCTATGCGGTGGTGGTGCGGCACATCGCCTCGACGATTCCGAGCTTTGCCGACCTCAATCTGCCGGACATCCTGAAGACGCTCATCATGGAAAAGCGTGGGCTGATCCTGATGGTCGGCGCGACCGGCGCAGGCAAGACGACCACGCTGGCGTCGATGCTCGACTACCGCAACGAGAACGCCACCGGCCATATCCTGACGGTCGAAGAGCCGATCGAGTTCACCTACACCAACAAGAAGTCGATGGTGAACCAGCGCGACGTCGGTAGCGACACGCAGTCGCTCAACATCGCATTGAAGAACGCGTTGCGGCAGGCGCCGGACGTGATCCAGATCGGCGAGATCCGCGACCGCGAGACGATGACCGCGGCCATCGCCTATGCGCAGTCGGGCCATCTGTGCGTCGCCACGCTGCATGCCAACAACAGCTACCGCGCGCTGAATCGCATCCTGAGTTTCTACCCGGTCGAAGTGCGAGCCACGTTGCTGGGCGACCTGGGCGGTGCCCTGCGCGCCATCGTGGCGCAACGCCTGTTGCGCCAGCCGAGCGGTTCTCGCGTGCCGGCACTCGAAGTCATGCTGAACACCGCGCTGGTGGCCGAGCTGATCGAAAAAGGCGACTTCTCGGCCGTCAAGGAAGCGATGGAGCAGTCGATGGCCGAGGGCTCGCAGACCTTCGAAGAAGACATCGCCCGCCTCATCAATGAAGGCCGCGTGTCGCGGGAAGAAGGCCTGTCGCAAGCCGATTCGCCGACCAACCTGATGTGGCGTCTGCAAAACGCCGACGCGCCCAAGGCGCCTGCCGCCGAACGCGCATTGCTCGACCAGGTCGATGAACCGACGTTCACCGACATCACGCTCGACGTCCGCTTCTAAGCTTTCAACACCACTCCGATTTCGATGTCCCGAACCCTCCAGCTTGCCGAACACCTGATCTCACGCCCCTCGGTCACGCCTGAAGACGGCGGTTGCCAGCAAATCCTCGGCGAGCGTTTGGCGCCCCTCGGCTTCATGCTCGAAACGATTGAAAGCGGGCCGACGAATTTTCGAGTCACCAATCTGTGGGCGAAGCGGATTGCCGCTACAAAGTCTTCGGGAGAGCAAGCCAAAACGCTGGTCTTCGCTGGCCACACCGACGTGGTGCCGACCGGCCCGATCGACCAGTGGACCAGCCACCCCTTCACGCCAACCCATCGCGACGGCAAGCTGTACGGCCGCGGTGCCTGCGACATGAAGACATCCATCGCCGCCTTCGTGGTGGCGATCGAAGAGTTTCTGCAGGCAGTGCCCGACCCGGCAGTGTCGCTCGCGTTGCTCATCACCAGCGACGAGGAAGGTCCGGGTGTCGATGGCACGGTGGCGGTGTGCAACGCGCTGGCGGCGCGCGGTGAAGTCATCGATTACTGCATCGTCGGCGAGCCGACGGCTGTCGAGCGCTGCGGCGACATGATCAAGAACGGCCGTCGCGGCACGATGAGCGGCAAGCTGACGATCAAGGGCGTGCAGGGCCACATCGCCTACCCGCATCTTGCAAAGAATCCGGTGCATGCGTTCGCGCCAGCGCTCGCCGAGCTGGTCGCCATCAACACCGCAGGTGGCTGGGACGCCGGCAACGCATCGTTCCAGCCGACGAGCTGGCAGGTCAGTAACTTTCACTCGGGCACCGGTGCCGGAAACGTGATTCCGGGCGCTGCCGTCATCGACTTCAACCTCCGCTTTTCGACCGAGTCCACAGTCGAATCGCTGCAGCAGCGGGTGCATGCGGTGCTCGATTCACATGCGCTCGACTACACGCTGGCGTGGACGATCGGTGGCCTGCCCTTCTTGACGCAACCGGGTGATTTGGTCGAAGCGGTTCGCGCCGCCATCGCCGACGAGACAGGCATCGCCACCGAGCTGTCGACCAGCGGCGGCACCAGTGACGCACGCTTCATTGCCAAGATCTGCAAGCAGGTGATCGAGGTGGGGCCGGTCAACGCCAGCATCCACAAGATCGACGAGCACATCGACGTCGCATCGATCGAGACGCTGAAGAACATCTACCGGCGCACGCTCGAACGGCTCGAAAAGTCGCTCTCTTGATGCAGCCGATGCAGTCCGTACGCAGCGTGATCGAGCTGGTGGAAGCCGGCGCAACGCAGCTGGCCGACGCCGGCGTCGCCTTCGGACATGGCACCGTCAACGCTTTCGACGAAGCGGCATGGCTGGTGCTGTGGCAGCTGCAGCTGCCGATCGACGACCTCGACGCCGTGGCCGATAGCGCTGTGTCGCCAGCCGATCAAGCCAAGGTCGCGGCGCTGCTTCAGCGGCGCATCGACACGCGCCAGCCCGCGGCCTATCTCACCAAGGAGGCGTGGCTGCAAGGCGTGCCGTTCTACGTGGACGAGCGTGCCATCGTGCCGCGCAGCTTCATCGCTGAGCTGATCGTCGATGGCAGCATCGATTACTGGCTCGGCGAGCACACGCAGCGGTTGCTCGACTTGTGCACCGGCAACGGCAGCCTGGCCGTGTTGGCGGCAATGACGTACCCGGACGTCTCCGTTACCGCCGCGGACATTTCCACCGAAGCGCTCGAAGTCGCCGCCATCAACGTGACGCGGCACGCGCTGGACGAACGCATCACGCTGGTCGCCTCCGATGGACTGACCGGCGTGACCGGGCCGTTCGACCTGATCCTCTGCAACCCGCCCTACGTCAACACCTCCAGCATGGAAGCGCTGCCGGCGGAATACCGTGCCGAGCCAGAACTCGCACTGGCCGGAGGCGCCGACGGCATGGATTTCATTCGCACGCTGTTCGAGACCGCGCCCGCAAAGATGAGCGAGAGCGCTGTGTTGGTGCTTGAAATCGGCAACGAGCGCACGCATTTCGAAGCAGCGTTTCCGAGGCTGCAGGCCGTGTGGCTGGAAACCTCGGCCGGTGAAGACCAGGTATTGCTGCTGACGCGCGAGACGCTGGTCCGCGACTTGCACTGATCTTTTGTCCGGCGCCCCGCTCTGCGGCGCCGGCTTGGATTTGCGAACGAGGCGACTCTGAACATGACCGTACTTCTGGAAATCGAACTGCCTCGCACACTCGACGTGTGGGTGGGCGAGTTGCTTGCCGGAACGAAAGGCGCCAAGCCGGCCTCGTCCGTTGAGCCGGCAGAGTCCGTAGAGGGCTGGCTCTTTGAAGGCACTGCCGCCCGGCGCGCGGCCGAGCAGCAGCTCGCGGCGGGTGGCATCTGCGCACGCTTTATGAGCGCCTACAAGCCGCTGGTCCATCACTTTCTGGAACACGTCGATTGCAACGACCTGGCGCAGGTGGTGGTTCACTACCCGGTGCATCCAAACGCGCCGCCGCGCCGCTTCGCGCTGGAGGCTTACCCACTGGTCGACATGGTTGCCGGCGCTCAACTTCACATGGAGCCGCAGGCGGTTGTCGCCGGCACGCCGCAATACCGGGTCGAGCTGCGCTGGCACAACGGCGTCCGCCGCAGTGACACCGTGTTCGCGCCGAATCGGGTGCATGTCGACGCGCTAGGCGAAACGCTGCTCTCGCCGACCGCGTGGCTGAGCGTGAAACATCGCGACGGCAGCATCACAGAAGGCCGCCGCGAATCCGACTACGAAGCGCTTTTTCGGCGCGCCATCGAGTGCGTTCAGGGCCACGCGTGGCCCGGCACCGAGCCGTACTTCGAACGGCTCGACGTCCGCGTCGACCTGCGCGGCATCCACTACGCGCCGCCGCAGGAAACTGGCTTCCTCGACACGCAAGAGGCGCTGCACGAAGACCTGTACTTTTCATTGATGGAAATCTTTCAGCATCGCAGCGGGCGGCCGGAGGGCGACCGCCGCATGCAGCCCGGACAGATCGTGCCGGACGTGCGTTCGAGCAGCGACGCGATTCGACTTCGTGTGGCGGTCGAAAGCTATCCAAAAATCGCCGCGGTTACCGAGACAGCCGCAGATGTCGCCACCTCGGCGATCGGCTCCAGAACCGGCTGTGGCGATGTGCCGCTTGCTGAATCGGTTGCGCCGCTGGCGCCCGCCCGCATCGCGGCAGAGCTGAGCCGCATCGCCGGTCAACGCTTCGAAGCCACGACGCGGCAAGGCCGCACGGTTGCTGGCGTCTATCGCGCGGGCACCGGGCCCGCGGTCATCATCAGCGGCGCGCAGCACGCCAACGAGACCTCAGGTGTGGTCGGCGCACTGCGCGCAGCCAAGGTACTCGCGCAGCAACCCGATGCGCACTTCGCGCTCATTCCGCTGGAAAACCCCGACGGTTACGCGCTCCACCGCGAGCTGTGCGCCCACGCGCCGCGCCACATGCACCATGCCGCGCGCTATACCGCGCTGGGCGACGACCTCGAATATCGCGACGCGGCGCCCTGGTACGAGCGCGCGGCGAGGCACCAGGCGCTCACGCTGTCGGGTGCCGATCTGCACATCAACCTGCACGGCTATCCGGCGCACGAATGGACTCGGCCCCTGAGCGGCTACATCCCGCGCAGCTTCGGGGCGTGGACAATTCCAAAGGGCTTCTTCCTGATCGTGCGCCACCACGCCGGCTGGGCCGAGCGCGCACGGCAGCTGGCGACGCACGTCTGCAAGCAACTGGCTACACGGCCAGCGTTGGTCGCATTCAACGAAAAACAGCTCGCCAGTTACAATGCCCACGCCGGCGATCTTCCTTTCGAAGTCATCCATGGCACGGCCTGCACGATCAGCGAGGTCAACCGTCCGGGCCCCGCCCTGACGTTGATCACCGAGTTTCCTGACGAAACGATCTACGGCGATCCTTTCATTCTTGCCCACGACACCCAGACCGCCACGGTGCTGGCCGCGGTCGAAGCCCTGGGCCTAATTTCGCCGAGTCAATGATTACTCTTAAAAACGTCGTTTTACGTCGCAGCGCCAAGAAGCTGCTCGACGGCGCCACCGTCAACCTCAACCCGGGCGAAAAAGTCGGGCTGGTCGGCCGCAACGGCGCCGGCAAGTCGACCTTGTTCGCGCTCTTCAACGGCACGCTGCACGAAGACGGCGGCGACTTCTATGTGCCCAAGCAATGGCGCATGGCGCAGGTCGCGCAGGACATGCCCGAGACCGATGAGTCCGCCACCAATTTCGTGGTCGGCGGCGATACGCGGCTGGTCGAAGTGCGCAACACCCTGGCCGCCATCGAGGCCGCCTACGAAGCCAATCCGGACGATGCCGACATCGGCATGGAACTGGCGCACGCGTACACCGACCTGGCCGATGCGGGCGAGCACGACGCCGTGCCGCGCGCGCAGGCGCTCATTCAGGGCCTGGGCTTCAAGACCCATGAGCTCGACGGGCCGGTCAACAGCTTTTCGGGCGGCTGGCGCATGCGCCTGCAACTCGCGCGGGCCCTCATGTGCCCGAGCGATTTGCTGCTGCTCGACGAACCGACCAATCACCTGGACCTCGACGCCTTGGTCTGGCTCGAAGCCTGGCTGCAGCGCTACCAGGGCACGATGATCGTCATCAGCCACGACCGCGAATTCCTCGATGCGGTGACCGACGTGACGCTGCACATCGCCAACGCACAGCTCACACGTTACGGCGGCAACTACAGCGCCTTCGAGACGCTGCGCGCCGAGCAAATGGCACTTCAGCAAACGGCATTCGGCAAGCAGCAGGACAAGATCGCGCACTTGCAGAAGTTCATCGACCGCTTCAAGGCGAAAGCCAGCAAGGCCAAGCAGGCGCAAAGCCGTGTGAAAGCCCTGGAGCGGATGGAAAAGATCGCACCACTGCTGGCTGAAGCTGACTTCACGTTCGAATTCAAGGAGCCGGGCAACATCCCGAATCCGATGCTGTCGATCAGCAAGGCGAGCTTCGGCTATGTGGTGGACGACGTTCCCAAGACCATCCTGACGGATGTGAGCCGTTCGGTGCAGGCTGGCCAGCGCATCGGCATCCTGGGCGCCAACGGCCAGGGCAAGTCGACACTGGTCAAGACCATCGCGCGCGAAATGGGCGCGCTGGCCGGCGAAGTGACCGAAGGAAAGGGCCTCAACATCGGCTACTTCGCGCAGCAAGAACTCGATGTGCTGCGCCCGCAAGACAATCCGCTCGAACACATGATGCGCATGGCGCGCGAGCTCGGCAGCGCGGTCAAGGAGCGCACCGGCGAACAAGACCTGCGCAGCTTTTTGGGCAGCTTCAACTTCAGCGGCGACATGGTCAAGCAGGCGGTCGGCACCATGAGCGGCGGCGAAAAAGCACGTCTGGTGCTGGCGATGATGGTGTGGCAGCGCCCCAACCTGCTGCTGCTCGATGAGCCTACCAATCACCTGGACCTTGCCACGCGCGAAGCATTGGCCGTCGCCCTCAACGAATTCGAAGGCACGCTGATGCTGGTGAGCCACGACCGCGCACTGCTGCGTTCGGTCTGCGACGAGTTCTGGCTGGTCGGCCGTGGCGCCGTTGCCGACTTCGACGGAGACCTGGACGACTATCAGCGTTACCTCTTCGAAGAAGCCAAGCGGCAGCGCGAAGAAGCCAAGGTCGCCACGCGCGAAGCGGCGGTTGCCGTCAAGCCGATCGTTGCAGCGCCGGCGCGTGTCGACCAGACCAAGCCGATCCGCAAGGAGCTGGCCCAAGTCGACGAGAAGCTGGCGACAGCCGGCGCCGAGAAGACTTCGCTCGAAGCAAAAATGGCGAAGCAAGGCAAAGCCGCGGACATGGCGGACGCCGGCAAGCGCCTGAAAGCGGTGAACGAAGAGATCACCAAGCTCGAAGAGCGTTGGCTGTCGCTGTCGGATCAACTCGAGGGGCTGGTGGCCTGAGCGGCATCACGACGGTCACGACGAAGGAACAGCATCCATGCCCTCCGCCCTCGAACTCGCCAAAGGCAACGCCGACCTGATCGCGGCGGTACAGCGCAGCCGCCGCCTGCTGGCACGCAAGGCGCTGCTCGCCGCAGCGGCGAGCGCCGTGCCGCTGCCGGGCGTCGATTGGGCCGCCGACGCCGCGCTGCTGTCACGACTGGTGCCCCAGATCAGCGCAGAGTTCGGCCTGTCGGTCACGCAGATCGAAAACCTGGCGCCGCACAAGCGCGAGCGCATTCAAAAGGCGGCCGCCGCCGTCGGCGCGTTGTTGATAGGACGACTCGTCACGCGCGATCTGCTGCTCTTGCTGGCGCGCCATGCCGGGATGCGGCTGACGATCAAACAGGCGACCAAATACGTGCCGCTGGCCGGCCAGATCGTGTCGGCTGCGCTGGGCTACGCAGCCTTGCGCGCGCTCGGCGAGCAGCACATCAAGGATTGCGTGAAGGTAGCGTTGTCGGTGCAGCACCTGTTGCCGCCGTCGTCTCGCGGCACGCTTGGGTCGACGATCAACCTGCACTGAACTCGCGTGGGCGGATGCGCGTGCAAGCGAGTACGCCTGCAGAACTTTCGTACTCAAATCCTTGCGTGGCTTATCCTGCAAGCGTAGCGGTCGCCAACGTGCGGGCCTGACAACGGGAACTGGTGTGAAATACACCCTTGTGTATGCGGTATATCCGCGACAGACTCACTTGCGTCAGTCAGGTACTGGTCAACTCGATAAGTAGAAAAGTAACCAGAGACAAAATTGTTCCTTCTGCGCAGCTCAATCGGAGGAACGGGAAAAGCCAATGAATGAATCGGACCTTGCAGCATCGGTCGAGCGTCTCATGGAGCGGGTGGACTACTACCTGCACTGCGAGCTCGACGACGAATACGACCATGAACAGCCAGAGACGGCTCGCAGCGTGCTCGAAGCGGCACTCAAGTCAGAGTTGCTGCGTGCCAGTGCCATAGGCATCATTTCGGCCATTGCTTCTCCGACGCATTCTTCGAAGGATGACGACCAGGTTGCTTGACCCTTGACCATCAGGCGCGCAAACGGACTCGTTGGAGTTTCTTTGTGCTCTTCGAACCCAAAGAAAAAGCCTGCTATCGATTAAATAGCAGGCTTTGACGCCCTTGTACGGGGAAATTGGTGGGACGTGCGGGGGTCGAACCCACGACAAACGGATTAAAAGTCCGCTGCTCTACCAACTGAGCTAACGTCCCGGACTGAGCTTTTCTGTTTTGCCGGCGGGGTCCAGCAAAGCCCTTGATTATAGCTTGCCGCCGCGGGCAATTTCGTCGAGAACCCACCCAGCCGCGCATTGACCGAAAGTCGCAGTGACGGTCACGACGGAACCGTATCCATGACAGTTGAGAGTGCCGTCGCTGTCGGCACCTTGGTCTATCGCGCATGAGGCATCGGGCGGCGCCACGCTCTCGCGGCTGAACACGCAGTTCACGCCCATCTTCTTACCTTCGCGAGGCGCGCCATGCTCTTTGCGAAGTCGCTGGCGCAACTGGGCCAGCAAGGGGTCGTGCGTGACGAGTGCCAAATCTTCGATGTCGACCCGGTGCGCCATGCGCTTGCCGCCTGCAGCGCCGACCGTGACGAAGCGTGCGCCGGCCTCGTTGAAGTCTCTGCTGTCATGACGCCGTGCCCACGCCGCCATCGCCACCTTGGCGCGGACCTGATCGCAAGCATCGATCAGTGCCGTCACCGGTCCCTGTGCCGTCTGTGCTGCATCGAAAAGAGCAAGCCAGTTGTCGGGCTCGACGAAGTCATCGACCGTGTACACCTTGCATTCGGGATTGATGCTGGCAATGCGGTCCCGCATCGCTTCGACCTTGGCCTGTCCCAGCGTGCCGGTCAGCGCATGAATCTGACGATTGATGTTCGACTCGGAGATGTGATCGAGATCGATGAGCGTCAGCCGCCCGACGCCGCTGCGCGCCAGCGCCTCGACAGCCCAAGAACCGACGCCACCGATGCCGGTGACGACGACATGCGCATTGCGAATTCGCGCGGCGCCAGTGACGCCATAAAGTCGGTCGAGCCCGCCGAATCGACGTACCAGATCAGGCTTGTCCTCAACCAAGGCCTTGGGCACGATCTGAACTACAACGTCGAGTGGAATCGAAGCGCCCAACGGCAAGTCCCGCCTATTTCAAGCGCGCCAGGCGCTCGCGTCCAGCCTGAGCGGCTTCGGACTGCGGATAGGCTTTGGTCAAGTCTTCCAGCGTGCGGCGAGCCGCGCGGGTGTCTTTGAGCTCGATCTGGCAATTGGCGATCGACAGCACGGCTTCCGGCGCCTTCGCATGATCGGGCGCCAGAGACAGCATCGACCGGAAATTGGCAATCGCTTCGTTGTAGTTGCGCGTCGCATATTGCGCATTGCCCAACCAGAACAAGGCCGACGGGTTGTAGCCGCTTTGCGGATGGGCCTTCACGAAGCCGGCGAAAGCCGTTTGAGCCTGCGCGAACTGACCACCGCGAAAGACGCCGAGTGCCGCGTCGAACTCCGCTTTTTCTTTAGGGTCAGCGGTGAACTCGCGTCCGTCGACTGCAACGGTCGAGGGTTCACTCTTCTTCAAACGATCGTCGACGTCCGTCTGCTTTTGCTGCATGTCGGACAGGGTGCGGGTGAGCTGTTCATTCTGGCCGGTCATGCGAGCGAGGTCGCCGCGCATGGCCTCGATCTGACTCTGCAGATCGAGCAGACTGCGCCGCAATTGACCGTTTTCGTCAGTGAGCCGTTGGTTGGTGGCCTCGCGCATCGCTTCGACGCGCTGCCGCAAGTCCAAGATGGCGCGGCGCGCCTCGTCATCCTCGAACAGCGCAGCATGCGCGCCGACCGATGCAAGCGACGCGCATGCCAACGCCGCAGCGGCGAGCGCGTGCCGCATGACAACACTGCGCATGATCACTTGTAGAAGATTTCAGCGCGGCGGTTTTGCGCGTACACCGCTTCGCCGGTGCCAGTTGCAGCCGGCTTTTCTTTGCCGAAGCTCACCGCTTCGATTTGGGCATCATTCACTCCCAGAAGCACCAGCGAGCGACGCACGGCTTCTGAGCGCTTTTGACCCAGCGCCAAGTTGTACTCGCGACCACCGCGCTCGTCTGTGTGGCCTTCAATGGAAACGCGACGCTGTGCGTTCGCTTTCAGGAAGCGTGCGTGACCATCGATGAGCGCCTGGTACTCGGGCTTAACCGTGTAGCTGTCGTAGTCGAAATAGATGATCCGTGCGACTCCGACCGGACCTTGCGCGTTCTGCGCGTTCGGATCGATCGTGACAGGTGCCACGCCGCTCGCCGAGCCCTGTCCCATGCCGCCACCAGTGCGGTCGACAACGGGTGCGTCGTTCAGCTTGGTGCCAGACGAGCAGCCTGCGATCAAAGCCACGATGGCCAGCGAATAAATCGTACGTTTCAACATTTTCGAACTCCTCAAGTTAATCATTGCTTTTGAAACGGACCCCAGTCCGGTTCTCTGATGTCGCCCGCTTGCCCCGCAAGGCGTGCCTTAATTTTTCCATCCAGCGTGGTGGTCATCAGCGCCTCGCGGCCCTGAAGCTGCGTTGCATAGACGATCAGCTTACTGTTGGGAGCAAAACTCGGGCTCTCGTCGGCTGCGGTGTCGGTAATCGCGTTCACCGTGCTGGTCGACAACTCCATCACGTGGAGTTTGAACGCACCACCCACCCTGGAGATGTAGGCCAACCACCGGCCATCGGCGCTGATGGACGGAGAAATGTTGTAGGTGCCGCTGAACGTGACCCGTGTCGGGCTTCCGCCGCTGGCACCCATCTTGTAGATCTGCGGTGCGCCGCCACGGTCGCTGACGAAGTAAATGGTACTGCCGTCGGCCGAATACACGGGCTCGGTATCGATGCTGTTGCTCTGCGTCAGCCGGCGCGGCTCGCCACCGCTCGCAGCAATTGTGTAGAGCTGCGAGCCGCCGTCACGGCTCAGCGTCACCGCCAGCGAATTGCCATCGGGCGCCCATGCCGGGGCGCTGTTTGAGCCGCGGAAGTTGGCCAGCAGCCGCCGCTGCCCGCTCGCCACGTTGTGCACGTAGACCACCGGCTTGCGCGACTCGAACGAAACGTAGGCGAGCTGTTGTCCATTGGACGACCAACACGGCGAAATGATGGGCTCGGGGCTTGCGAGCGCTGCCTGGGCGTTCTCGCCGTCGGCATCTGCCACCCACAAGGTGTAGCGGCTGCCGCCCTTGGTCACGTAGGCGATGCGCGTCGAGAAGATGCCTTTTTCGCCGGTCAGCTTTTCGTAGACATAGTCGGCGATACGGTGCGATGCAAGGCGCAAGTCGCCTTGTGGCACGGTGTAGCTCTGGCCACCGAGGTCCGCACCCCGCACCACGTCCCAAAGGCGGAACTTGATGTCGTAGCGGCCATCGGCGAGTTTGGTCACGCCACCGGCCACGAGCGAGTCGGCCGTACGTTGACGCCACAAAGTAAGGTCAGGCCGCGATGTTTCGTCGAGCGCCTGGCCCGACGCATCGACACCGCGGAACTGGCCGCTGCGCTCGAGATCCGCCTGAACGATGGCGGAGATTTTTTGCGGGGAGGCGTCTTGTCCTTTGAAAGGGACGAGCGCAATGGGCAGCTGCGTCAGGCCGACGCCCGACACTTCGACCCGGAACTGCGCAAGAGCGGAGAGCGCGGGAGAGGCAGCGAGAGCCGCAATCAAGGTGCGACGTGCGGTGAACGAGGATGAAGAAGAAGTCGAAATAAGAGCTGGCAACGGCTTGTTCATGCAGTTCGGAGAAGTTTCCGGGGCAAAAGTTTCCCCGATCTGAAGCGAGGCTCAATGGTACACATAGCTCCGAAGGGGTCGTCACAAAACGTGAGCGCCCCTTGTGGACATTGGCAAAAGGGTGAACGTCAACGGGAGTAACGTCAATGAGGACCCATGGAGGAACTCATAAAGAGTCAACAGTTCACGCCCGTAGAATCCGCCGCCATGTCTTCCGCCCCCTTGGACGCCACCGTGCGTGCCCCCTTGATGCGCCGTCTTTCGCGGCTCATGACCTGGTTCGGAGAGTCTCGTCGCTGGTGGACCATCGGGGTCGTCGCCGCCTTGATCGCGGCACTCACCGAGCCGTTGATGCCGGCGCTTTTGAAGCCGCTGCTGGACCGCGGTTTTTCGCGCGGGCAGCTCGCGTTGTGGACCGTTCCGGTCGTGCTCATTTCGCTGTTTGCGGTGCGCGGACTGGCGCAGTTCGTCTCGCAGTACGCCCTGGCACGTATCGCCAACGAGGGAATGCAGCGGTTGCGCCGCGTGCTGTTCGACCGGGTGCTGGCGGCAGAGCTGGCATTGTTCTCCCGACAGTCGGCCAGCGCACTGTCGAACACGGTCGTGTACGAGGTGCAGACTGGCGCCATGCTGCTGGTGCAGGCGCTGCTGGGGCTGTCGCGCGACGGCTTCACGCTGGTCGCCCTGCTCTTTTACCTTGTCTATCTGAACTGGAAACTGACGCTCATCGTCGGTGTGCTGGTGCCCGGCGTCGCATGGATCATGAAGGTGTTTTCCAAGCGCCTCTACCACCTGACGCGCCTTGGTCAGCAAGCTACAGACGACTTGGCCTACGTAGTCGAAGAAAACGTGCTCGCCCACCGCATGGTGCGTCTGCACGGCGCGGAAGCCGGCCAGGCGCAGCGCTTCGAGGCCCTGAGCCAGAAGCTGAACCGCCTTGCCGTGAAGTCCACCATCGCATCGGCCGCGATGACGCCTTTGACCCAGTTGCTCGCGTCCGTCGCGCTGTCCGTGGTGCTGATGATCGCGCTGTGGCAAAGCGGCGAGCAAGGTTTGACTGTCGGCGGCTTCGTCGCCTACATCACGGCCATGCTGATGTTGATCGCGCCGATCCGCCGGCTTGCCGACATGGCCAACCCGATCACGCGCGGCCTCGCCGCACTGGAGCGCGGGCTGGCGCTGATCGACGACATCGCCTCGGAGACGCAAGGCAGCTACACCGCCGATCGCGCGCGCGGCCGCATCGAGCTGAAAGACGTGCGAGTGAGCTACCGCGGCGACGACGAAGCCTCTGCCATCGACCGGCTCAGCCTGACGATCGAGCCAGGCGAGGTCGTGGCCTTTGTCGGGCCCTCAGGGTCGGGCAAGACCACGCTCGTCAATTTGTTGCCCCGCTTCGTGCTGCCCAGTGCGGGCAAGGTGCTGCTGGACGACCACGACATCGGCGAATGGCAGCTGTCGAGCCTGCGCGCGCAATTCGCGATGGTGAGCCAGGACGTCGTCATGCTGAACGACACGCTGGCCGCGAACGTCGCGCTCGGCGGCGACATCGACCGTGACAAGGTTCAGCGCTGCATCGTCGCGGCGAACCTGCAGTCGCACATCGACAGCCTCAGCCAGGGCATCGATACCGTGCTCGGCCACAACGCGGCGCAACTGTCGGGCGGTCAACGCCAGCGACTGGCCATTGCGCGCGCACTCTACAAAGATGCACCGATTCTGCTTCTCGACGAGGCCACCTCGGCCCTCGACACCGAGTCGGAGCGCCTGGTGCAAGACGCCCTTCAGCGCTTGATGCAAGGCCGCACCACGCTCATCGTGGCGCACCGCCTCTCCACGATCCAGCACGCCGATCGCATCGTCGTCATGGAGCGCGGCCGCGTGTCGGAGCAAGGCAGCCACGCGCAACTGATGGCGCTCGATGGCCTGTACGCCCGCCTGCAAAACAACGCCATTCGCACAGCCCCTTCAGAAAAAGAACCCACGATCTGACCCTCGATTCCAGAAACATCGCGGAACCGGCTTTGTCGGGCCGCTGATGTTGCCCCCGGTCAGGGAGTGGGAGTCGCGACACGAAGTGCGCAGCGACCTGGGGCGAGCTAGAGCAACACGATGTCGTACTGTCCCTGGCCGATCGCAGCTTCGGCCTGCAGGGAAATCGGCTTTCCGATGAAGTCGCTGAGGCCGGCGAGATGCTGGCTCTCTTCGTCCAGAAACAGCTCGATGACCTGCGGCGATGAAACGATCCGGAACTCGCGCGGCGTGAACTGCCGCGCCTCACGCAGGATCTCTCGCATGACGTCGTAGGCCACGCTGCGGGCCGTCTTGACGATGCCCTGACCTTTGCAAGCCACGCAAGGCTCGCACAGCATGTGGGCCAGCGATTCGCGGGTGCGCTTGCGCGTCATCTCGACCAGACCCAACTGCGAGAAACCGCCCGCTGTCGTCTTGACGCGATCCCGGGCGAGTTGCTTCCTGAACTCCGCCAGCACCTGCTCGCGATGGTCGTCGCGCACCATGTCGATGAAGTCCACGATGATGATGCCGCCCAGATTGCGCAGCCTGAGTTGTCGCGCGATGGCCTGCGCGGCTTCGAGGTTGGTCTTGAAGATCGTATCGTCGAAATTGCGCGCGCCGACGAAACCACCGGTGTTGACGTCGACCGTGGTCAACGCCTCGGTCTGATCGACCACCAGATAACCACCTGACTTGAGTTCGACGCGTCGACCTAGCGCCTTGGCGATCTCTTCATCGACCGCATACAGGTCGAAAATCGGACGCTCGCCCTTGTAGTGCTGCAGCTTGCCGGCCGCCTGTGGCATGAACTCGGCACCGAACTTGTGCAGCACATCGAACTGCTCCCGCGAATCGATGCGAATGGTCTGCGTGTCTTCACTGGTCATGTCGCGCAACACGCGTTGCAGCAGGCTCAGGTCCTGATGCAGCAACGACATCGCCGGCATGCGAGAAGACGATTCGCGAATGCGCGACCAAGTCTTGCGCAGATACGCGATGTCTTCGGCGAGTTCGGCGTCGGACGAGTCTTCGCCGTTGGTACGCAGGATGAAGCCACCGGTGGCGGCCGGCACCACACCGCCGCTGTCGGCTGCTGCTGCGGCCTCGATCAGCACCTGCATGCGGGCGCGCAAGGCATCCCGCTGATCCGACGGAATCTTCTGCGACACGCCGATATGGTTGTCTTGCGGCAAAAACACCAGCAGCCGCCCTGCGATGCTGATCTGAGTCGACAGGCGCGCGCCCTTGGTGCCGATCGGGTCCTTGATCACCTGAACCAGCAACGACTGTCCTTCGAACACCTGCTTTTCGATCGGCACGATCGGCCCGTTGCCGCGATGGTCGCGCTCGGGCACCTGCGTGCTGGCACGTGAGCCGGGCGTGAAGGGAGAAACGATGTCGGCGACGTGAAGGAACGCTGTGCGCTCGAGACCGATGTCGATAAAAGCCGACTGCATGCCGGGCAGCACGCGAGACACTTTGCCGAGATAGACGTTGCCGACCAACCCGCGCTCCAGCGTGCGTTCGACATGCAGCTCTTGCACTGCGCCGTGCTCCACCAGCGCGACGCGGGTCTCTTGCGGGGACCAGTTGATCAGGATGTCTTGCATGGGTTCTTCTAGATCTTGAAACCGGCGCGCCGCAGCAGCTGCGCGGTCTCGAACATCGGAAGACCCATGATGCCCGAATAGGACCCGCCGATGTATTCGACGAAGGCTGCCGCAGCACCCTGCACGGCGTAGGCGCCGGCTTTGCCGAGCGGCTCGCCGCCCTCTACGTAGCGTGCGATCTGCGGCCGAGTCAGGGTCGCGAAGCGCACACGCGAGACGCTGAGCGCGGCATCGCGGCGGCGCCCGTGATGTAAGGCCACGGCCGTCAGCACGCGATGCGTCGTACCCGACAGGAGACTCAGCATGCGACGCGCGTCGGCAGCATCATCGGGCTTGCCGAAGATGCTGCGGCCGAGCGCCACGGTGGTGTCGGCACACAGCACCGGCGCGTCGGGCAGCCCACGGCGCTTGCGGCGCTCGACCGCGGCGTCGAGTTTGAGCCCCGTCACTCGCTGTACGTAGACAGCCGGACTCTCGGCACCATGGACGGCCTCGAGCGCTTCGGCGTCCTCGTCGTCATCGGCCAACAGCAGCTCATGGCGCACGCCGAGTTGTCCCAACAACTGGGCACGGCGCGGACTCTGCGAGGCAAGGTAGATGAAGCGCATCGGCGCAGGCAAAAGCAAGTGGTCCAGGCGCTATTCGCGGTGGTACGGATGGCCGGCGTTGACCGACCAGGCGCGATACAGCTGTTCGACCAGCAGCACGCGCGCCATGGCATGAGGCAATGTCAGATCGGACAAACGAATGCGCTCGTGCGCAGCGGCCTTGAAGGCTGGGTCGAGCCCGTCGGGGCCGCCGATGACCAGTGCCACGTCGTCGCCCTCGCCCTGCCAGGCCTGCAGTCGCGCCGCCAGGGCCTTTGTCGTGAGCGAGGTGCCACGTTCGTCCAGCGCGACGATGTGCATGCCGCGGGCGATCGCTGCCTCGATGCGTTCGCGCTCCGCGGCATAGATCGTGTCGAGTGATTTCGAACTGCGTGGCTCTGTCTTGACGGCCCGCAATTCGAGCTTGAGCTCCGGCGGGAAGCGCTTGGCGTAGTCGTCCCAGGCGGTCTGTGCCCAGTCGGGCATGCGTTGCCCGACCGCGACCACCAGCAGCTTCATACGTTCTTCGGAGCAGCCTTGCGCGCGGGCTTCTTGACCGCGGCGGCGGTCTTGGAGGCAGGTCGGGCTGCAGGCTTCGCGGCCGACCTCGGCGCCGATTTGGCAGCGGCCTTCTTGGCGGCCGGCTTGCCAAACACTTTGACAGGCGTGTTGGCAGAAGCCTTGCGGGCCGGCGCCCTGCGCGATGGGCCCTTGGCTGCTTTGGCCTCGAGTTCAGCGGCGCGAATGGCGGTCTTGGCAGCGCTGGAACGGCGCAACGTCGTCGGCTGCTTGGCGGCCGGCTTCTTCTCTTCGACGACCTTGGCCGGCGACGCCGGCTTGCTCGACCCGAGCTTGGTACGAACCGGCTTGTCGCCCCAGATCTCTTCGAGGTGGTAATACTGGCGGATGGCCGGCTGCATGATGTGCGCGACCGCTGCGCCGCAGTCCACGATGATCCATTCGCCGTTTTCTTCGCCTTCGATGCGCGGCTTGCCAAAGCCGGCTTCGCGCACGGCATCGCGCACGCTCGAAGCCAGCGCCTTGGTCTGTCGATTCGATGTGCCCGAGGCGATGATCACGCGCTCGAAAAGCGGTGAAAGATGCTCAGTGTCGAATACCGCAATGTCCTGCGCCTTGACGTCTTCAAGCCCATCGATGATGGCTCGTTGAAGTTTCTGGGTGTCTTTCTTGGCGGCGGCTTCAGTTGTCATCAGGCAGGGCGGTAGAGGAGATGTTGATCAATATAGCGTGCAACGGCGGGCGGAACCAGTGCGGAAAGGTCTCTGCCACGGGCAGCGAGCTCGCGAATGTCGGTGGCGCTGATGTCCATGGCCGGCAGTTCGAGTGTCTCGAACCGGGCGCCAGCCGGTAGGCCGGGCAAGGCAGATGGATCGAACCGGGCTGCATCGCCCGTCTGTATTGCTCGATGCGCTACAGAAACGATAGCAAGCTCGAGTATACCCTGCCAGCCGTTCCAGGTCGGCAAGGCGCGGGCCTGGTCTTCGCCCATGACCAGCACCCATTGCACGTCGGGCAATTCGTCGTGCAGCTCTTGCAACGTATCGAGCGTGTAAGTGGGGCCGGGCCGCAACACTTCGCGCGTGTCGACGATTGCGCCGGGCAAGTCCTGAAACGCAAGACGCGTCATGGCGAGCCGGTCTTCGGCACTGGTTAACGCCCTCGCCTTGTGCCAGGCCTGTCCGGTCGGAAAGATGCGTAGCTCCTGCAAATCGAGCTGCGCCAGTGCCGCCGCAGCAAGCGCGACGTGTGCGTTGTGCGGCGGATCGAACGCGCCGCCGAACACGCCGATGCGGGTCGATGGCCGACTACTGCCGTGGCCGTCCGCGCTCAAAGCCACTCGCGCCGCACGATGAAGTCGCTGTACAGACTCGCCTCGGGCGTACCGACGTCAGGCATGCGCTGATAAGCCCAACTCGCAAGCGGCGGCATCGACAACAAGATCGATTCGGTGCGACCGCCGGACTGCAGACCGAAGTGCGTTCCGCGATCCCACACAAGATTGAACTCGACGTACCGGCCGCGGCGGTACAACTGGAATTCGCGCTCGCGCTCACCATACGGTGTTTCGCGGCGGCGCTCGACGATCGGCATGTAAGCAGGCACGAACGCATCGCCGACGGAACGCAACATCGCGAAGCTCTGTTCGAAACCGAGCTCCGAGAAATCGTCGAAAAAGATGCCGCCGATGCCGCGCTGCTCGTTGCGGTGCTTCAAGAAAAAGTACTCGTCGCACCACTGCTTGAAGCGCTGATATTTGTCGTCGCCGAAGGGCGCTAGCGCATCGCGGCAAGTCGCATGAAAGTGCACCGCGTCCTCGACAAAACCGTAGTACGGCGTCAAGTCCATGCCGCCGCCAAACCAGCAGACCGGCTCGCCACCTTCGGGCAGCGCAGCCAGCATGCGGATGTTCATGTGCACTGTCGGCACATACGGATTGCGGGGATGAAAAACCAGCGACACGCCCATCGCCTCGAAGGGCGCGCCCGATAGTTCGGGCCGATGCTGTGTGGCCGACGGCGGCAGCCTGGGGCCACGAACCTGAGAGAAGCCGCAGCCGGCGCGTTCGAACAGTTCGCCGCCTTCGAGGATGCAGGTGAGCCCGCTGCCTTGAAGCAATTCTTCTGGCGCTTTCTGCCAGGCATCGCTGGTGCACGCACCGCCATCGGCCGCCTCGATCGACGAGACGATGCGTTGCTGCAATCCGCGCAGGTAGGCGGCGACTTCTGCCGGTGTCGTCGTGGCCGTTGCAGACGCAACCGCCATCAGCCGCCCTGCCCCCGGCCTTGCGTATTCCCCTGCGTGTGCGCATGCAAGGCGCGATACCCGATGTCGCGCCGGTATTGCGCCCCGTCGAATTGAATGCGCGAAGCCACTTCGTAAGAGCGCTGCTGCGCCAGCTTGACGCTGTCCGCCAGCACGGTGACGCACAACACCCGGCCGCCACTGGTCTGCAATTCCTTGCCCTTGAGCGCGGTACCAGCATGGAACACGACAGCATCGGCCGTCTCCGCCGGCACCCCGGCGATACGGTCGCCTTTTCGCGGATCGAGCGGATAACCGTGCGCCGCCATCACGACGCCCAAGGCGACACGCCGGTCCCATTGCAGTTCGACTTGGTCGAGCGTCCCATCAGTGGCGTGCAAGAACACTTCGAACAGATCCGACTTGAGCCGCATCATGATCGGCTGCGTTTCCGGGTCGCCCATGCGGCAGTTGAATTCCAGTGTTTTCGGGTGACCGGTGCCGTCGATCATCAGACCCGCATACAAGAAACCGGTGAATGGAATGCCGTCTTTTTCCATGCCTCGGATGGTCGGCAGGATGATCTCTCGCATAGCCCGCGCATGCACTTCGGCGGTGACGATCGGGGCCGGCGAATAGGCACCCATGCCCCCGGTGTTGGGGCCTTCATCGCCGTCGAGCAGGCGCTTGTGATCCTGGCTCGTGGCGAGCGCCAGCACGTTCTTGCCGTCGCACATAACGATGAAACTTGCCTCCTCGCCCTGCAAAAACTCTTCGATCACGACGCGCGGGACCGCCTTGCCGCCGCCGATGTCGTTGTGGGCGACGCCGAACTTGTTGTCGACCAGCATAAAGTCGATCGCCTCGTGCGCCTCGGCCGCCGTCATCGCAACCACGACGCCCTTGCCTGCCGCCAGCCCGTCGGCCTTGACGACGATCGGTGCGCCCTTGGCTTCGATGTACGCATGCGCGGCGACAGGGTCGGTGAAGGCCTCGTACTCCGCCGTCGGAATCTTGTGGCGCTTCATGAAGGCCTTCGAAAAGGCTTTGGAACTCTCGAGCTGCGCGGCCGCTTTCGTCGGACCGAAGATGCGCAAGCCGTGTGCGCGAAATTCGTCGACCACACCGGCAGCGAGCGGACCTTCAGGGCCGACCACGGTCAGCGCGATCTTTTCCTTGGCCGCCCATTCGCGCAGCGCGACCGGGTCGGTGATGTCGAGTCCGATAAATCGCGAATCGGTCGCCGTACCGCCGTTGCCCGGCGCCACATAAATCTTGCTGACACGCGTCGCCTGTGCAAGGCGCCAGGCCAACGCGTGCTCGCGACCACCGCCGCCAATGACCAGAACCTTCATTCGCCAGCTTTCATTCGAGGATTTTTCATTCCGACAGTGCAGCGTTGTGATAGACCTCCTGGACGTCGTCCAGGTCTTCAAGAATGTCGAGCAGCCGCTGCATCTTTGCAGCGTCGTCGCCAGTGACATCGACCGTGTTTTCGGCCCGCATCGTGACCTCGGCCACTTCCGGCATGAGGCCGGCGGCGTCGAGCGCGTTCTTGACCGCTTCAAAGTCGCCGACCGCCGACAGCACCTCGATGGCGCCGTCTTCGTCCGTTACCACGTCTTCGGCGCCGGCCTCCAGGGCGACTTCCATCACCTTGTCTTCGTCGGTGCCGGGCGCAAAGACGAACTGGCCGCAATGCTTGAACTGGAAGGAGACCGAATTCTCGGTGCCCATATTGCCGCCGTATTTAGAGAAAGCGTGCCGCACTTCGGCCACCGTGCGCACCCGGTTGTCGGTCATGGTGTCGACGATGATCGCCGCGCCGCCGATGCCATAGCCCTCGTAACGGATTTCTTCGTAGTTGACGCCTTCGAGGTTGCCGGTGGCCTTGTCGATGTTGCGTTTGACCGTGTCGATCGGCAGGTTGACGGCTTTGGCCTTTTCAACTGCCAGCCGCAGCCGCGGGTTGGTGCCCAAGTCACCGCCGCCGAGGCGCGCAGCGACCATGATTTCGCGGATCACGCGGGTCCATGCCTTGCCGCGCTTCTCGTCCTGCCGGCCCTTCCGGTGCTGAATGTTTGCCCATTTGCTGTGTCCGGCCATGGCTTCGCTCTCGCTGTCTAGTGGGCGTCGAGTTTACTGTCCGTCGCACGCAACGGCCTGCGCCGCACGGCGGGACCGGCAGTGCTTTTCTGGATAATCCAATGCTCAAACGTCGCTTTCCAGCTGCGGCGCCTGAATTCAACCTGACACTGCGCATGAACATTGTTGACCCGACACCTGTCCGAAGTCATGTCGTCACGACAGACGTCGAGGCTTGCGACGTACTCGTCATCGGCGGCGGCCCCGCGGGCTCCACTGCGGCCGCACTGCTCGCGCAGCAGGGCCGCAAGGTCGTGCTGCTCGAGAAAGCGCACCACCCGCGCTTTCACATCGGCGAATCTCTGTTGCCCGCCAACGTCGCTCTGTTCGACCGGATGGGCCTGCGCGAGCAGATCGAGGCGATCGGCATGCCCAAGTACGGCGTCGAATTCGTCTCGCCCGACCACGATCACACGGTGGCACTCGAATTTGCCGAGGCTTGGGACAAGTCGATGCCATACGCCTGGCAGGTGCGCCGCTCCGAAATGGACGAGATGCTGTTTCGCAATGCAACCGCGCACGGCGCCGACACGCGCGAAGGCTGGCGCGTGCGGAATGTCGATTTCGACGCCGACGGCGCCACCGTGCAGGCCACGCACGACGATGGCGATAAGCGTACATGGCGCGCCCGCTTCGTCATCGATGCATCGGGCCGCGACACCTTCCTGTCGAACAAGTTCAAGGCCAAGCAGAAAAACCCGAAGCACAACAGCTCGGCTTTGTTCGGCCACTTCGCCAACGCCTTGCGCGGTGAAGGCAAGCTCGAAGGCAACATCACCATCTTCTGGTTCGCGCACGGCTGGTTCTGGTACATCCCGCTGGCCGACGGCACCACCAGCATTGGAGCAGTTTGCTGGCCGCACTACCTGAAGTCGCGCACCAAGCCGGTCAAGGACTTCTTTGCCGACACCATCGCGCTCTGCCCGCAACTGGTCGAGCGGCTGAAAGACGCCACGCTGGTAGACGACGCGGTGTACGCCACCGGCAACTACTCGTACACCAGCACGCATTGCAGCGGCGAGCGATATCTGATGCTCGGCGACGCGTTCACCTTCGTCGACCCGGTGTTTTCGTCGGGCGTCTATCTGGCGATGCACAGCGCCTTCGAAAGCGTCGATGTCGTGACCGCAGCGCTCGAGCGTCCTGCGCAGGCGGCTGCGCTGATGCAGCGCTTCGAGCGCTACATGCGCAAGGGGCCACGCGAGTTTTCGTGGTTCATCTTTCGGGTCACCAATCCGACCATGCGCGAATTTTTCATGTATCCACAGAACCCGATGCGGGTGAAGGAAGCGCTCATGTCCTTGCTGGCAGGCGACATCTACGGCAAGACGCCGATCTGGCGCTCGCTGCGCATCATCAAGACGATGTACTGGTTGGTTTCGGCCGGCCATCCCAGGCGGACCTGGCTGGCGTGGACGCGGCGGCGGCGCAACATTCGCGACCTCGGTCCGCTGGTCGGCGAGAACGTGGTGGAGGCCAAGTGAGCGCGCCACTTACCGACAATTCGGGCTCCTCGGGCTCCTCGGGCTTTCCGTCCCGTCTGCGGGTCGAACGGATGTCGCTGGCCGACAGCCTCGACCTCAGCGCCACCGGCGATGCACCCTTTGGCGCCTTGGGCTACGGCACGCCTGCGCATCTGCATTGGATGCCGACGGTGGACGCGCAGGTGCTGTCGCTGCGCGGTGCCATGGCCGACGTGTGGCATGCGGGCGAGAGCATCGATTCGGGCGCGACCGGCTCGGCACGCTGGCGCAGCGATGGCGAGTGGCTGCTCGGCGCCATCGATCTTTCCGAAGCAACCGACAAGGCCGATGACGAGGGTTTGTCCGACATGTCGCGCCGCGCTTACAGCGACCTCTTCAAGGCGCTCGACGAAGCAGGTACGCCCCACCTGCTGCGCATCTGGAACTATCTGCCGCGCATCAACGGCTTCAACGATTCCGACAACAGCGCCGCAGGGCAAGCCACCGGAGGCACCGGCCTGGAGCGCTACCGCCAATTCAACTTCGGCCGCCAGCAGGCCTTTATCGATGCCGCTCGCCCTGCCTTCGACGGCGCCCCGGCAGCTTGCGCACTGGGCATCCGGCAAGGCGCATTGAGCATCCGCTTCCTGGCAGGCCGCAAGGCGCCGGTGCCGGTCGAAAATCCGCGCCAGGTGTCGGCCTACCGCTACCCGCCGACGTACGGGCCGCGCGCGCCGACCTTTTCGCGCGCGGCACTCGCCGAAATGGGCGGCGGCGATGTCGCACTTTTCATCTCCGGCACCGCCAGCATCATCGGCCACGAGACCGTTCACCCCGGTGACGTGTGCGAGCAAACACGCGAGACGCTGCGCAACCTCGCTGCGGTGGTCGCCGCCGCGAACGACGCAGCAGGAAAGCTCGAAGCACCGTGCGACGCCGCACGCTTCACGGTGCCGGCGCTCGACTGCGTGATCTACGTACGGCATGTCGACGATGTCGTCGCCATCCGCCAAGTGATCGACGAGGTACTGGGCGGGGGCTCGCACTTCGCTGCGCACGCGGTGGTGCTCGAAGCCGATATCTGCCGCAGCGACTTGCTGGTCGAGATCGAGGCACATGCGGTTGCGTCCGGTGTGCAAGGCGCTCGGCACGATGCCTTGCCGGTCGGCTCACTCGATGCGTGAACCGGCGCCCACGCCATGATTCGCGCCCTGCGCTTACTCGCAACGATTCCGCTGGCGCTGCTGCTCTACACGCTGCTGCTGTTCCTCGGCGCCATGTCGCTCGGCTGGAACCTCATTGCCATGGTGCTGCATCCGGTGTTGCCGGCGCGGCAAGGCCTGCGCATCGGACGTGCGGGCATCTCGTGGGGCTATCGGCTGTTCTGGAACGTAGCGTCGGCCTGCAGGATGATGCGCATCGACGCGAACTGCCTCGACGCGCTGCGCGACGAGCCGGGCGTGATCTTCGTGGCCAATCATCCGACCATGCTGGACGCCTTGTTGCTGGTGGCGCATTTGCCCAGGAGCGCGTGCATCATGAAAGCGTCGCTCATGAAGAACGTCTTTCTGGGTGCCGGCGCGCGGCTCGCACAGTACATCCGCAACGACTCGGCGCGCACGATGGTCCGGCTCGCCGTCAACGATCTGCGCGATGGCGGCCAGCTGGTCATCTTTCCGGAGGGCACGCGCACCGTCTCGCCGCCGCTTAACGCGTTTCGCCCCGGCGTGACGCTGATCGCAAAGCTCGCGCAGGCGCCGATTCAAACGGTCTTTATCGACACCGACTCGCCCTACCTCGGCAAGGGCTGGCCGCTGTGGCGGGTGCCGCCGCTACCGGTCGTTTTCAAGCTGCGCCTGGGTCACCGCTTTTTGCCGCGACAAGACAGTGCCGCGTTGCTGACGCAGCTCGATCAGTATTTTCGACACCACGTAGAACAACAACAGCGCGACGACACCGCGCCTGCCGAATGCCAGACGTCTCCCCTACACACCTAGTTCTGATCCCGAGCTACAACACGGGCGAGCGCCTTTTCTCGACGGTGAGTGCAGCGCGAGCGCAATGGAGTCCCGTATGGGTCGTGGTCGATGGCAGCACCGACGGCACCGGCGAGCGGCTGCAGCAGATGGCCGCGTCCGATCCGGGCCTGCGGGTCTGGTTGCTTCCGGCCAACCAGGGCAAGGGGGCCGCCGTGCTGCACGGCTTGCGTGCGGCGCAAGAAGCGGGCTACACACACGCATTGACCATGGACTCCGACGGCCAACATCCGGCGGACCTCATCCCCGCCTTCATGCAGGCATCGCTCGCACGCCCTGAGACGATGGTGCTGGGACGCCCGGTGTTCGATGCGAGCGCTCCGTTGCTGCGCGTGCGCGGCCGCAAGGTGTCGAACGGCTGGACGCAGCTCGAAACGTTGTTCGCCGGCATCGGCGATTCGCTCTACGGATTTCGGGTGTACCCCATCGGCGGGCTGATCGCGGTCATGAAGAGCCAGCCCTGGATGCGCCGCTTCGACTTCGATACGGAGGCGGTCGTGCGGCTCGCCTGGCGTGGCGTCAAACCAGTCAATATCGATGCACCGGTGAAGTACCTCACAGCTGAAGAAGGTGGCGTCTCGCACTTCCGGTATGGGCGCGACAACGTGCTCTTGTCGTGGATGCACACTCGGCTCATGTTCGAGTTCGTTCTTCGCTTGCCGGCCCTCCTGTGGCGGCGTTTTCGAGGTCTGCCACCGTTCCAGCCATGACCGCCACCGCGTCGAATCAGGCCCGTCCCTGGACCGCCGAGATCGCGCTGCGCATGCGCCGTCTTTTCTTGTTGAAGCTGGTCGGCACCATCGCTTTCACCTGGATCTTTTTCATTGGCTACTTCCATTTGCTGCGTCATCCGACGCAGCAGCCGATGACCATGCCGCTGACCGCCCTCGACCTACTGATCCCGTTTCAGCCCTATACGCTGATGGCCTACCTGTCGCTCTGGTTCTACATCGGCGTGGCGCCGGGTTTGCAGCGCAATTTTGCCGAACTCGTAGTCTTCGGCCTGTGGGAGGCTGCGCTTTGCCTTTCGGGACTGGCTGTGTTCTATGTCTTGCCGACGGCGGTACCGGCACTGACATTCGACGTGTCGGGCTTTCCCGGCTTCGCGATGCTGCAAGGCGTCGACGCCACGGGCAACGCCTTTCCGTCGATGCATGTGGCGGTCGCCCTCTTCACTGCCGTGCACGTGGAAGACGTGTTGCGCCGTGCACACGTACCCTGGACGCTCCGCCTGCTCAACGTGCTCTGGTTTCTCGCCATTGCCTGGTCGACCCTGGCCGTTCGGCAACACGTGGTGCTGGACGTGATCGGTGGCGCTATGCTGGGAATGGCTTTTGCAGTGCCGTCGCTGCGCTGGCGACCGCGATCCGATGTGCCGATGGCCCGCGCCGACCCCTTGCCTGCCGCATTTGCCAACCGCACCAACCTCTAACAACACCAAGTTCACCTCACCATGAGTTCGCTGAAAGAGTTGCAGGACCTGATCCAGGAAAAGTACGACATCCCGCCTGAAAAGCTCGCGCCCGATGCGTCGATGCGAGAGTCCGGGCTCGATTCGCTCTCGATCGCCGAATTCGTGTTCGCAATCGAAGATCACTTTCACATCGAACTGCCGGACGACGATCCGAACATCGACACCCTTGGTGAATTGGCCGCGCTGGTCGACCGTGTTCGCGCTGCAAAAGACGAAGTGAAAAAAGCAGCGTGAATTCCTACGCCGTCGTCGTCACCGGCATGGGCGTCGTGGCACCGCACGGCGACAGCCCGACCACGTTGTTCGAAGCGCTGATGCTCGGCCATTCGGCCATCCATCCCGTATTTCCGGAGCTGCCCAAGCCGGCGGCCGCAGCGACCGTCGCCTTCGACGCTTCGCGTTGGTTCACCAAGCTGCAGCTGGCCGGGGTCGACCGCGTGAGCCAGTTGGCCGTCGCTGCGGCAGAGCTCGCCATGAAGGACGCTGGCGCCGCGGGAACGGTCGAGGCCGAGCGCATCGGCGTCTTCGTGGGCTGCGGCATGGGCGGTGCGGCGGCTCTCGAGGCCGCGTACCGAAGCGGCAACACGCAGAGCGGCGGCTCCGGCCGCGTGCCGCCGTTGACCATCCCCGCTTTCATGCCCAACGCACCGGCAGCGCATGTCGCCATGCGTCAGGGCGTTCATGGCCCGGTGCTCACCTATTCGGTCGCGTGCGCATCGTCGTCACTGGCCATCGCCGAAGCCGCCAAGGCGGTGCAGCGCGGCGATGTCGACCTGGCCATCGCCGGCGGCAGCGAAGCGCTGATCGTCCCCGGCGTGGTCATGGCGTGGCAGGCGATGCAGACGCTCGCCTCGTTCGCGCCCGGCGAGGCCGCCGACGCGGTGCGCCCCTTCGCCGCCGATCGCAGCGGCTTCGCGCTGGGCGAAGGTGCGGCTTTCATCGTGCTCGAATCGGCAGAGCGTGCAAAGGCGCGTGGTGCCAAACACTACGCGACGCTCGCAGGCTGGGGCAGCAGCTGCGACGCCACGCACCTCACCAAGCCCGACGCGCCTGGCCAGGCGCGTGCGCTGCGCCAGGCCCTGAAGATGGCCGACCTGGAGCCTCGCGACATCGGCTACTGCAACGCACACGGCACCGCGACACGCATCGGCGACGAAGTCGAAGCCAAGGCATTGGCCGAGGTATGGGGCACCGATATCGACGCACTGAAAGTGAGCTCGACCAAGGCGCTGCACGGCCACTTGCTGGGCGCAGCCGGTGCGATCGAAGCCGTGATTACCGTGATGGCGCTCTACGAGCAACGGCTGCCGCCCAATGCGCACTGCGTCACGCCCGACCCGGCTTGCGCGCTGAATCTGGTGCTCGAACCCGGCTACAGCGCTGCCAATGCGCAGGCCGCCATCAGCAACTCCTTCGCTTTCGGCGGGACCAATTCGGTCTTGCTTTTCAAGCGCTGAAGCAAGCGCGCCCGGCTGGCCGCACTGCGACCCACCGGCCATCGCGACGCTGCCCCCTTCCAGAAACACCGCGGACACCGGCTTCGCCGGGCTGCTGGTGTTGCCCCCGGTCAGGGGTGGGGCGAGCTAAATCATCCCGCCGTTGATCGAGATGACCTGCCCCGTGATGTAGGCGGCTTCGGCGCTTGCCAGAAAACCGGCCAGCGCCGCCACCTCGTCCGGCGTCCCGGCCCGCTTGGCCGGCACTATCTGCGCGATCATCGCCGGGTCGAACACTGCATCGGCCATTGGCGATGCGATGATCCCCGGCGCGATGGCATTGACGGTGACGCCGCGCGCTGCCACTTCGAGCGACAGCGCCTTGGTCGCGCTGTTGAGCGCGCCCTTGGCGGCCGCGTAGTTAACCTGCCCGCGATTGCCGGTGAGCGACGCGACCGACGAGATGTTCAGGATGCGGCCCCAGCGCGTGCGCAGCATCGGCAGCAACAGCGGCTGCGTCACCCGAAAGAAGCCGTTGAGCGACACGTCGATGACCTTGTGCCACTGCTCGGGCCGCATGCCAGGCATGACCGCGTCGTCGTGCACGCCGGCGTTGTTCACGACGATCTGCACCGGGCCGGCTTCAAGCATGCGCTCGCAGGCCAGGCGCGCGGCCTCATCGCTGCGCAGATCGAACACCACGCTCTCGGCTTTGCCGCCGGCGGCGATGATCGTCGCGGCCAGTTGCTCCACGGCCTCGGGCCTTGAATTGGCATGCAGCAACACAGTGGCGCCGTCGCGCGCCAGCCGCGTCGCGATGGCCGCACCGAGCGAGCCGCTCGCGCCGGTGATGAGGGCGCGTTTTCCTGCGAGAGTGTTGCCTTCGAGAGTCATTGGGGAGCTTCCATCGCCAGTGGCGTGTTGAGGACGACCAGGGCGCGGCCTTCGGCGACCGCCCGGCCCTCGCTGTCGGTCAAGTCGAATTCATAGAGTACCTGCCGCGCATCGCCCGACAGCCGACGGGCGCGCACATGCAGCAAACCGGCGATGTCGTCGAGCCGCTCGACAGCCATCTTCACGTTACGTGCGCTCGCCAGAAACCCAGCCGACGGCACGCTGCCCTCGACCGCCAGCACGCCGCCATGCAAGGCCATGGCCTGCGCCGCATATTCGATGGCGTTGGGCACGAGCAACCCGCTCGCGGTGCGCAACGGGTTGTCGGGCGCCGTGTGGGTGGCGGTAGTGCAGTGGATGGCCTCGGCCGACCAGCTTTCGAGGCGGTCCAACAGACACATGGTGCCGCTGTGCGGAATGCGTCGGGCGATGGCGGCGCGGTCGAGTGTTTGGGGCGTCATTCTTTGCTTTCAGACAGACAGAGATCGGCGACCAGCAGTACGTTCGCGAACGGCGTGCCCTGGCTCATCGGCACGCTCTGCACTTTGAAGCCGAAGCCTTCGAGCGTGGCGCTCCATGCGGCCAGCGGCCGGCCCCAGGTCGGCGAAACCTTGTGGCCGCGAATGCGGGTGACCATCCGGTCGACCCACTGGCTCACTGCAAAGCCGCGTCGGTCAGACGCATCGCCGACACGCAGCAACAGGCGCCCTTCCGGCTGCAGCGCATCGCGCACGCGCCGCAGCACATCGTCCTGCGCGGCGATGCCGACGTAGTGCAGCACGTCGAGGATCACGACCAGATCGCACGCCGGCAAATTTGCGTTGCACATGTCTGCACAGAGCAGTCGAGGCGCCGGCCGCAGATGGCCGATCGACGCTTGGGCACGTGCGATGTCCTTGGGCATCAGCTCGATGCCGGTGTACTGCGCAGCTGCAGTGGTGGCGGGCCACGACGCTGGCCAACGGCCCTTGGCCTGCATCGCGCTCATCGATGCAAGCAGGCTCGCGAACAGGCCCTGGCCGCAACCGATGTCGACCACGCGCGCATGCCGGGCGTCGATCAACCGGCGTTCGATCAAAGCGCGAAAGACCGGGTCGCGCCCCAGCTTGCCGCGCGCGAAATGCCAGGCGAAGTTACCGGCCGTTTTGTAGGGCAACGTGGCTGCCTCGTGCAGCTCGCGCCATGCGGCGTCGGGCTGCGGAAGCGGCGAGGTGTCGGCATTCATGTGCGGTGCCCTTGAAGTCCTTGCGGCAACGTAACGGACTTCAGCCCGTCGGCACGCAGGCGGTCGAGCAACGCGGGCAACACGTCGAGCAGCACCGGGCGGCCCGCTGCCGTGCGTGCGGCATTACCGTCGTGCAGCAAGAGGATGTCACGCGCCTGCAGGCCACGCGTCAACCGCGCCAGCACCTTGGCCGCATCGCCTTCGCGGGTGTCGAAGCCGCGGCGAGTCCAGCTCACGAGCCGCAGCCCGAGCCGATGCAGCACCGGCTCCAGAAACGGATTGCGCAACCCGGCGGGCGCACGAAAACAGGTCGGTTTATGCCCGGTCACATCGGCGAGCATGTCTTGCGCCTGAGCGATCTCGCTGGCAAAACCGCGCGGACCCAGGAAGGAAAAGTTATGCCGATGCTGCGTCGTGTGGTTCTGGATACTGTGACCACGCGCCACGATCTCGCGCGCCAAAGCGGGCTGCGCCCGTACCCTCTCGGCGATGCAGAAAAAAGTGGCGCGCTGGCCGTGCGCATCGAGCAGGTCTAGCACCTGCGGCGTGACGTCAGGCTCGGGCCCGTCGTCGATGGTGATGGCGACCTCGCGCCGCGCGGCCGCTGCTTCGGGCAAACGCGTGACGTTAGGGCCGAGCAAACTGCTGCGTGGCGTCAGGCCGGCGCCGGTGATCAGCGCATGGTTCAGCACGATGGCGCCGACCGCCCAGGGCAGTGCGCCCGGGACCAGCACACCAGCGCCGATCGCGGCCACATGCCAGCCGACACTGGCCCGCAGAATGGGCGGCCAGGGCCATGCAGTCCCACGCGTCGAGTTGATAAGTGGTGTCACTTTTAATATTTTCCCATCAGCGGCGACCGCTCGACACCGGCGGCGCTGGCGGCGCGCCCCGCACGAAGGCAGCCGACAACAGCAATGCCAGCATCGCCCCCGGTGCCACCACGCGGCCGATGGCCGACAGCGACGGAATGTTCGAGATCGCGATCAAGCCGAACGACACCACCGTCGTGAGATTGGCCAGCATCAGCGACGCCAGCGTGTCTTCGTCGGCACGACCTGTCTCGCGCAACTGATCGAAGAACAGCGCGTAATTGGACCCCACTGCCACCACGAGCAGCATGCCCACGAGATGCAGGATGCCGAGCTGCACCTGCAGCACCGCGAGGCCGCCCAGCGTGAGCACGACAGCAAACACCAACGGCTGGCACACCGCGAGCAGCCGGCGCGGCGATCGCAGATACAGGCCGAGCAGCACCACGACCGCGAGCGCGCCGAGCAGCACCTGAACGAAGGCTTCATGCAAATAGCGATCGTAGAGCGCACCGAGTTCGCGGCCGACGTCGACCACCTGCACATCCGGCACGCCGGCGAGCGCCGATTCGAGCCGAGCCTGATCGAACTTCGTACCCGGGTGCAGCGCGATCAACGCACCCCATCCGCCGCCCGGCCGCTGGTACATCAACGAGCTGACGATCGGCCCGAGCGGCCCACTCGCGAGGTCTTCGCGCTGCACCATGGGCTGGTTGCGCGCGGTCTCGACATCGGTAAGAAACGGTTCGAGCCGCGCGACCGGCAACGGCAGATCCTTCATCGCTTCGTTCAGCCGGCTTCGCAGCGTGGCGCCGTCGGGCAGGCTCGCGACGCGTGCCTGTTGAGCGGCTTCGCTCGGCAAAAAACGCGTGACCGTTTCAAAGCCGGTGAGCTCGCCGCTGTCGACCATCTTTTCGAGGCGGAGGCTGGCGGCCTCGGCGTTGCGCAATACGCTCTGCACATCCGCACCTTGCGCCACGACCAGCAGACCGCCGTCGCTGGCACCGATGTCGGCACGCAGCGATTCGTCGAGCGCCTGCGCTTCCTTGGGCAGCGGGCTCATCGCACTCAGGTTGGCGCGCCACAGGTCGGCACCGCGCCAGGCCAGCAAAGCCAGCGCGGCAAGGCCGAGCGCGAACAGGCCCAGACGCAGCCGCGGCAGTCCGCGCACGATGGCACCGGCGACCTTGGCCATGGTGCGGCGCATGCCCATGCCGGTGGCGCCGTCGGGCGCCAGCACCGGAAGCACGTAGCGCGTGGCGAGGGCCGCGGCGACCAGGCCGGCAATCGAGAAAACACCGAGCTGCGCGAGCCCCGGAAAGCCGGAGAAAAGCAGGGCTGCAAAGCCGCACACCGACGTCAACAGACCGAGTCGCACGGTCGGCCAGTTGAGGTCGCGCCAGCGTTGCCAGCCGGTACCCGGCACCGCAGCGCCGCGCGCCTGGATCAGGTAATAGATGGCGTAGTCGATGGTCTCGCCGATGAGCGTGCTGCCGAATCCCATCGTCAGTCCATGCACGTTGCCGAACACCAGGCTGACGGTGGCGGTGCCCGCGACCACGCCGGTCGCGACCGGCAGGAACGCGATGAGCAAGGCCTTGGGCGATGCGAAGGCCAGCAGCAGCAAACAGCCCATCACGATGCCGCCAACGATGGACAGATGGATCGCCTCGCCCTTGATCTGATCGCGGCTCTGCACGGAGAACACCGGCGCGCCGCTCAGCCGCAGCCGTGGCTTGGCGCCAGTCATGTCACGCGTGGCCGCATCGAAAGCCGACTGCACTTTGGCGATGGCGATGGTCAGCGCGTCGAGGTCGCTGCCGGAAGCGTGGGTGGTCGCGAGCAACACCGCGCGCGGTGCCGAGCGCGAGGCCCACACGCCGGCTTCGGTGCGCGGCGCATTGGCGGGGATGAGGCTTTCGGCCACGCCTTGCGTCTCGCCGGTCGGATCGCGGTCGAGCAGCGGCTTGACCAGGTTGCCAGCCGGCGTGCCGAGCAACGACAGCGTGTCGGCAATGGCATCGTGCAGACCAGCAGCGGTGAAACGCTCGGGCGTGACGGATGTCGACAGTCGATAGCGGTGATCGAACAGCCAGGTGCCGGCCGCCTTCCAGTCAGAGGCGTCACCGTTCTGCACCTGGTCGAACAAGCCGCTTTCGCGCATGGCGCCAGCGACCGAACGCGAGACGACCGCGCGCTGCGTTGCATCGGTGCCGTCCTCGATGCCGATCAGCAAGGTGCGCGACGCCACACCGGTTTGCAGTTGCTCGATGAGCACGCGCTGGCGCGCATCGGGGCTCTGGGGCAGGAAGGCCGACAGGTCGGCGCTGAAATGCGTGCGTGTGATCAAGACCACGCCGGCCGCGACGATGGCAAGCCAGACCAGCAGCACCACGATGCGACGCTGGCGGCTGAGCCCGGGCGCACCCGTGGCCCCAGCGGTCGCAACCGGCTGGCGCGATGTCACGGCGCAGGCCGGGTCGGAACGATCGTCATGACAGAGCGGTCGCCACCGACGAACTCCATTTCGAGGCCGAGCACTTCGCTGCCACGGCCGCTCATTCGCACGCTGCGGACTTGCGCGGCGAGGCGGTTGTCGAGCGGTTGCAGATCGAGCGTCCAGCCGTCCACCGAGCCACCGACGGCGCTCTTGAAATAGCGCGTGAGCGCGGCCGTGTCGCCGCTCAAGGTGCCACGCATGGCCTCGACCAGGCCTTGCAGTTCGGGCACGCTGTCGAGCGTCATGGTGCGTGTGCGCTCGCCGCGCGACAGCACCATGTTGTTGCCGTCGACGACCATGCTTTCAGGCCGCGGCGTGAGCGTGCGACGCGACAGTTTGTCGGGCGCAGTGAAGCTCAGCGTGCCGCTGGCGTTGAGCGGGCCTTCGAGACCGCGCACGAAGCGCTGTTCGGTGAAACGTGCCTCGCCGCTCTTCTGTTTGGCCAGCAGGCCCATCAGGTCTGGCAGTTCGAATGCCCAGGCCGACGACGCGCTGAAAGCCAGCACAAGCAGCAGCGCGCGGCATACGTCACGCCATTGCACTGCGCCTGCGCATCCGCCCAACTCACCGCGAATCTTCGAGCCAGAAATCATGAAAATTGAACCAGTTGTAGGGGTACTTGCGGCACAGCGCTTCGAGCCGTGCCACATAGGCTTCGACTGCCTCGCGGATCGCGCGTTCCCGCTCGGCCGGGTCGCGAATGCGTTCGCTGAAATCGGCCAGCGGTTCGAACAGCACATCGTAGCGGGCGCCGCCCACATACAAACCCGCCATGAAGAAGACGCGGCGGCGCAGCAGCGCAGCCAGACGAAACGGCCCGTCGTTGAACAGCGCCGGCTGCCCCAGAAACGGAAGCTCGATGCTGTTGCCGCGCTGACCGGCCTGCTCGACTTGGCCCGGCAGCGTGCGGTCGGCCAGCAGCCCCGCCATGCCGCCAGTGTCGAGCCAGTCACGCAGCTCGAGCATCGAATGTGGTCGGCCCAGCGCGATCACGTGCGGCCGCAGTTCCGGCAGGCTGATCGCATCCAGCATGGCGTTTATCTGCCGCGCGTTGTCCGGGAACATGAGCATCGCCGGACGCAGTTTTGGCGAGTCGGGGCTGAGCCCCTTGCAGGCACCGAGCGCCTCGAAGCTGCCGACATGCGCACCCAGCAAAAAGGCGCCGCGGCCCGCCAGTGCTTCGCTCTCGACCGGCTCTTTGCCGACGACCCGCACATCGAACAGGTCCATGCGGCCGCGCAGAAAGTAGACACGGTCGAGCACGGTGGAGGCGAAGGCGTGCAGCAGCTTGTAGCCGTCGCCCCACCCTGCGTTTGGACCGATCACGCGGAACAGGTACCGCTTGATGTGGCGACGCGGCGCTGGCGAAAAGAGCAGGAAATACAGCGTGACCGGATGCAGTACCAGCCGCGCGGCGCGGCGTCCCATCGTCAATGCGATCCAGCAGATCACCTGCAGCGCCACCTTGTTGGCGCGCTCCGGCGTGGTCGACCAATCGGCTGCAGCGGCCGGCCGATCGGTTTCGGGCGCGGGTCTTGTCACGGTCGGATCGGCGCTCATGCAGCCGTGTCTGTCCCCGGCATCCAGCGGCCGCTGACCGCGATCTGCGCATTGCAGCGCACCTCGAAGCGCACGCCTCTGGCTGCGCCCGGCTCGGGTTGAAGCTCGATCGTCAACGTGGCGCCCGGCCGTACCGGCGACAGGAACTTGCAGGCCGCCAGCGTCGGTTGCCGGCCCAGTCGCGCGACCAAGGCCGGCACGCCGTGCGCGGCTTCGAGCACCTCGGCCAGCAACAATGCGCCGGGCACCAACGGTTGGCCGGGAAAGTGGCCGGCAAAAGCCGGATGGTCTACCGGCACGTCGCGCGTGACCTGCACCGCAGTGCTGTCGTCGGCCAGTTGCGCCAGCGCGAATTCGCGCAACGCACGCACCGTGAGCTTGCCGGTGCCCTCCCGCGGCAGCGACGCGACATGCACCACGCGACGCGGCACGAAGACCGGCTCCAGCCGCTGCCGCAACGCCGCGATGAGGTCACCCGACTTCAACTCCGGCGCGACCACGAACGCCACCGGCCGCACCACGCCGTCGGCCACTTCGTCGGGCAGCCAGAACGCGCCATCGACCACGCCGGCGACGCTGTTCAGGTGGTAGTTCAGATGCCCGAGCGAACTGCGCCGGCCGGCGACGTGAATCAGGTCGTTGGCCCGGCCTAACAGGCGAAAGTGCTGCGAATCGATCAACTCCAGCACGTCGGCCATCGGCGTCGGGCGGGGCACGAAATCGCCGCTGAAAACGAAGCGCTCTGCCCCGTCTTCGGTCGGCTCGGCCGTCACCTGGATTTCGCCGAAGGTGTGCCAGACCTCGCTCTCGGTGGTGCGCCTTGTTGCGACCTGGCCCGACTCGGTGCTGCCGTAGATTTCGATCAGCGCGCCGCACATCGCCTGCTCGGCCTGCACGGCGAGTTGCGGCGACAGCGGTGCCGTGGCCGACAGGATCAGGTCGACCGCTGGCAGCGGCACGCCCGCCACCAACAAGGTCTTCAGATGAAAGGGCGTGGTGATGAGCGCACGCGGTCGCGGCGACGCCTCGAGCGTGGCTGTGACATCCGCCGGAAAGAACGGCCGGCCGCTGTCGAACGATGCGCCGCCGAGCATGGCGAGCAAGGCCGACGATTCGAGCCCGTAGCTGTGCTGTACCGGCACTGTCGTCACCAGCGTCAAGCCTTCGAGCGACGGCAGCTTCAGCAAATCAGAGAGCCGTGGCACCGCGGCGCCGACGTCGTCGACCAGCGTGCGCCAACTCTTGGCGTGCGGCTGCGGCACGCCCGTCGAACCCGAAGTCAACAGGCTGACGGCATGGCCTTCGGCATCGATCATCGGCATCTCTATCGATGCACCGTCGCGCACGGCGACATGCACGCGCGGATCGGTCCAGACCACCGTGATGCCTTGCGGATCGAGGTGCTTGTCGTCGGCAATTGCAAAGAGATGCGGGTTGCCCTCCCGCAAGCGCGACAACGTCTCGGGCCGCGCGTCTGGCGGCAGCAAGCTGGGCAGTCGGCGCACCAGTGCAGCGCCGAGACCGACGGCAAAGGAATAGCGGTCGACGCACAGATTGACCACCGGACCTTGGGCCGGCAACTGCTCGGCGAGAGCGGTGACGTCGGCCAGATACTGGCGTGACGAAATCGGCACGCCGGCGCGCCAGGCGAGCGGCGCGTCGAGGTCGCGTGCGCCCAGCAGCGGAAGTAACTTTGGAAGATCGGACTTCATTTGCGTGGTGTTCGCGGTACCAGACGGATTACCAAACGTACTGTTCATCGCGGCGCACCGTTGTCGACAGGCGCGCCATAAAAGGCTCGCACCGCATCGATCATGCGGGTGCGTTCGAACTCGGGATGCAGCCGATAGCGCATGAAATGTTCCCCGACGAACAGGCACACCACGCTCACCGGCGTCAACACGTTGGCCAGCAACGACCAGGCTGAAAACGGCAGCGTGAGGTAGACGACGACCGAGGCGACGACCATCAACGCGAAGTACACCGTCCACACCAAGGTGACTTGATCGGTATAGCGCTTCATGCCGGGCACGATCGCATGCACGCGCTGCGCGAACTGGCCTATGAGCGACAAGCCATCACCACGCAGGGTGCTGCCGAACCAGATGCACAGCACCAAGTTGATGCCCGCGTGCTGCAGCACATAGAGCCGGTTGGGGTCGCCTGCCTCGCCGCGCAACACCAGCACGAACAATGCGGCGCCGGCCACGGCGACGATGAGCAGCGCCCACTTGCCGACGCGCGCCGCAGCGAGGCCAAGCGCGGTCAGCCACAGCGGCACGAGCAGCACCACCACGGCCCACGGTTCGGCCGCATGAAAAAGCATCATCCAGTGCGACAGCCCTGCGTAAGCAGCGCCCGCCAACAGCAGGAGCGCCAGCCGCCACCTCGACATCGGCTTCAGGTAGCGCTGCGATTCTGTGCGACGTGGGTCGCAAGAGTGCGCAGCGACGTAAAGATCTGCTGGTTGCGCTCGTCGTCGGAACGCAGCTGAAAGCCGTACTTTCGCGAGACTTCCAGCGCGACTTCGAGGATGTCGATCGAGTCGAGTCCCAGACCTTCACCGTACAGCGGCGCGTCGGGCGCCACGTCGGCCGGCGCGATCTCCAGATTCAGGGATTCGACAAGCAACACGGCCAGCTCGGCTTCGAGCGGCGTTTGTTCCGAAGAAGCATCGCCAACGGCGGGAATGGGGGTTTGTGCAATCGATGACAAAAGGGAGCTCCGGAACTGTTCTACAAAGGCTACAAAGTGCCCCTAATTATAGGAGGCCGCCTTCGCTAGACTGTCGCATCGATACGACCCCGGAGTGCCTATGGCCGACCCTCTTTTGATTGCCCGCCACGACACCATCGAGTGCGCCCTGCTCCCTGCTCTCGCCAATCGACACGGCCTCATCACCGGCGCCACCGGCACCGGCAAGACGGTCACGTTGCAGACCATCGCGCAAAAGCTCTCGGGCATCGGCGTGCCGGTGTTCATGGCCGACGTCAAGGGCGACCTCACGGGCATCAGCCAGCCAGGCCATATCGGCGACAAGATGGCGGCCACCTTGAAGGAGCGCGGGCTCGATGCGCCCACGCCGCTGGCCTGCCCGGTCACGCTGTGGGACGTGTTCGGCGAGCAGGGCCACCCGGTCCGCGCCACGGTGTCCGACATGGGGCCGCTGCTGCTCGGCCGCATGCTCGACCTCAACGAGACGCAGGCCGGCGTGCTGAACATCGTCTTCAAGATCGCCGACGACAACGGCTTGCTTCTGCTCGACCTGAAGGACCTGCGCGCGATGCTTCAGCACGTCGGCGAGAACGCCAGCCAGTTCACCACCGAGTACGGCAACATCAGCGCGGCCAGCGTGGGCGCTATCCAGCGCGGCCTGCTGCAGATCGAAACGCAGGGTGGCGGCAAGTTCTTCGGCGAGCCGATGCTAAACATCGCCGACTTCATGCAGACTGTCGATGGCAAGGGCGTGGTCAACATCCTGGCGGCCGACAAGCTGATGAATTCGCCGCGGCTCTATGCGACCTTTCTGTTGTGGATGCTGTCGGAACTCTTCGAGCAGCTGCCCGAGATCGGCGACCCCGATCAGCCCAAGCTGGTCTTCTTTTTCGACGAGGCACATCTGCTGTTCAATGAAGCGCCGAAGGCGCTCGTGGAGCGCATCGAGCTCGTCGTGCGGCTGGTGCGCTCCAAGGGCGTCGGTGTCTATTTCGTGACCCAGAACCCGCTGGACATTCCGGATTCTGTGTTGGCGCAGCTCGGCAACCGGGTCCAGCACGCACTGCGCGCCTTCACGCCGCGCGACCAGAAAGCCGTCAAGGCGACCGCGACGACGATGCGGCAAAAGCCAGGCCTCGACATCGAGAAGGCCATCACCGAATTGGCGGTGGGTGAAGCGCTGGTGAGCCTGCTCGACGACAAGGGTCGGCCCAGCATCACCGAGCGCGTCTACGTGCTGCCACCGGCCAGCCAGCTCGGGCCGATCACGCCGGTGCAGCGGCAGGCGCTGCTGGGCAATTCTCTGGTGGCGGGTGTGTACGAGAAGACGGTCGACAGGGAATCGGCTTACGAGAAGCTGAAGGGTCGTACAGAGACGGCGCCGGGTGCGCCAGCGACAACCGGCACGGCGACGATTCCCGGTGCCAGCGGCGGCGCGTCAACACCCGACGCTGCAGGCGGTGGCTTGATGGGCGGGCTGAATGAACTGTTGTTCGGATCGACCGGGCCGCGTGGCGGCAGGCGCGACGGCCTGGCGCAGACCATGGCGCGCTCTGCGGTGCGCACCATGGGCACATCGGTCGGCAAGGAAATCCTGCGTGGCGTGCTGGGCGGCATCTTCGGCGCGAAGAAGCGCTGAGCTTCAATGTGAAGAACGCCGTACAAACCCTTGTTTGATTGCCCGTTCGGCATGTAGACGACAGCCCACGCGCCCAAGTGATGCATGATTTGTGTAAATCATTGCAACAAGGCGCGCGGCACCGATGGCGACTCTTATTCCGGCGATAGGCAGCTGCGCATCGCGCATGACGGGTGGCGAAAAACGCCTGGCCGAGCGGCTGGAGCAAAAGCTGGAGGACGACTACCTGCTTTGGTACGACGTGCCCATTGGCCCCAAGCACCTGCATCCTGACTTTGTAGTGATGCATCCGCGTCGCGGCATGTTGAAGACCCTCCCCAATCCGGCAGAACAGGCCCGACAACACGCACATGCCGTGGTGGATGCGCTCAAAAGGGATCCTCAGCTGGTACGCGCAGATGGCAAGCACCAAGGCGGCCTGACTTTCCCGTGGAGCTACGGGGTCGTGTTTCCGAACATGACTCGCAAGCAATTCACTGACGGGCAGCTCGACCAGATCATTGAGCCGAACCAGGTGATCTGCAGCGACGAGATGCTTGAAAAAGTGGATCCCGAAGATTTGCAGAGCCGCATGTGGGGCATGTTCCCGTTCATGATGCGCGGCGCCATGTCGCTGCCGCAACTCGATCGGGTTCGGTGGATTCTTTTCCCGGAAGTGCGCGTGCAAACAAGCGGCGTGCTGTTCGATGACGGCGACGCCGACGCCGAACTGCCCGACATCATGCGGGTGATGGACCTGCAGCAGGAGCAACTGGCCAGGTCATTGGGCGACGGTCACCGCGTCATTCACGGCATGGCCGGTTCCGGCAAGACCATGATCCTCGGCTACCGCGCCGAGTACCTGGCCAAGGGTTTGGCCGACACCGTGCATGTGCGCCATTTTCATAAATGGTGCCGCGACCAACTCAAGGCAGCCTGCTGCTGCTTTACGACGACGCCCAAAGCATTTACGAGCGAAAACGCAGCAAGCAATCCAGCTTCAAGAGCGTGGGCGTGCAGGCGCAGGGGCGCACCACCATCTGAACTGACCCCCAGAAGTTGGACGAACTTCAAGGGGTCCCATGGAGAAGTACGAGACAGAGTTCAAGCTCAAAGTGGTTAAGAGCTTTCTAGCTGGCGAGGGCGGTGCCAAGTTGCTTGCACGACGCTGGTCAGTGCCTTTGGGGAAGTATTGGCACCGTGGTCCGTTCGTGTTCTCGTTCGTGCCGCTCTGCTATGGGCTGCAAGGATCGGGGAAGAAGACGCGCACCTCAGACTCGATGGTGAGCCTTCTACTGACAGCGTGCCTGAAGCCTCCCCGCCATACTCATACGCACCATGACACAAAAGCCTTACCGACTCAGCGTGCCCGAAAGCGACATTGACCAGTTGCGACAGCGCCTGGCACAGACCCGCTTTCCGGATCAGGCGCCCGGTTCGCCTTGGGCATACGGCACCGATGTCACATGGTTGCGTGAATTGGTGAACTATTGGCAAACTCGTTTTGACTGGCGCGCGCAGGAAGCGATTCTCAACGCGTTCCCGCAGTTCATGGTCCCGCTCGCTGGCATCGATCTGCATTACCTGCATGTTCCAGGTAATGGGCCCAACCCCACACCACTGCTGCTTTTGCATGGATGGCCAGGTTCGGTGTTTGAGTTCACGGAGCTGATTCCTCGGCTCACCGACCCGGCGCGCTTTGGCGGTGATGCCAGCGATGCTTTCACCATCGTGGCCCCGAGCCTGCCAGGGTACGGATTGTCTTTCAAGCCTGGCCAACGAAGATTTGGTGTTGAACAGATTGCCGAAGTGTTTGCAACGCTGATGACCGATGTGCTGGGCTACAGGCGCTTTGCCACGCAGGGTGGGGATTGGGGGGCATCGATAGCCTCACGCCTCGGCATGGCCCATCCTGACAAATTGCTGGGAGTTCATCTGAACCTCCTGCCGTTGCGGCGCGATCCTGGGCTTATTGGGGCAGACAGTCCGGCCGAATTGGCGTACCTGAAGGAGTTGGGACGATGGCTGCGTGAAGAGACGGGTTACAGCGCGCAACAGGGCACCCGCCCCCAAACCTTGGCCTTTGCACTGACAGATTCGCCGGCAGGCCTGGCGGCCTGGATTAGCGAAAAAATGCGGGCTTGGTCGGACTGCGACGGCGACGTGGAATCGGTGTTCACCAAAGACCAGCTTCTAGCCAACATCTCCCTGTATTGGTTTACGGGCGCCATAGGCTCATCGTTCTGGCCATACTACGCACGCCAGCATGGACCCTGGCCTATTCCCGATGGCAGTACGGTCGACGTTCCGCTCGGCTACTGCGAATTTCCGGCCGAAATTGTCCGGCCACCCCGATCCCTGGCCGAAAAAACCTTCACGGACATCCGTCGCTGGACCGTGATGCCTCGCGGCGGCCACTTCGCCGCGATGGAGCAACCTCAAGCATTGGCTGAAGAAATACGCGCCTTTTACAGTCCGCTGCGCGTCGGCTGAACGGACTCAGGCGTGCAGACCTAAGGCGCGCAACTCCGTCTCAATCAACTGGCGCATTCTGTGCTGCCGTTCAAAACCAAAGCGTGCAGTCATGGTGGCGATGCTGATGGCTCCCATCCCATGGTCACGCATCTTGAAAGCAATCCCGAAACCGGCGACTCCGGCTTCACCGAAAGCGTCCAGAACCACGGCACATCCTTGCTCGCGGACCGCAGTGGCCATGGCCCGCAACTGATCTGCCGTGATGTTCAGTTCAGCATAGTCGGCCCTATTGCGAAGAAAGGTCGCAGCAATCTCAGTGTCTTCCATCAGCCCAAGAACGGCCGTACCGCCGGTACCGAGTCCCAGTGGACGACGCTGTCCCACGCTCGTCGTCAAGACCTTGATGGGTGAACTTCCCTCCTCCCGATGGGCGCAGTAAACGCCATCCCCCTGGCGCATCATCAGGAACACCGTGTCGCCGCCGATGCGTCCGATGCGCTTCATCACCGGGACGAACCGACGCAGCAGTGGCGTGGGCTGCGGCAACAACGAACCCAGCAACACAGCTTCGGGCCCAAGACGATACAGATGCTCGCCGTCGCGATCGACGAACTGCTCTTCCACAAGGCAACTCATCAGCCGATAAGTTGTTGCACGGTCCAGCCCGCCGTCCCGAACAAGTTGCGCCAGCTTGACCCCAACGTCGTTGCACTTGGCCACACGGCGCAATAGTTGCAGCGCGCGATGTACGCTTTGCGCACCCCGTACCGGAACTTCCCTGTGGACGTTTCCAATGTTTTCGGTCAGAGGCTCAATGATTTTTGCCGTCACGTGCGTGTAGTCAACAAGTTTTTTTAAGTCTTCAAGATCGTCGTCCGTAGTCAATGCCCTGTGAACACCGCTTTTCGTTTCGTGGCGAAGGCGTCGATGGCTTCATGATGGTCTTTAGTCATGTTGGTCAGACACTCATACGCAGTGCCTGCGTCCATGTGGCCATGAGCCAACTGGCGCAACGGGATCGTGTAGCCGGCCTTGGTCCAGCGTATTGCCTTGCCCGCACCGTGGCGCAGTTTCTGCACGAACGAATCGACCTTGGCATCGAGTTCAGCGGCCGGCACCACGTTGCCGATGGCGCCGAGCTGCTTCGCTTCGGCGGCGCCGAGCAGGTCGCCCGTCAACAACAGTTCGCGCGCCTTGCCGAAGCCGATCATCTGCGGCCACAGGAAGCCGCCGCCGTCGGCTGCGTTGAGCCCGACACGCACATGCGGGTCACCGATGCGGGCGTGGTCGGCCATGACGGTGATGTCGCACAACAGCGCCAGCGTGGCGCCCAGGCCCACGGCGTCGCCGTTGATGCGGCCGATGATGGGAATCTCGCAGTCCAGCATCGAGTAGACGATGCGCTTCGCTTCCCACGTCACGACCTCGAACTGCTCGGGCTCGCGCACGGCCTCCTTCATCCACTCGATATCGCCGCCAGCACAGAACGCCTTGCCGGAGCCGCTCAACACGATGACGTTGATGTCGCGACGCTCGCCGAGGTCGATGAAGACGCGAGACAGCGCCTTATGCAACGCACCGTTCACGGAGTTCATGGCTTCCGGACGGTTGATGGTCAGGTAAGCGACCCGGTCGATGACTTCGAGGGTGAGGGTGGAATCAGTCATGAGATTGCCTTTTGGTAATGGAACAGGAAAGAAAACCGAGATGCGAGTTCAGACGACCAGCAACTGCGCCCGCACATCGATGCGCGCCAGTTGCGCCTCAGCCGTGCCGAACAGTGCGGCGGCGACATGCACGCGCCGATAGAAATGCGTGAGCTTGTATTCCTCGGTGATGGCGATGCCGCCCGAGACCTGAATCAGTTGACCCAGTGCGCGCAGCGCCCTGCGCCCGACAAAACTCTTGGCTGGTGCCAACGTTGGCCATGGCCCGTCGGATGCACTGTCGAGTTCGTTCGCAACGCGGCCCGTCAGCGCCAGCAGTTGCTGCAGATCGCAAAACACCTCGGCCATCTTGTGCTGCACCGCCTGTTGGGTCGACAGCGGTTTGCCGAACTGATGACGTTGCTTGAGATAGTCGAGCGTCAGATCGAACGCGGCTTGCAACACGCCGGCCGTGTCGGCCACCAAGGCAGCGGCGGCACGGTCGAGAGCACGTTGGGCGATGCCCTCACCAGACAATTGCGTGCCGGGTGTCGAATGGAATTCGACCTGTAATGCCGCACGCGCATCGATCATTCGCGCTGCCACGCGACGCACACCATCGGCCGCGAGATCGACGAGGACCAGACGCATTGCCTGATCGCTGGCGACGGGCACCAGCAGGTGCGTCGCATGTTCGCCGCCGAACACCGTTCCAGCACGCCCTTCCAGGGCAGCGTTCTTGTCCAGCCGAACGGCACCGTCACCGTTCGCCACCTCGGCCAAAGCCAGTCGCATCGTTCCTCCTATCAACGCCGGTGCATGCGCAGGCAACGCGGCAATTACCAGCGGCGCAAGCAACAGATGCAACTCCAGCGGCTCGGGTCGCGCATCGCTGCCCGCCTGCCGAATCAACTCGAAGCAGGCTGCATTCGAAGCCGAGAAGCCACCCGCCTCTTCAGGCACCGTGAGGCCGGTCCACCCCATCTCTGCCATGGCGTGCCACGCGGCCTCGCCTTCATGGTGCCCGCTGCGAAAGGCTGCAGTGCGTTTTTCCAGCGGATGGTTGGCCTTGAACCAACGGTGGCTGGTGTCCAGTAACAGATCTATGTCTTCACGTTCCATGGCGGGCCTCACATGTCCAGGATGGACTTGGCGATGATGGTTTTCTGGATCTCGTTCGCGCCGGCGTAGATGGTCACGACGCGACGGAAAAAATGGCGTTCGGCCCAGCCGGTAGCGTCCGGCGCGAGCAGTCCGCCGCCGTACTCGGGCGCGAGCACGACACCGGATTGACCCAGCAGCGACATGGCGGTTTCGCTCACACGCTGCTGCAGTTCGGAGCCGCGAATCTTCAGGGTCGACGCGGCAGGGCCGGGCTCGTTGCCTGCCATCTGCTGGGCCAGTACGCCCAGGGCGGCGGACTCCAGCGCGACGAAGTCCGCAGTCAGGATCGCCAACCGGCGGCGCACCAGCGGGTCTTCGATCAGCGGCTTGCCATCGACGCCGAGGCGTGTGCGCGCCATTCTGTCGAGTTCGACGATGTCGCGTTTGGTGCGGGGCCCTTGCGCATTGTTGACGCGCTCACGGGCCAGCAGTTCCTTGGCGTAAGTCCAGCCATGGTTCAACTCGCCGATGACGTTGTCACGATGCGTTCGAACGTTGTCGAAGAACACGGCGTTCACGCTGTGGCCTTCGTCCATCGTCAGGATCGGTTGCAGACTGATGCCGGGAGAGCGCATGTCGATGATGAATTGCGTCAGGCCGGCCTGCGGTTTCACTTCGCTGTCGGTGCGCGCCAGACAGAACATCAGGTCTGCGTGATGACCGCTTGACAGCCACGTCTTGTGGCCGTTGATGACCCATTCGTCGCCTTCGAGCCGGGCTGTGGTTTTCAGCGAAGCCAGGTCCGACCCGGCATTGGTTTCCGAGAAGCCCTGACACCAGAATTCTTCGCCTGCCAGCACCTTCGGCAGGTAGCGTGCCTGCTGCGCTGCGCTGCCGGCCGCGATGATCATGGGGCCAGCTAGGAACAGCCCGTGAACATCGCCCAACGGTGCATCGGCGAAAGCGGACTCTTCCTCGAAGATGTAGCGCTGCAATTCGGTCCAGCCGGTGCCACCCAAGGCCTTGGGCCAGTGCGGTCCGCCCCAGCCGCGCGCGTTCAGTGCCTTTTGCCAGCGCGCCATCGGCTCGCGCTCCATGTGAAGGCCGCCACGTGTGGCCAGCACCAGATCGGGCGTCAGGTTGTGTTGCAGAAAGTCGCGGACTTCAGCGCGGAAGGCACGAAGCTCGGGGGTGTCGAAGGTGCTCATGAAAATGTTTTTTTTAGGCGTCGGGCATCAGGATCAGCGAGCCGGTCGTGCTGCGGTTTTGCAAGGCCGCATGGGCAGCTGCGGCATCGCTCAAGGGATAGCGGCCGCCGATGTGAACCTGCAATTCGCGCCGGGCAATCATCCCGAACAACACGTCTGCGGTGCTCTGGAGTTCGGTCTGCGTTGCAGAGGCCACGTAGGCGAACACACCGGGCACGGACACGGTCAACGACCGCGCAGGCCCCAGGTCGGCGAGCTTGACTTCCGGCAACCCTTCGGCGACCTGCCCGAGATTGACCAGATGACCGAAGGGCTTGAGCACGGTCAGCGAGTCGTGAAACACCTGACCGCCGAGTCCTTCAAACACATAGTCCACGCCGGCGCCGTTGGTCAATCGCTTGACGGCATCGACGAACGGTTCGTTGTTGTAGAGGATCACTTCGTTGCAACCACGCTCGCGTGCCAGCGCGGCCTTGTCGGGTGAGCCGACGGTGCCGATGACATGACAACCGAGGCGTCGAGCCCATTGCGTCAGCAATGAGCCCAGGCCACCAGCGGCTGCATGGACCAGCACAGATTGGCCCGCCACGGGACGTGTCACCCGATGCAGCAGCATGTGCGCCGTCAGCCCCTGCAGCGTGACGGCAGCGGCTTGTTCGAAGCTCACCGCATCCGGAATGTGCAAGACAAATCGATCCGGCAAATTGCGCAGGGTCGCATAGCCGCCGATGGGCCGGCAGGCATAGGTCACGCGGTCGCCGGGGGCAAAGCGGGTCACTCCGTCGCCGACAGTAACGACTTCACCAGCCCCTTCCACGCCCAATACACCGGGCAAGGCAGGGATCGGAAACACGCCGCGCCGATGGTAGGTGTCAAGGTAGTTGACGCCGACTGCTCGCTGGCGGATCTGTACCTCGCCGGGGGCAGGCGCTGCCACGTCGATGGGTTCATACCGCATCTGTTCGGGGCCGCCGTAGCCGTGGATGACAACGGCATGTTCTTCACGTTGCGTCATGTCGCAGTGCTTTCAGGAATGAGTCGGGCCAGCAGCAGCTCGCGCACATCGCGCTTGAGCACTTTGCCCAGCGGGTTCTTCGGCAAGGCGTCGAGCACGACCCACTGGCGTGGCGTCTCGTAGTCCGCCAGATAGTGGGCGCAGTGGGCTTGCAGCTCGGCGGTATCGAGCACGACGCCCGGCTGCGCGACCACGCACGCGGCAATGTCTTCGCCCAGGCCCGCATGCGGCATGGCGACCACCGCCACTTCGGCGACGCCGGCGAAGCGGTAGATCACGTCTTCCACGGCAGCCGAGGCGATCTTCAATCCGCCCCGGTTGATGATGTCTTTCTTGCGGTCGACGAAGTGGAAATGACCTTCCTCGTCCACCCGCCCGATGTCGCCGGTACGCACCCAGCCACCGATAAATGTTTCGGCCGTTGCAGCGTCGTTGCCGAAGTAGCCCAACGCCATGGAAGGGCCGGAAAATTCGATCTCACCGGTTGTGCCTGGCGCTGCAACGGACCCCGCATCGTCGACCACACGAACTGCACAGCCCGGCATCGCCGAGCCGATGCAACCGGCCTTGCGCGGCAGGAACCACGGCGCCAGAAAGGTGCCGCCCGGGCCCGTCTCGGTCATGCCCCAAATGTGAACCTGATCGACCCACGGCAGGTGCTGACGGAACCGCGCGATCAACTCGGCCGGCATGGCCGCACCGCCATACCCGAGCCGCCGGACACGTGACAGGTCGTAGCTGCCACGCGGGAATTCGTCGATCATGAAACTCAGTGGTGAGGTCACGCCGTGGTACACGGTCGTCCCTTCGCTCTCGATCAGGCGCAACCGGCCCGCGTTGTCCAGCGGCGCGGGTTCCAGCACCACGCCGGCACCAGCGACCCAGGCGGACATGCAGGCCATGTTGAGGACCGAGCTGGTGAAGATCGGCCATGCGCCCTGGTAGGTGTCCTGGTCGGTCAAACCCAATGCGCCACCGACGGCATAACCGCAATACAGCTGACTGCGATGGCAATGGGTGACGGCCTTGGAGCGCGCTGTCGTGCCGGAGGTGAACAACAAAACGCTCGGGTCTTCGGACCTGGCAACATCGGGCATCACCGTTGTATGGAACTCCTGTTCCGGTTCGGGCCAACTGCCGTCTTCGTAGGCCGCGCCGCCCAGCAACAACAATGTGGCTGCTGGGCACAAGCTTTTCATGCGGTCGGCCGCGTCCGCGGTGGTGACGATGAAGCGCGGCTCGATGAGGGTCAGCGCATGCGCGAGTTCTTCGTCGGAGGCCCGCGTGTTCAGCGGCGCCACGACGGCGCCCAGACGGTAGCAGCCCACAGCTGTCAAAACAGCTTCTCGAATCGCCATGTTCGACAGGAACAGCGCCACGCGTTGACTCTGGCGCAGACCGCGTGCGTGCAGTCCGCGCGCCACCGACTCCATGCGAATGACCAGTTGCGCATAGCTGAGCCGGTCCCGATGGCCTCTGTGACTGGGCGCGGACAGTGCAAGCTGGAACGGATACCGTGCGGCCCGCCGCCGCAGCAAGTCGGGCACGGTCAAGCCATGCAGCTCGTTGTAGAGGTTCATGCCGATGTCGCATATGGAAGTCACGCTGTACAAGTCCGTGTCAGGCGATGCTGTAACCGCCGTCGACCGGCAGGGTCACGCCTGTGATGTAGCGCGCGTCGGCAGAGGCCAGGAAGCCGGCGGCTTTGGCGATGTCGTAAGGCTTGCCCCAAAAGCCGGCGGGCAGGCGCTTCTTGATGACCGCGCTGCGCGCTTCGTCGGCGAATGCCGCCACCGACATGCGCGTCTCGATCCAGCCCGGCGCCACGGCGTTGACGCGAATGCCGTCCACTGCGAAGGCGACGGCCAGCGAGCGCGTCAACGACACGATGGCGCCCTTGCTGGCGCTGTAGCCCGGGTTGCCGGCCGATCCGAAGTAGCTCCACATCGAGGCGAAGTTGATGATGTTGCCGCGTGCTGCGGCCAGCGCCGGACGCAGCAACAGGCAGGCCAATTGCGTGCCGTTGAGATTGACGTCGACGACCTTGCGAAAGCCCGTCAGCGTGAACTCGGCCCCGCCGTGCAGGATGATGCCTGCGGCGTTGACCAGCACATCGACTTTCGGCAGGCTGCCGACAGCGCTCGTCATGGCCGCCGCGTCCGTGATGTCGAGCTTGTGGAACACGATGCCCGAGCCTTCGATTTCGGGCTCGGTGTCGAGCCCCAGTGCGATCACGTGATAGCCGCGCGCGCGCAGTTCGAGTCCGGTCGCCAGCCCCAGGCCGGTGCCGCCACCGGTGATGACGGCAACAGGCTGTTCAGTAGTGGATGTCATGGTGTTCAATGCGCGGGTGATGCCGCTGCCAGGCTTTCGAGCCGGCGCATGGCGTGTATAAAATCGGCGGCGACCAGCGGTCGCTGGAAATGCTTCAGGTGCGGTGAGGTCATGGTGCCGTCTGCGATGCGTTGGAAGGTGTCAGCGTTCACATCGGTGGCACCCAGGCCCTGCAGGTTCACCGCCAGCCCAACCGCGCGATAGAACGCCAGTTGCTCTTCCAGGAACTCCGGCGTGCGCTCTTCAAGGATGAACTGCACCAACAAGCCATAGCCGACATGGAAGCCGTGCAGCGTCGTCTCGGTGCCACTGACCAGTGGCAAGCCGCGGGTAATCGAATGGGCCAGAGACAGGCCGCTGTTCTCGAATGCCAGGCCGCTGAGCAGCACCAGCGCTTCGGTCAAACGTTCGAATGCGGCTGTCGGCGTGGCATCGACCAGCGCCCGCAAACCTGGGACGGCGTCTTCACGGATGACACGGTTGCACGCCATCGACAGTTGCTCCGAGGCGATGGTGCCGCGCCCGCCAAACAGGTTCAACCCCTTGCTGCCACGCACCTGATCGCCTTCGTACAGTTTGCACAGCGCATCGCCGATGCCGGAGATCAGCAGTGCCTTCGGCGCTTGCGCCAGCAACAAGGTGTCGACTAGCACGGCATCGGGACTGCGCGGCAGGAACTCGACCGAGGCCATGCGGTGTGCGTCGTCGTAGTAGACGAAGGCCTTGCTGCAGGGGCCGTCGTTGGAGGCAGAAGTCGGAATCACGACCAGCCGTGCACCGAGTTCGCGCGCCACGGCCTTGCCGGTGTCCACGCCCTTGCCGCCGCCTGCGGCCAGCACGACGTCGGGAGCGTTGCCGCCCTCACAAGCCTGCGCCACCAGCGCCTGTACGGCAGCACGCGTCACGTCGCCCCGCACCGTCACGCGGCGCAAGGTCAGGCCGTGTTCAAGGCAGGCGCCGACGGCCTTGTCGAATACCAGCCCTTGCACGATCTCGTCCGCCACGAGCAACGGCTGCTTGCCCAACTCGGCCGTGACGCTTCCGACCAGCGCCAGTGCGCCCGGCCCCTGGTAGTAGCGATGCACCGCACCAAAGGTACGGATGCCCTGCATGTCGGCCGTCATGCCAGCCATGTCGCTACTCGCTCGCAAATCCGTGGAGTGGTCAGGCCGTAGCGGTCCTGCAGATAAGGCACGGAGCCGCACTCGATGAACTGATCGGGAATGGCGATCTTCAGCAGCTTGCGCGCCAGTCCGGCCTCTTGCAATGCGTCGATGACGAGTGTTGCTAGGCCACCGATGGCGACGTGGTTTTCCACCACGACCAGCCGTTTCACCGACTCGGCAAAGCCCAGCAGGCCAGCCACGTCGAACGGCTTGATGGTGCCGCAATGGAACACCGACGATGACACGCCGCGCTGACGGAAATGCTCGGCCGCGTCGATGGCGCGTTCGGTCATGAAGCCGGTCGAGACGAAGCCGACATCAACGCCATCGCCGATCCGGTGGCCCTTGCCGATCTGGAAGCGATGGGTCGCAGGGTCGAACACCTGCGCCACGTTGGCGCGCAGCAGCCGGCAGTACATCGAGCCCGGCAGGTCCACCGACATCTCGGCAATCTGCTGCATCTCGGTGGCGTCGCACGGGTCGAGCACCGTCATGTTGGGGATCGAGCGCATCAGGGCCAGGTCTTCGGTCGCCTGGTGCGTGCCGCCGTAGCCGGTGGTCAGGCCGGGGTTGCCGGCGAACATCTTGACGTTCTCGTTGCTGTGGGCGCACGAGATGGCCAGGAAGTCGTAGGCACGGCGCGTGGCGAAGGTGCCGTAGGTCGTGCAGTACGCGACCTTGCCCATCTTGGACAGGCCGGCCGCGGCCATCACCATGGCCTGCTCCGCCATGCCGACGTTGAAAAATCGCTTGGGATAACGCGCTGCGAAATCGGCTGTGTCGGTGTACTTGCCGAGGTCGGCGGTCAGCAACACCAGCTCGGGGTGGGTTTCGGCGACCTTCATCATGCCCAGTGAAAACGGGGCACGCACGGAAGGACGGCCAACGATTTCTTCGGACTCGCTCATGGCGAGGGTTTGGGATTTAAGCATTTTCAAGTTCCAGTTCATGTGCCAACACATCCCATTCATCGGGGTCGATGCGCACGAAGTGCGCCTTGTCGCGCGCCTCGACGCGCTTGACGCCACAACCCGGGCGGGTGCGCAGCACGATGGCCTTGGGCTTGCCGGCACGGATGCGGGACCAGGCGGTCGCCTTCAGCAATTGCGTCAGGTCGTTGCCGTCGATTTCCATCGTGTCCCAGCCGAAGGCGGCAAAGCGTCCGGCCACCGGTTCGATAGGCACCACGATCGGACCATCGGCCTGAATGCCATTGCAGTCGATCCAGCACACCAGGTTGTCGAGCTTGAAAGCGGCCGCCGTGTTGGCGCCCTCCCAGGTCGAGCCTTCCTGCAACTCGCCATCGGAAATTTCCACATGGATGGTCGAGGTGAACTCGTCCAGTTGGTAGCCCATGGCGGCACCCGCGGCCACGCCGAGGCCATGCCCGAGTGAGCCGCCCGTCATTTCGACGCCCGGCACGCGGCCTTCCATGGTGCTCATTTCCAGCGGGCTGCCATCGGCCCCGTAGGTCAGCAGACTCTCCATCGTGATGATGCCCAGCTCGGCAAAGGCCGCCCACAGCGCGATCGAGTTGTGACCCGTCGAGAGGTAGAAACGGTTGCGGTCGCGGATCGAAAAGTTGATGTCGCGCGCCTTGAATTCGTCGAAGTACAGCACCGTTAAAAAGTCGGCAATGCCCAGGCCCTGGCCCAGATAGCCCTGGCCCTTGCCGCGCGCTTGCGTGACCATGTGGCGCCGCAGGTTCAGGGCGGTGGCGCGCAGCCGCGTCAGTTGCCCGGTGTCGGGTTGATCGATGGTGGTGTTCATGTTCATGGGTTCTCCTTACATGCCGAGGTAGGTGGATCTGAGGTGGGAATCGGCCAGCAGTTCTGCGCCGCTGCCCTGCAATGAAATGGCGCCGTTTTCCAGCACATAGCCGTAGTCGGCCATCTGGAGTACCTTGAAGACGTTCTGCTCGATCAGCAGCACCGTGACGCCGAGGTCGCGAATGCGCACGATGGACTGGAACAGCCGGTCGACCATGATGGGCGCGAGCCCCAGCGAGGGCTCGTCCAGCGCCAGCACCTTGGGCTTGGCCATCAGGGCGCGGCCGACAGCCACCATCTGCTGCTGGCCACCCGAGAGGCTCGATGCGGGCAGGGCCTGCCGCTCTTCCAGAATGGGAAAGAGCGCAAACACTTCGGCCAGCGTCGTATCTCGCACGGCCTTGGCACGCGGGTTGTGCGCGCCGACCAGCAGGTTTTCACGAATCGACATGCCGAGGAACAATTGCTTGCCTTCCGGCGACTGCACGAAGCCGGACTGCACCACGCGATGCGGTGCCTCGCCCTGAATCGGCTGGCCATCGAGATGGATCGCGCCGGACGTGGGCCGCAACAGACCCGACACCGTTCGCAGCAACGTGGTCTTGCCGGCGCCGTTGGCCCCGATCAACGCGACCAGTTGGCCCGGCTCCACCTTCATCGACAGGCCCCGCAGCACGGAGACATCGCCGTAGCCGACCGTCAGGTCGCGCACTTCAAACGCCGGCGTCGACATAGTCATCTCCAAAGTAGGCCTTCAGCACATCGGGCTGCGCCACCACATCGGCGGGCAGGCCGTTGGCGATCAGTCCGCCCAGATGCATCACGATGACGCGGTCGGACAGGCCCATGATGACTTTCATCACGTGTTCGATGATCAGCACCGTGACGCCGCGATGGCGCAACTGCCTGATGAGGCCGACCATCGTCATCGCCTCCTGCGGCGTGGCACCGGCCACCACTTCGTCCATCAGCAACAGCGTGGGTTCGGTAGACAACGCGCGGCCCAGTTCCAGCTTGCGGCGCTCGAAGGCGGTGAGGTTGTCGGCGTCCGTGTCGGCCAGCGCGGTCATGTTGAGGAACGCGAGCAGGTCGTCGGCATTAGTCAGGCTGCGCTTGCGATCGTTGCCCTTGACGAGCCCACCGACGATCAGGTTCTCGCGTGTCGACATGCCGCCGAAGGGGCGCGACAACTGGAACGTGCGCGCCAGGCCGGCCTTGCAGACCTCCCACGGGCGCTTGCCGGTGATGTCACGGCCCTGCAGCATGATGCGACCCGCATCGGGTGCAACGAAGCCGGCGATCATGTTGAATGCCGTCGTCTTGCCCGCGCCATTCGGTCCCAGCAAGCCGAGGATTTCACCCTGCTTCAAGTCGAACGACAGATCCTTGACGGCCTGCACGCCACCGTAGCGCTTGGCAATGCCCTCCACACTCAGCAACACATCGCTCATGGTTTGCTCCCGAAGGTGCGGCGTGCCCACTGCTGCAACGGATGCAGCAAGCCCTTGGGCAGGTACAGCACGGCCATGATCAGCACCAGCCCGTACAGCGCGAGGTGCAGGCCTGCAAAATTGCCGCCCAGATAGGTCCGCGTGATCTCGGCCAGCGGCGCCAGAAACAACGCGCCGAGCAACGGGCCGAACACGGTGCCCTGTCCGCCGATGATGCTCATCAGGGCCATGTCGATCGACAGCTCGGTGCCCATGTTCCGCTCCGGGTTGATGAAGCGGATGAACTGCGCATAGAAGCTCCCGCCCAATGCCGTCATGAAGGCACTCATGGCCAACGCGGTCAACGTGTAGCGCGTCGGATTGATGCCCAACGATTCGGCCGCGTCGCGGTCACCGCGAATCGCCTTCAGGCAGATGCCGAGGCGGCTGCGTTCCATCAGCCACGTTATGGTCATCACGACCACCAGCATGACGAGAATGATGTAGTAGTAGGGCACCTTGCTCTCGAACTGGAACATGGCCCAGCTGGTGCCGATGAGCGGCACCGACAGGCCTTCGGCCCCCTTGAGCGGGATGCCGAACACCACGTCGGTGTTCTCGAACCAGATGCGGATGATTTCGGCAAACGCGATGGTCGTCAGCGCGAAGTACGGGCCGCGCAGGCGCATCGTCGGATAGCCCATGGCCACCGCCAGCAAGGCAGCAGCGATGCCTCCCACCAGCATGCCGAGCCATGGCGACAGGCCCATGCCTGTCAGCAGCAACACCGAGGCGTAGCCACCGACGCCGCTGAACACGGAGTGCCCGAAAGATATCTGTCCGACATAGCCGCACATCAGGTTCCATGCACTCGCCAGGTAGGCGAAGTACAGCACCATGATCACGGAGTGAATGAAGAACTGGTCGTGCAACACCAGCGGCAGCAGCAAGGCCGCCAGCAACAGCAGGCCGGTGCCGATCAGAGTAAAGCGGGGACTCAATGCGTGCAGTTTCATTTCTTGCCCATCAGGCCTTGAGGGCGCACCAGCAGGATCACGATGAAGAGCAACAGCGAGAAGATCGACGCCGTAGCCGTCGCGACAAACTGCGACGCCACCGACTCGAACAAGCCGATCACGATGCCGCCGAGCAATGACCCGGGAATGCTGCCGATACCCCCCAGCACCACCACGATGAAGGACTTGATGCCGAAGCTCAACCCGACCTGTGGCGTGATCGGAATGAAGGGCGCGATCAGGCAACCCATGACACCGACCATGGCGCAGCCGAGTCCGAAGGTCACGTTGTAGACAAAGGGCACGTCGATGCCCGACATGGCGGCCGCATCGCGGTTCTGCGCCGTGGCGCGAATCGCACGGCCCAGGTCGGTGCGTGCCAGCCATTGCGTGACTCCAAGGGCCATCACGAAGGCGGCCAACGCCGACACGATGCGGAAGGTGTTGAGCGGAAATTCGCCGACCATGACGCTCGTCGTCTGGATCGCCGATGGCGTGGAACGCACGTTGGGGCCGAACACCATCAGTGCCATGTTGTCGATCAGGATGTAGACGCCGGCCGTGAGCAGCAGCGCACTGACGGGTTCGACGACCAGCGCGCGTTCACGGCGAATCAGTGGACCGATGACGAAGCGCTGCACCAGATAGCCGAGCAGAAACATCGCCGGCGCTGCGATCAACACGCTCACATAGGGATCGATGCCACCGAGCTTCTGCAACCAGAAGGCGATGTACATCGCCAGCATCAGGAACGAGCCATGTGCGAAGTTGACGATGTGCATCACGCCGAAGATCAGGCTGAGTCCCAGCGCGATGCCACCCAGCATCGCGCCCACCAGAATGCCGTTGAAAGCGGCGTAAGACAGTACGTACCAATCCACAGTGGAGCCTCATTGACAGGTTTGCAGACGCTCGTCTCCACGCCACGCGATGGTGGCGGACAGACCAGCGGAGGAAACGAAGGGCTTAGCGCTGTGCCCAGACCGGCACGGGCCATACCGGCTTGGTATCGGCCGCGCGGTTCTCCATCGGCCAGATGGTGCGGCGCTTGCCACCGATGTTCTCGGAGATCACGCCATGGGCGAACGTGTTCTGGCCGGCGGCGTCGAATTTGATGCGCTGGTAGCCGGTGAACAGCGCCGGGCCCGCGGTGATGTCGGTCGCGGCAATGGCATCGCGCAGCTTTTCACGGTCAGCGGATTTGGCGCGTTCGAGTGCGTCCTTGATGACGTAGGTGGCCGACAGGCCCTGCGCAACATAGGCGCTCATGCCGTAGCCTAGAGCCGCACGGGTGCGCTTGTCGGCATCGGCGAGCAAGGGGTCCTTGCTGATGTCCAGGATGTCGATCTGCCAGTCTTCCTGCACGAAGTAGTACCCGACCATGCTCGGTTGCACAGCGGCATAGAACGATGGATCTTCGGTCCCGCCACCGGCAGAGTGAACACCGAACGGCAGGTCCAGGCGCTGCTCGGCGAGCTGACGCGTGAACAGCAACTGGTCGGGCGTGTACAGCGCGAGGATCAGGGCATCGACCTTGGCCGAGCGAATCTTCAGCAGTTGCGATGTGAAGTCGACCTGGTTCGGCGGTGCAGGTTCGTCCAGTACGATTTCTATCTTGTGTTCGGCAGCCAGCTTGCGGATGTTGGCGGCATGTGAACGGCCCCAATCACCACCTTCATAAAAGAGTGCCACGCGCTTGACGGCTTTGCCAGAGTCTTTCGCCAGCAGGTCCATCGATTCGAGCTGTTCACGCGCGTCGTAAGTGGCCTTGTTGTTGATGCGGAAGATGTACTTGAAACCGCGCTCCGTGATTTCGTCCTTCACGGCGCCGACGACGACCCATGGCGTCTTGGCGCGTTCGGCCACTTCGGTCGACGGAAAGGTCACGGCGCTGTTGAACGCACCGCACATGACAGACACGTTCTCGCGTTGGATCAGGCGTTCGGTTTCCGACACGCCGACGTCGGCCTTCGACTGCGAGTCGCCGAAGACGGCCTGGAGCTTGGCGCCCCCCATGGACTTGATGCCACCCGCTGCATTGATCTGTTCGACCGCCGCCATCACGCCCGTGCGTGTCTGGTTGCCGACTGCTGCGGAGCCGCCACTGAGTGGCAACACGCAGCCGATCTTCACGGCGGCCTGGGCCATGGCTGCGGTTCCCGCAACCAGCAGTGCCATTGCTGCAAAAATGCGGCGCCACGCGCCGAGCTGCTTCAGTTGAATAGTCATGGTTGTCTCCGTCTTTGTTGGTCTGAGGGCGCAGTGTGAAATCACACGGCTTGCGGTGCATCGGCAAAGTATGGGAACGTTCACTATGTGATCGTCACGCTTACCCTTGCCCGAGTTCGGGGGGAACGTAGAACACGGCACTGGCCCGCACCAGCAGCCGCTCGTCGCAGCGCACTTCGCACTCACCGAAACGCACCTTGCCGCGCTCCTTGGTCAGTACGACGTGGGCCTCGAGCCAGTCGTCGATCCGCGCGCCGGCGATGTAGTCGAGCGTCAGATTGAGTGTCAGTGTGGTTTCGACCGTGGTGCCAGTGCGCGCCAGATTGGCGCCGATGGCCGTGTCGGCCAGCGTGGCCAACATACCGCCGTGCACGACGCCATAGCGGTTGGCGTGCTGGGCTTCAGCTCGAAAGGCAAGGATGAAAGAGGCCGACTGGTCAGATGTCGGCCGCGCATACAACGGCCCAACGTGCACCAGAAAGCCTTCGATGAGGTCGGAAGGCATGAAGCCTTCAGGCACGGTGTGTGTGGTCATGTTCTCCATTCGCCCTTCAAGCTTCGAGCACCAATCCGGCGCGCGCCCAGGGCATCGACACCAGCCGGCCGGTGCCTGACAGGGTCACGTAGGCGGTCTGCATGGCATCGCCACCGAAGCAGATGTTGGTGCTGTACGGGTCAGGCAGCGTGATGCGTTCCACCAACTCCCCGACAGGAGACACGACCACGATGCCTCCGAAGCGCAAGGTCGCAATGGCGATGTTGCCGCAGGCCTCGACTGCCAGCGAGTCGTAACGCTGGAAACCCGGCAGTCCGCACACCAAGTTGCCGCCAGTCGGCGAAGGCCAGTCGGCCCGCCCCAGCACGCCGGGACTGACGACGGGCCACGACCAGAGCCGCCCGGACGAGGTTTCGGCGACGTACAGCGTGCCACCATCGGGTGACAAGCCGATGCCATTGGGCGAGATCAACGGAAACGCGACCTGCGTGATGAACGAGCCATCGCAGCGCGCGTAGAAGACTACGCCGATGTCCATGCGCCGGCCTTCGCGGTGCCCGTGGTCAGTGAACCAGAGGCCACCGTGGGCATCGACGACGAGGTCGTTCGGGGCCGTCAGCGGATGCCCATCGCATTGCGTGTACAGGCGTTCGACGTGACCAGTGACCAAGTCGACGCGCTCGATGCGCCCGCCGTCGTTGTCGGCCGCGCGTCCCAGCGGGCGCCAGCCATTATTGGTACGGTCCCAGTTAAAGCCGCCGTTGTTGCAAACGTAGAGCGCGCCATCGCGACCCAGTGCGGCGCCATTGGGACCACCGCCGGTTTCGGCGACTCGACGCACCGCGCCATTGCGTGTGATGCATGTCAACGCGCCCGTGCCTATCTCGGTCACGATGATGTCACCGTCGGGCAGGACCACCGGGCCTTCGGGAAATGCGAGGCCTTCGGCGAGCACCGTGAACCGCGTCATGCCGTGCCCTTGATCGACACGCCGAGCAACTGCGCAAGTTCGTCCATTGAATGGGCCAACGCATCGGGTTCGAGTTTGGCGAGGGCTTGCGCCGGATAGAACCCGTAGGTCAAGCCGATCACCGGCATACCGCACGCACGGGCGGCCAGCACGTCTTGCGGGCCGTCTCCCACGTAGATCGCATCCGTGGCATCGGCGCCAGCGCGTTGCAGGCCAAGGAGGATCGGCGCGGGATGCGGCTTGCGCTCGGCAGTGTCCTCGGCGGCCACGATGGCGTCGAACCACTGCGTGTCGATGCCGGCACGTGCCAGGTCGATGAGGGTGCGCGCCAGTCCCTTGTTGGTCACGAGACTAGGTCGACGCCCGGCCTTCACTAGGCCATGAATCAACCTGTCGGCGCCGTCGAACACGGTCAACCATTGCGCCGCTGCTGCCGGATAGCCGTCCTGGTAGGCCTGGTGCAGTTCATCGACCCGTTCCGGCGCAAAGCGCGCGAACAGTTCCACCGGCCGCATGGCATAGATGTCTCCTGTCTCGATGCCGGGCGGCGGGAAGTCCATGCCCAGCCGCTCCTTGAATACCTGGGCGTAGCAGGCGGCCACGGCTTTGCGCGAATCGACCAGTGTTCCGTCGAGATCGAATAGCACATGCGTGCGGGAAAGAGGGTTCATCAGATCCTTGATTGGTCGGCTTCCAGCAGTGCAGCCCGACGCGCCCACAAGGGCGCCAGTTGTTCACGCAGATTCCGGAACACCGGAAAGGCGTGCGCGTAAATATCGACCAGCCGTGCATCGGGCTCGGCAGGTGCACCGAAGCGCACCAGGGCCTGAGCCGCGGCGGGCAAGTCCGGGTACAGCCCGATGGCCGTGGCAGCCAGCATGGCCACGCCCAGTGCGCCGGTTTCTTCGACTTCGGGTGTCAGCAGCGGACGGCCCATAGCGGCGGCGCAAATTTCCCGCCACAACGCCGACCGTGCGCCACCGCCTGTCAGTCGGATGTCCGTGACGGGCGCATCGATGGCGCTGTAGCAATCGACCATCGACAAGGCCACGCCTTCCATGACCGAGCGCATCAATGCCATGGGAGAAACGGAAGCGTCCAGTCCGAAGATACTGGCGCGCGCGGCCGGATCGAATCGCGGCGCCGACATGCCGGAGGTATTGAGATAGGGATGGAACAGCAGCCCCGACGGCAACGCGGGCAGACTGCGCGCCTCGGCCTCGATGCGGGCGTACAGCGCGTCGTCGCTGAGGCCGCTCGACGTATGGGCCGCGCCGAAGGTGTCGAGCACCCACTTCAGGCACAGCGAGCCACCGCCCGTGTTGGACATCAGCCGTTGCCATTGACCGTCGGGCATCAGGAACAGAAAGCCGACGCCGCGCGGTTCCAGCACGGGATGGTCAACGGTCAGGTTGTTCATGAACGACGTGCCGATGACGGTCACGGCCTGCCCCGGACGCAACGCGCCGACGCCGATGGCCGCAGCCACTGCATCGCCGGCACCGCCGGCGACGGGTGTACCAACGACCAGACCCGTCGCGGCTGCGGCCTCTGCCGTGATGCGACCGAGCAGCTCGCCGGTGCGCATGACGGGCGGCAGCAGCTTCATCGCCTCGGGCACGCCAGCCAGTTCGAACAACTCTTTCGAGATCACCCGCTCACGAATATCGCAGGGGAAAAAAGACAGGTCGGACTCGTCCGTGGCCATCACGCCCGTCAGCCGGTAATTGATGAAGTCCTTGGCCAGCATCACGTGCGCGGCCTGCTCGAAGAACTCGGGCGCATGGCGCTTCATGTACGCCAGCAGCACCAGTGGAATGCCGGGGATCGGTGCGTTGCCGCAGATGTCGTAGACCTTGTCGACCAACCCGGTGCGGCGCCAGTCTTCCAGCAAGCCGGAAGCACGACCGTCCGGCCAGGCGATGGCGCGGCCCAGGGGCTTGCCATCGCGGTCCAGTGCCCAGAGGCCGCCCATGTGCCCGCTCACGCCGACACCGACGATGTCGGAAGCGGGTCGACCCGAGCGCTCGATGACATTCCGCACGGCGGCGGCGACGCCGGCCCACGTCAGGTCCATGTCTTCTTCGTGCCAGTCCGGATGCGGATGAAACGACGGCGTGGGTCGGCGTGCCGTGGCCACCGCCATGCCGGTGCGCCCATCGAACAGCACCGCCTTGGTCATCGTGGTGCCCTTGTCGATGCCCAGCAACAACGGACCTGTCATGCCTGCTCCATCAGCGCAGCGCGCTGCGATGAAAAATTGCGATAGGTAGAGCGAAGCGCCTGGTATAAGCCAAACCAGCCGTCGTAGATTTTTGTCTGCACCGGATCGGGTTCATAGCGCGCCGAGACACGGCTGGTGCGTTGCACAGCCGCCTCCAGATCGGGCCACATGCCCACTGCCACGCCCGCCAGCAAGGCCACACCCAACGCGCCGGATTCGGCCGACTCGGGAATCTCGATGGGCACGCCGCACACGTCGGCAAAGAGTTGACCCCAGAAAGGGCTCTGTGCACCTCCACCGCTCAACTTCAGGCTGGTCGGTGCTTCCGGCATCGCGGCAAAGCAATCGCGGGTCGAGTAACACAGTGCCTCGTAGACGGCACGCAGCAGGTGATCGCGCGTGGTGTGAACACTCATGCCGAAGAACGCGCCGCGTGCGAGTGGATCGGCAAAGGGCGCGAGCACGCCGGCTCCGTTGATGTAAGGCAAGAGCAGCACGCCACCGGCGCCAGGCGGGATGGCAGCGGCTGCCATTTCCATGGCATTGAAATCCCAGCTGCCATCAGCGTGTTGCGGTCCGCCGAAACGCTCCAGGAACCAGTCCATCGTCATCGTGCCCGAGGTGTTGGGCAGGATGCGAACGTACTGGTCCAGTGGCATCGCGAAGAGGAAACCCAGTCCGTGCGGTGCGCGGTGCGGACCGTCCAGTACCAGCGAGTTGAGGCAACTGGTGCCCAGCACGGTGAAGGCCGAGCCGCTGGCCAGCGCGCCGATGCCGAGTGCGGCCGCAGCCCCATCGCCGAGTCCGGTGATGACGGGCGTGCCTTCCATCAGCCCGGTCAGTTCGGCGGCTTCGGGTTGAAGGTGCCCGGCGATCTTCTCCGATGCAACGATGGCCGGTAGGCGCTCAAGCCACGCTTCGGCACCGCAGGCGCGCATCAGTTCAGCAGAGAAGGTTCGCCCGTCGATGTCGCCAGGCACGAAGCTCACATCAGACGGGTCGATGGCGGCAACGCCTGTCAGGCGCAGGCGCAGATAGTCTTTGGCGCAAAGGAACGTAGCCGCACGCGCGGTGCTGTCCGGGTCGTGAACCGCCAGCCAACCGAGCAGCAAGGCTGTGTTGCCGGGCATCAGGCCATTGCCGGAAATTTGGAACAACCCGTCCAGTGCGCCCTCGGCTTCGAGTTTCAACAGGTGCGACTGCGCACGCTCGTCGGGCCAGCCGATGGCATTGCGCACGGGCAGGTTGGCCGCGTCGACCAGGATGGCGCCGCCCATGTGACCCGTGATGCCGATTGCAGCGATGTCGGAGCCGATCAACCGAGCCGTGGCCAGCGCCTCGCGGGTGGTTTCGATGCACAGTGCCCACGTTCGCTTGGGGTCTTCTTCGTGCCAACCGGCCTGCGGATGCAGTACATCGACCCGACGTCGCGCCACGGCCACGGTGCTTCCCGCTTCATCGAAGATCACCGACTTGATCATCGACGTGCCCTTGTCGATGCCGAGCACGTATTTCATCGTTGGCTCATCGCATTGATTCAGGCGGCCAATGCGACGGCGACGGCGGCACTGGCCACACTGAGCCGTGACCGTCCGAATCGCAGGCTGTTTTGCGTTCCCACATCGAACACGTACAAGCCCGGCTCTGCAATGCTGATGCGCACCGGTTCGTCGATCGCATAAGGACGCACCTGCGGCGACAGGGCCTGAACCGTGGCGCTGCCGATCTGCACCGTGATGAGTTGAGAGTCGCCGATCTGCTCGGAGATGTAAACGCTGCCCGCCACCTCCAACCGACCGGGTCCGGAAGCGCCCTCGCCTGCCTTCAATACTTCGACTTCCGTCGGCCGCGCACCCAGCAGTGCGGCGCGATGGCTGCCATCGCCCAACAGCATGTTGGCTGGCAGGCGCACGTCGGCCCCGGCCATGCGGCCCTGCAAGTGGTCCGTGCTGTTCAGGTCGTCGATCTGCAGCAGGTTCATGGAATGCAAGCCGAAGAACTGCGCGACGAACGCGTTGACGGGCCGGTCGTGGACGTCGGTTGGTGTGCCGACCTGCTGCAGCACGCCGTCACGCATCACGGCCAGCCGATCGGTCATGGTCATGGCTTCGATCGGGTCGTGCGTGACCAGCACGGACGTGGTGCCAAGCGAGCGCTGCAAGCGCTTGAGTTCGCCACGCAATCTGGCCCGCAACAGCGTGTCCAGATGCGCAATGGGTTCGTCGAGACACAGCAGGTTGGGGCGGCGCACAAGGGCACGGGCAATCGCCACGCGTTGCTGCTGGCCACCGGACATCTGCGAGGCACGCCGGTCCAGCAGGTGCGCAATGTTCAACAGACGCGCCACCTCTCCCACCTGGGTCTCTATGTCGGCCTTGTCGACGCCCCGGATCTTGAGCGGATAGCTGACGTTCTGGCGCGCGGTCATGTGCGGGTAGAGCGCGTTCTGCTCGAACACCATGGCCACGTTGCGCGCCTGCGGCGTCAGGTGCTGGACCTCGACATCGTCGAACAGCAACCTGCCACCAGTGGGCCGTTCCAGCCCCGCCAGCATGCGCAGCACCGATGTTTTGCCCGACCCGGAAGGACCGAGCAGTCCGAAGAATTCACCGTCCTCGATGTGGATGCTGATGTCGTGCACGGCATGCACCGTGCCGTAGTGCTTGTCGATGTGGTCGAGAGTGATGGATGCCATGGAGTGTTCTTTCAACGCCCGCCAAGTCCGGCGGAAAAGCTGCGGATGAGGTAGCGCTGCATGTAATAGGACAGCACCAGCAGTGGGCCGATGGCCAATATCCCGATGGCGCCGAGCTGGCCCCAGTTGGGTTGCTGGAACAGGAAGAAGCTGGCCAGCGCCTTGGGCAGCGTGATCACCGTTTCACCGGTCAGCACCAGCGAGAAAAGGAATTCGTTCCAGGCAAACATCATGCTCAGGATGCCGGCCGTAACGATGCCCGGCAATGCCATCGGCAGCAGGATGTCGAGGAACATCCGATACCACGGCGCTCCGTCGATGCGTGCGGCGTCTTCGTAGGTGCGCGGGATCTGGCGGATGAATTCCGCCAGCAGCCAGATCACCAGCGGCAGGTTCATGAAGGTGTAGACGATCACGAGTCCGGTGTAGGTGTCGAACAGCGCCAGCTCCTGATACAGCAGATAGAAGCCGATCACTGGCACGATGGGCGGCAGCATGCGCAACGACAGAATCGTGAAGCTCAGTTGACCGGTGGCCGGAAAGTGGCGGGCCAGCGCATAGGCCGCAGGGAAGCCGAGCAGCAGACACAGCAGCGTGGAGATCGACCCGACGATGAGGCTGTCGCCGATGCCCTTGCCGCCACCGATGGCCCAGCCTTCGCTGAAATTGATGAGCGTCGGTGCCAGCGGAAGCAGCGTGGGCGGCGACACGAACAACTCGGCGTAGGGCTTGAAGCCGGTCAGCAACAGCCACACGACGGGGAACAGGAACACCAGCGCGCACACGATAAGCGTCAGGTGGCGCGCGGCTTGCCATGGCGGCGCCAGGGATTCGGCGCTGGCCTTGGCCGTCGAAGATGTGGACTTTGCGGTCATGCTGAAACTCCGCTTTTGGCGGCCTTGTCGCGGCGTGAACCCAACCGAAGAATGACTGTGACACCCACCGTCAGCAGCGCAAGCTGGATCAGGCTGAGTGCACCGGCCGGGCCGAACTCGAACCGGTTGAATCCGAGGTCGTAGGTGTAATAAGCCAGGTTCTGGGTGCTGGTGCCCGGGCCGCCCTTGGTCAGGATGTAGAGCACATCGAAGACCTTGAACGAATCGATGAAGCGCAGGACGAATGCGATGGTGATGTACGGCTGCAGCATCGGCAGCACCACATGCACGAAGGTCTGCCAGGTGGTGGAGCCATCGACCCGGGCCGCCTCATACACGCGAGGTGGAATCGAACGCAAGCCAGCCAGCAGGATGACCATCACGAAGGGCGTCCATTGCCATATGTCGACCAGCACCACGGTGGGCAGCGCCCAGACCGACGATTGGGCCAGGGCCGGCGGGTCCAAGCCCAGCCCGCGCAGTGCGGCGTTGAAGGGGCCGTAGACCGGATTGAAGAACAGGTTCCATGCAAAGCCCACGACGATGGGTGCCAGCATCATGGGAATCAGCAGCAACGAGGCATACAGTTCGCGGCCGCGCACCAACCCGTTGAGAAGCAACGCCAGAGCCAATCCGATAGCTAGTTGCAACGGAACGCTGACCAGCGCGAAGACCGCCGTGATGCCGAGACTCGACCAGAATCGGGCGTGCCCCATCACAGACTTGAAGTTGTCCAGCCCGACCCATTCGATCGGAATGGGAATGGTCAACTGGTACGACGTGAACGACGCGTAGACCAGGTAGACGAATGGCCATGCGGACATCAACGCCAGAAATAACAAGGCCGGCGTGAGCAGCAGCCACACGCCGCGCCGTTCGCTGTTATCGGGGCGCGGTCGCCGCGCTGCCTTGGCGCTGGCAGCGTCGACCCGAAGAACGGCTGAGTTCAAGACCAGTAGCCCTGCTTGATCATGCGTTGACGGTATTCGGCGTTGTGCTTGATCTGGCGGTCACGGCCATAGGCCTTCGTCGTCTCTTCGAACTCAGTCGTCATGGCCTGCAACGCCTGACGCGGTGTCGCTTCACCGGAGTTGGCACGCTGCACATGCTGGATGATCGACGACAGATAGCGGTTGGTGCCCGGAATCGACAGGTCGAGATAGGCCTTCTTGCTGGTCAGCAAGTCCTTGCTGACCGTGGCGAAGTTGTCGGCAAATCCGCTGGCGGCCTGCAAGGGGAACGTGGCCTTGGGGTTGTTGAACATGCTCATGCGCCATGGGTCCATCAGCGACTGCGAGAACGTTTCTGCCACCCAACGGTTGGCATTGGCCGTTTGCTGCATCCAGGCAATGGCCTTGAACGCGCCCTTCTTGTTTTGCGAGTTCTTGGCGATGCCCATGGCGCGACCGTAAGGCAGCACGGTGACGCCGCCCCAGTTGCCAGCGCATTTGATCTTGCCCGCGACCTTGGAGATCGACGGGTCGGCTGCGCCCTTGGGCATGTCGGTCCACCAGTTGGCTTGTGCGATCTTGCCTTCGAAGAACATCTGGCGGCCCACATCCCATGGCATCGCCTTGGCCAGGTTCTTCGGCATGAAGGCGGTCATTTCACCGTAGCGGCGCAAGGCTTCTTCGGCCACGTCGGTCAGTAACTGGGGCTTCATGTCGGCATCGAACAGTTCGCCATAACGCGACTGGCCTTTTTCAACCGCAGCCTGAACCAGATGATTGATGAAGAACGCGTAGACAAAGTAGCTGGTCACCTCGACGGCGCCGTACAGGTTCTTGTCGGGCCGGGTGAAGAACTCTGCCGTATCCCGGTACTGTTTGTAGTCGCGCGGTGCGCCGAGGTCGTAGCCGTACTTGACTTTGAAGGCCTTGGCTTCTGCGGCATCTTCGAACAGGTCGGTGCGGTACGTGTTCATGAACATGTCGCCGTCGATGGTGACGCCGACCAGCTTGCCCTCGTAATGGTTGAGCAACTGGAATGGCGGCGCGATGTCGTCGAAGCCGAGTTCGGCCTTGGTGCCGACTTCTTCCAGCGGCGTCAGATAGGGGCCGAAGTCGCCCACAAAATTCGGCCAGAAGTCGAAGGCATCGAAGCGCGCCGTCTTCTGGCGCAAGGCCAGCAGGTTCTGGTCGTACATGTTGCCGAGCGGGTACGACGCGAACGTGAGGTCGATGCCGGTGGCCTTCTGGAATTCCGGCGCGAAGGTCTTGAGGATGGGCGTGAATGCGCCGCTGTCCAATCCGACGGTCACTTTGCCGGCAGCCTCCGGACCGGCGGCATGCAGGATGCCGGTGAACGTGCCGAGGGTGCCGGCTGCCCCGAACAACGTGGCGCGTCGCATCAGTTCGCGACGCGACAGAAGGCCTCCAGTCTCGATCGAGGACAGATGATCGAAGGCAAACTCTTCTACTTCATTCGACTTGAAACGCTGGTTCACGAGGTGCTCCTGTGATGCATGGACAATCCCATTTTTTGCAGGTCGGCCCTGTGAGTTAACGCATGCCTGAACTGCAATTAATCAAAGATATCAGCTCATTGAACTAATATTAACTCGGGATTACACTAACTCAATGATTTATGAATTGATACAAAACGACCTCCGGCCTCGCTATCGGGGCGTGGTGCAGGCCGTCATACAAGGGATTGAGCAATTCAAGCTTTTGCCCGGCCAACAACTGCCAACCCAGCGCGACCTCGCGACTGAACTGGACATGGCGGTCGCCACTGTCGGACGTGCCTACAGCGAACTGGAAAGCCAGGGCTTCATCACCAGCCAGGTAGGTCGCGGCACGTTCGTGACGGCGCAGAGGGCTGCATCGTGGGGCGCCGCAAGCGATGCGGCGGCAGTCATTGAAATGGGCATCTACCGCGTGCCTGTTCCTCCTTTGAAGGCGCCTCTGGACTCCGTCCTGAAAGCCCTGCTAACCGGGTCGACCGATGCCCAAGTCTTTGACGGCGCCCCAGCGGCAGGTCGAGTTGACCATCGACTCGCATTGAATGAATGGGTTCAAGGTTTTGGAATTGGATCAACCCCGGATCAATTGATTGTGACAAATGGAGGGCAACATGCAGCAATGTGTGCCATCTCTACATTGACGCATGCTGGTGACCTGATCGCCACCGAGATGCTGACCGATCCCCGCATGAAATCGATCGTCGGCTACCTGGACCGGCGACTCGTCGGCATCGTGATGGACGAGGATGGACTGATCCCTGACTCACTCGATGCCATCTGCCGTGAAGAACGCGTCGCAGCGATCTATTGCACGCCGCGTTGCCAGAATCCGACCAACGCCACGCTGTCAATGGCACGTCGACAGGAACTGGTCGATGTCGCGCGGCGTCACGACATACCTATCGTGGAGAGCGATATCTATGGCACCGTGATGCCACCGGACGGCATCCTGCCCATTGCCGCACTGGCCCCCGAGCGCACGCATTTCTTGACCAGCCTCGGTCGCATCCTCGGCCCAGGCATGAAGATCGGTTGCGTGGTGTCGCCCTTGTCGGCGGCGCGCCGCATGCAGGCCGGCGTTGCCATGTCGACCGGTTTTGCCACGCCCATTGCGGCAGAAATCGCCGCACGCTGGATTCGTGACGGCACTGTCGAAGGCATGACGCAATGGCAACGCGCAGAACTGCGGCGACGTGCCTCGGTCGTGTCCCACTTTCCCCTGCTGGCTACTGCGCGTGCCCATCCGATGAGCCCCCACATCTGGTTGACGTTACCGGAACCCTGGCGCGCCGAGGATTTTGTCGATGCCGCCGCTGCCCACAAGATTGCCATCGCCCCGACGCACAGTTTTGTCGTAGGCAGACGCTCGCTGCCTCATGCGGTCCGCCTGTGTATTGGCTCCCCCGCAAATCTGATCGAATTGGAAGCCGCCTGCGAGCGGCTGGAACGAATCCTGATGACATCACCCCGAATCAGTCAGGACGCCGGATAAAAAAACGGAAAGACATGCTCCACGAACTGCGACCCTAAACAGCGATGTTTGGACGCATGCCACACATGCTGACCCGCTTTCAAAACCACACCCTAAGGATTTGGGAACGCTATGGCTTCCGGCCCGTCGGTTTCTTCCCGCCGGTGATCGGGCCCGACAGCAACGAACTCACCTACCTGCTGGCCTAGACCGATCTGGCCAAACGCGAAGTCCGGTGGGACGCCTTTTTTAAGGATGCAGAGTGGCTGACCGCCCGGACGGCCAGCAAAAGCAATGGACCGATCGTGGCTCGCACGGCCAACTCATTCCTCAAGCCGACGTCGTTTTCCGCACTTGGATAAGCCGCAGAGTGAGTCGATGGAGGCTTTGTTGCTCACCAGGCCCGACAGCGCCAAAGACACGGGGACTTGAAGCTCCGCAGCACTTGGCTCACGCAGCGACCGGTTACAGTGCCCGGCGGGGCCATCGCAGCGCGAACCAGGCGCCTCATCCAAAGCTGTCCAAACCAGGGTTACACGCGCCTGAAAGCACTCAGCCCTTGGCGCAGCTGCCCCTCACCGTCTTCCTCCTCCGTTTACCCACAAATACCCTCATGACCAGCTCCATGTACAACCACTCCGTCCCCGTCTTCAAGCAGATGCTGACGGCGCTGAAAACCATCCTTGCCCAGGCCAGCGAGCACGCCACCAGCAAGTCGATCGAGCCCGACGCCCTGTTGCAAGCGCGGTTGGCGCCCGACATGTTTCCGCTGCTCAAGCAAGTACAGATTGCTGCCGATTTTTCACGTGGTGTTTCGGCGCGTCTGGCCGGGGTGGAGGTGCCCGCCTTTGCAGGCCAAGAGAAGAGCTTTGGCGATCTGGATGTGCTTTTGACCCAAACCTTGGCGTTTCTCGACGGCGTCAACGCGTCGCAGTTTGAAGGCAAGGAAAGCGCCGAAATCGTCTTGCGCCCCGGCACGCCGAAGGAAAAGAAGCTCAGTGGGCAGACCTACCTCGCGAACTACGGTCTGCCGCAGTTCTTCTTTCATGTGACAACGAGCTACGACATCCTGCGCCACAACGGTTTGCCCATTGGCAAGCGTGACTTCATGGGCGCGTACTGACCTCCTGAATTTGCGGCAGTTGCTGCGCCGGCAGCACTACACCACCAACCGCGAATGCCCAATCCCCCCGCCCTTCTCCACCCGGATCTGCGCGGGGATGCGCTCTTTCAGCGCTTCCACGTGGCTGATGATGCCGATCATCTTGCCGCTGGCGTTCAATGAATCCAGCGCTGTCAGCGCGATCTCCAAGGTGTCGCCGTCGAGTGAGCCGAAGCCTTCGTCGAGGAATAGCGAATCGATGGATGTCTTGTTGCTCACCAGGTCCGACAGCGCCAGGGCCAGCGCAAGGCTGACCAGGAAGCCTTCGCCGCCCGACAGGGTGCGCGTGTCGCGCGTGGCATCGCCCTGCCATGCATCCACGATGTCCAGTTCCAGTTCGCCAGTGGGCTTGCGACGCAGCAGGTAGCGGCCGTGCAGGCGCGCCAAGTGCCGGTTAGCAAGGTGCAGCAAATGGTCGAGCGTGAGCCCCTGGGCGAACTTGCGGAACTTGTCGCCTCTGGCAGAGCCGATCAAGCCGTCCAGCCGTTGCCAGATATCGGCCTCTCCGGTCTGTTCGCTGATTTGCGCAAACAGGGCTTGCTGGTTTTGGCGGTGTTGCGCATCGCTCGTAAGCAAGGCGCGCTGGGCACCGATTTGTTCGCTGAGGGCACTGCGCTGCGCCTCTAGCGCCTCCATTTGCTCAACGATTTCTTCGGCGGTGAGTGGCGTGAGTGCTTGTACTTCCAACTGCGTTTGTTTGTCGCGTGCGGCCTGCAACAGTGCGTTGGCCCGCTGTTGCGCGGCGTTCAGTGAATCTTTCAGCGCACTCAAGCGCTGGCGTTCGGGCTCGGGCAAAAGTGCGACCTCGAACGCTGGCGCGTCGGCAAAAGGGCTGGCGTTCAGGGCGGTGTGCCACGCGCCTTCCGCGTCCAGTAAGGCTGCGCGTTGTTGCGCGAGAGCTGCCTCTGCCTGCGCATGTCGGCCCGTCAGGGCGGCGATGGTTTGGGTCAGGATGGCGATGTCGTGAGTGCAAGCGGCGAGCGCGGCCGGCAGTTCATCGGCCGCCACTTCCTTGTGCGCGGGCGAGGCCATCGCGGGTTGATCCGCGCGGGCCTGGAGGTCGGTCCATCGTTGCGCCCACGAGCTGGCTTCTGTCTGTGTCGCGTCGCACTGGGCTTGCTGGCGGGTGATGGCTTGGGCCAGCGCCTGAAGTTGGCGCTGGGTCTGCTGCCAGTGTTGCCACTCACCGTCTCGCTCTTGTAGCCACGGCTTGGGATCGGCTGGCAGCGCGTAGCCGGCTTCGGCCAGTGTGGCTTGCAGGCTCGCCTCCAGGGTCGCGAGCTCTTCCTGATTTGTTTGACCGGTTTGCACCAGCGTCGTCTGGCGCACCTGCGACTCCTCGGCCGCCTGTTGCAGCAGGGCCAACTGGCCCTGTGCCGCCTGCAACGCCTGGGCGCTTTGGTTGGCGGCTGCCTGGGCGCGCTGAATCGTCTGTTCGCCCATGTCGGCGGTTTGCAGGTCGTTGGTGAGCTGGACGAGTGCCTGCGCAACGGCCTGCTGTCCCCCGGCCAAGTGCTCGGCGCTGTGCCAATCGTCAACGGTCAATGCGGGCGTGGTTTTCACCTGGCTGATCGACGCGGTCCAAACGGTTTGCCACTGGCTGATGTGCTGTGCGGCTTTCTCTTGACTATTCATCCGCTGTGTTTGGCGTGCGTTGCTCGCAGCCAAAGCGGCGGCGGCGATTTCCCCCTGTGTTTTGAGTTTCTCGAGCGCATCTTGTTTGAGCTTTAAGGTGGCGGCGGTGGCTGAAACATCGAGCGCCTGGTAAGCATCGATTGCGGGGTGTTCCACGGCACCGCACAAGGGGCAAGCCTCCCCGGGCTGCAATGCCAGGCGGTGCGCATCCAGGCTTTGAATGCGGCGCTCCTGGTCGAGCAGTTTTTGCTTGTCTGCAACCTGCTCCTTCACCGCTTTGTATTCTTCCCGCAGCGCTGACACCGCGGCAGCTTGCGTCCCTATCGTGGCGTTGCCTTGCTGCACGTCCGCCGCCAGCGTGCCCTGCTGGGTCGCGAGTTCACGACGCTGTTTGGCCAGAGCTTCCAGCTGTTGCCAGCGGTTCAGATGGCCCTGCTCGGCCTGCCACAGCGCGCGCAAACCCGCAGGCGTTTGCCCTGCCAGGCGTTGGTCTTGTGCGGCCTGCGCCGACTGCTGCGCGGACGCCGATGCGGTTCTTGCCAGCGCCGCTGCATCCACCAGCGCGCTCTGTGCGGTGAGCTTGCGGCTGCGGGCGACTTGCTCTTCTAGCAACGCCTGCACAGCCTGTTGCTGGGTGACGAGGTTGTGTTGCAGCCGATGGCGTTGGTCAAACTGTTGCCGCCAAATGCCCAGGCGTTCGCCCAAGGCGGCGCGTTGTGGGTGCGTTGCGCAAAAGTCGGTGAGCTGCTGATGCTCACCTTTTCTCAGCGTGAGTTGGTCTTGTGCATGCTGCGCAATTCGGCTGGACAGCGTTTGGGCAAGGTGGTGTTGCTGGTAGTGAGCGGTGGTCTCGCGTTGCCGATCGACGCGGAGCGTTGCCAGCACGGTTTCGCTATGGCCGCATGCGGCTTGCGCTTGTTGCCAAGCGTGGTGCAGCGGCTTGAGCGTTTGCGCAGGCTCGCTGTCGGCAAGGCGGCGAAGTTCGGGTGCGGCGGTTTCCAGCGCCGCTGCCGCTGCAATGCCTTGCGCCTCCATGCTTTGCACCTCTTGCGCGCTTTGCGCCAGGTTCAGCTGCCATTGGCGTTGTGCTTGGGTGACCTGCTGGTTGGCTTGCACGCCCAGCAGTTCATCACCCCAACGCTTCACGTCGCCTTGCATGGCCTCGCGCTTGTCTGCGGTCAACAGTTCCACGCCGTCTGCGCGAGCCTTGAGTTGCTCCAGTTGCTGCTTGGCCTGTCGCGCCTCGTCGAACACTTTCTTGGAGATTTCGCCGTAGATTTCAGTGCCCGTCAGCTCCTCCAGCAACTCGGCTCGGTCGTTGGCGCTAGCGTTCAAGAATGCAGCAAAGCCGCCTTGGGCCAGCAGCATGGACTTGGTGAAACGGGGGAAGTCGAGGCCGGTGATCTCCGCCATGCGCTTGAGCTTGTCGCCGCTTTGGCTCGTCAAGATCGTCCCTGCGCGGCTGGTCCGGTCGACGCTGGCCAGCTCCACTTTTGGAGCCTGCAGCGCGCCGTCGACTTTGTCGCGGGCGCGGCGTTGGCTCCAGAAGGCGCGGTACACAGCGCCCTTCACTTCGAACTCCACCTCGGCCAGACAATCGGCGGTGTGCCGCGTCATGATGTCATTGGCCGATGCCGAGATGCTCTTCAGGCGCGGCGTCTCGTGGTACAGCGCCAGGCAGATCGCGTCGAGCAAGGTCGATTTGCCCGCGCCGGTGGGGCCGGTGATGGCAAACAGGCTGTTGTCGGTAAAGGGGGATTTGGTGAAGTCGATCGTCCACTCACCTTTGAGTGAGTTGAGGTTCTTCAGGCGCAGACTCAGAATTTTCATGCTGCACCTTCCGTGAGACCGGTCACGATGGCTCGGTAACGCTGGCTCAAGGCCACCAGCAGTTCAGGCGTCAGTTCTTCTTGCGCCAATCGGCGCGAAAATACATCGTGGGGGCTGAGTTCATCCAGCGTTTCACTCACCTCGCCAGCCATGCTGGCTGCCGCATTGCCACGCTGGCGCCGCACGCGCAAAACCTCCACGGGCAAGCCTTGCGTCATGACCTCGATGCGCGCGGGCAGGTCGGACAAATAGTCGTCCTCCGCGACGGTGACTTCCAGCCAGACCGGTCGCGCAGCAGACCCTTCAAGAGCGGCTGCGGTGATGGCACTGGCCAGCGCCACCAAGTTGCCGCCGACAGAAATCAACGGCTGAAACCGCGGCACCACCAGCGGCGTGATGGCCGTCAGCCCGCTAGCGCCCAGGTCCACCAGCAACATCTCTTTTTGCTGGCGCGCTTCGTCGAACCCCAGAGGGATGGGCGAGCCGCAGTAGCGAATGTGATCGAATCCTCCGACCTTTTGCGGCTTGTGAATGTGCCCCAACGCGATGTAGTCCACCGGCGGAAACGCCGACGTGGGATAGGCATCGAGCGAGCCCACATAGATCTCGCGGACCGACTCATTGCTGGTGGCGCCCACGGTAGTGAGATGCCCGGTGGCGATCAGCGGAACGACGCGGCCCAGTTCGCTTTTCAGTTCTGCTTGCCGTGCGCGGCCCGCCTCGTAGACCGATTGGTAATAGGCCTGAATGGCAGCTCGCATGGACTGCTGTTTTTCGTCGGCACTCTGCCCGGCCTGGCTCTGCAATACGTCACGCGGGCGAATGAATGGAATCGCACAGACGATGCAGCCCGCCTCACCCTTGCCGCCCCGCAACGGCAGCACGACGACTTGGCTTGCGGGGTCGTCCACCGTCGCGATCACTGTCGAGCTCAGGCAGGCGAGCAATCCGCGGCTTTCGCCCAGTGTCGCAACCGAATCATGGTTGCCCCCGAGCAGCAGCAGCGCAACACCCGCGCCGTGCAGTCGAACCACCAATTGGCTGTACAGCTCGCGCGCATAACTTGGGGGAGATCCGGTGTCGAAGATGTCGCCGGCGATAAGCACCGCATCCACCGCATGCGCATCGACTTGAAGCAGCAGCCAGTCGATCAGGCATTGATGCTCCGCCTGGCGGCTCTTGCCCATGAAATGCTGGCCCAAATGCCAGTCGGAGGTGTGAAGAATTCGCATCAGCTCTTGTTCCCTGTCGGTCTGTGGCTCATTTTCACCAACTCATCTTCCGTACTCCTCCCGCCCCCACCCACTCCTGCAGCATCACCAGCGCAGCAAGCGCGGCCCCACGACAGCCCCGATCGCAATCGCCAGGACGATACCGCCCACGTACCAGACCGCCAGGAACGGCGCGGCCAGCTCCATGCAGTGCAGCGCATAGACGCTGCCGCCGATGCCACCCGCCAGTGCACCGGCTGCGGCGCCCGCGAGCGCAGGGCGGGTCGGCGCCAGGCTGCGCAGCGCGACGATCGCCGCGACGAACACCGGCAAGCCGATCAGGCAGATGCTCAATGCGCAAGTCTTCCAGGTCTGCCCCATCAGCATCGGCATGCGTGCATCGGCGGGCGCGCCGAGCCAGGCGACGATCGCCAGCAGCCACACACCCACCGCCGGGAGCAACGCAGCCCACCAGGCATTCCGCACCGGAACTCCGGGCCGCGCCAGCCTCTGCAGCATCACGAAGCCGGCGACAGCGATGCAGGCCGGGAAAAGCAGCTTGAACCAGAACATCGGCCAGAACATGACCTCGACAAGATCGCGCCGGAGGCCGTATTCGGCAAACAGGATCAGCAGCGACAGCGGCAAGCCGACGGCCACCGCCCAGGTCATGCGCCGCGACGCCGCATGCCGCGGCACGGGCGCCACGCCATTGGCGAGCATCGTCACGAGATCGTCGGTCTTCATGGCGCGCTCCTGAATCGTGCAGCCAGCGCCTTCAGGCCGCGGTGCACGTTGACCTTGACGGCCGACTCCGACATGCCGATGAGCCGCGAGGTCTCGGCGACCGACAGCCCTTCGATCTTCACGTGGACGATCGGCAGCCGTTGCCGGTCGGGCAGCGTGGCGAGCAGGCCGCCGAGGTCGCGCCGGGCATCGCTGGCATCGGTAGCCGACGCGGCGAAGACTTCGAGGTCGTCGTCGATCGGATCGTGCAAGGCCTCGCGGATCGATTTGGAGCGCAGCAGATCGATCATTTTGTAGCGGGCGATGGCATGCACCCATGCCGTCAAGGGCTGGTCGGGCTGGTACGTGTGACGCTGGTTGTGCATTGCGAGCAGGCATTCCTGTACGAGGTCTTCGACCTCATCGGGCCAGCCGAACAGGCGCTTGCCCAAAAACGCGCGAAGGTGCGCGCAGAGTTTCGACAGGAACGTGTGGTACGCCGCGGCGTCTCCGGTAAGTCCACGAAGGAACAAATCACGAAGGACGGTCTCGACCGTTTCGCCGGCATTGGCGCCGCGCGCACCCGTCGCGCTGTCCCTTGTTATTCGTGGCATGGGGTGGAACGGTTACGGCACTGGCGAAAAAAGAGGTCAAAGAATTGTGCCGTGCGCTGGCTTGCCAGTTCTCAAGGGGGTCGCTACATTGATGTTTTTGAGGGCCTGCAATGTCTGTTGATGCCGTTTCGATTCCTTCTCTTGCTCCCGCTGCTCCCGCTGCTTCCGCTGTTTCCGGTCCTCCGTCCCTGATGTTCTCTCTTTCGCCCGACATTGCAGTTTCCGTCGACATCCCCGTTGGCGGCGCCTTGCCCTCACCGCTGCCGGCCGTCCCTGCAACACCAGCTCAACGCCACATCCGACTCACCTCGCACAGCGGCGGCTTCGGCGCGCTGCCCATCCGTTGGGCAGCGGCCAGCGCGGCCGAACGCGGTCCGGTCGTCGGCACCACGACCTCGCGCGCGCACCGCAACGTCATCGGCACCCACAGTGGTTCGTACAGCGTGTACCGCGCGCTCGCCGTCGCGGCCGGCGCACTCAAGCGCGAGCATCGCGCCGACCTGACCAACACCGCGCCGACCGACCTCATCGGCCCCTATCCGCAGTGGAGCGAGCCCGGCAAGATCGTCTCGCTAGACCCTTGGGGCGCGCTGGTGGCCGATGTGTTTTCGGGCGAGCTCGCGGCCGGCTACGACATCCGCCCGACCATCGCCATCACGCAGGCCCACGTCATCCTGCCGGAGGTAATCGAGGCGCTGCAAAGCGGACGCCTCAAGGCCGACGGCAAGTTCCTGACCGCCGGCGGTGCCGCGATGGTGACCAAGGCGGCGATCGAGCCCGTCTGGTTTTTGCCAGACGTGGCCAAGCGCTTCGGTTGCAGCGAAACCGATCTGCGCCGCACGCTGTTCGAGGAGACCGGCGGCATGTACCCCGAGCTGGTCACGCGCTCCGATCTTGAAGTGTTCTTGCCACCCATCGGCGGACAGACGCTCTACATCTTCGGCAACCCGCGCGATCTGGCGAATCCGGAGGTCGAACTCACCGCGCGCATCCACGACGAGTGCAACGGCTCCGACGTGTTCGGCTCCGACATTTGCACTTGTCGGCCGTATTTGACCCATGCCATTGAGGAATGCATTCAGGGCGCGCAACGTGGCGGCGTCGGGCTGGTCGCCTACTCGCGCAAGGAAGGCCGGGCGCTCGGTGAAGTCACCAAGTTTTTGGTCTACAACGCGCGCAAGCGCCAGGTCGGCGGCGACACGGCAGACCAGTACTTCGCGCGGACGGAGTGCGTGGCCGGCGTGCAGGACATGCGCTTCCAGGAGCTGATGCCTGATGTCTTCCACTGGCTCGGCATCCGGAAGATTCACCGGCTGGTTTCGATGAGCAATCTCAAGTACGACGCCATCACCGGCTCGGGCATCGAGATCGGCGAGCGAGTCAACATTCCGGACGACCTGATCCCAGCCGACGCCAAGGTCGAGATGGACGCCAAGAAAGCCGCCGGCTACTTCACACCAGGCCATGTGCCCAATGCCGATGAGTTGAAGCAGGCCAAAGGTCGGGGGCTCGCCAAATGAGCCGCGACAACTACGGCGTCGACCCGGAGCGCCCGACACACAACGCAGCCGTTCGAAGTGCGGACGCGGAAGGCCATGTCGATCCGATCGTCGAGCTGACCGACGACAGCAGTCATGCGGCGGGCGCTGCGGCGTTGTTGCGCACCACTGCGGCTGTCCGCGAGCGCTCGGCCGCCTTGCTGGCACGCGCGCGGCGCGGCGAGTCGGCGTGGTTCACCATCGGCAACGACAGCACCATCGAAGATGCCGCACGGGCCGTGGCAGAAGTAACGCTTGAACGATACCCGTGGGACACGATTCCGTACCACAGCCGCTGGCGCCATTTCGAGGCCGGTGGTGTCGACCGGCTGGCCGAGTTGAACACCCTGTTGGGCGAAGCCGCGACATCGCGTGAGCGTGCCCGCGCGCAGATCGATCTGGCGTTGGTCAGCGTGTTGCTCGACGCCGGTGCCGGGCCCGATTGGCGCTACATCGAAACTGCCTTCGGCGACGAAGAAGGCCAGAGCTTCTCGCGCTCAGAAGGCCTGGCCGTGGCGAGCTTTCATGCGTTCACCAGCGGCCTGTTTTCATCCGATCCCGACCGTCCGCTGCAGGCCGACGCGGCCGGTCTGAAGGCACTCGTCACAGACCGTCTCGGCGACGCACTGCAAGTGAGCGAAGCCAATCCGCTGATCGGCCTTGCCGGGCGCGCGATGCTGTTGCGCAGGCTCGGCGAGGCGATGACCGAGCAGCCCGAGGTGTTCGGCGACAGCGGCCGGCCCGGCGGACTGTTCGACGCGCTGGTCGGCCCGTACGGCCCCGCCGCGCCACCGACGGCCGAGGTCACGGCGCACGAGATTCTGTCGCTGTTGCTCGATTCGTTCTCGGGCATCTGGCCGGCATCCAACGCCATCGACAGCCTGGCCGCCGACGGCAGCGACAACGCCGGCGGCTTCGGCACCAGCGACCGGGCATTGGCGCTCGGCGATTGCTGGCGCCACAGCGCAGTGACCGGCCCCGGCTTGACCAATGGATGGATGCCGTTTCACAAGCTCTCGCAGTGGCTGACCTATTCATTGCTGGAGCCGTTCGCTTGGGCCGGCGTCAAGGTGCGGCATCTGGAGACGCTGACCGCACTGCCCGAATACCGCAACGGCGGCCTGCTGATCGACAGTCAGGTCATCGTGCCGAAGGACCCTGCGTTTCTCGAACGCAGCTGGAAGGTCAGCGACGAGTTCATCGTGGAGTGGCGTGCGCTCACGGTCGCGCTGCTCGATGAAGTGGCGCCGCGTGTGCGCAAGGTGCTGAACCGCACGGAAGAAGATATGCCGCTGGCGTGCGTCCTTGAAGGCGGAACCTGGGCGGCGGGACGCGCGTCGGCACATCGCCTGCGCAACGGCGCACCGCCACTGATGATCGAGAGCGACGGCACCGTCTTCTAGAGACGAATTCGACCTGCAGATCCAAACGGCATCGGGCTGCGTAACAGCTCTGGAATCACACACATCGTGTGCCTGGAGAAGAAAGCGCACATGTCGCAAAACACTGCCACCGCGATCCATTGGGTCGAACAGGGCTACGTGCCAGACCGAGTCGTGCGGGCAGGCATCCGCCGCTTGTTGAAAGCGCGGGTGATCGAGCTGGAAAGCGCCGATACCGAATCCACGTCTGATCAGACCAGCGATTTTCTCGCAACAATGCGCAGCGCTGAACTGGCGCCTCTGCCCGAAAAGGCCAACGAGCAGCACTACGAAGTACCGGCCGCGTTCTTCGGCGCCGTACTCGGCAAGCATCGTAAATACAGCAGTTGCTATTGGCCCGACGGCGTCGACACGCTCGAAGCGGCCGAGGCGGCCTCGCTCAACGCAACATGCGAACGCGCCGGCCTGAAAGATGGGCAGCAGGTGCTGGAACTCGGTTGCGGCTGGGGTTCGCTGACGCTCTTCATGGCCCAGCGCTACCCCGGCAGCCAGATCACCGCACTGTCGAATTCCAGCTCCCAGCGCGAGTACATCGAATCCGAAGCGACGCGCCGCGGGCTGACCAACGTTCGCGTGCTCACCCGCGACTTCAACGTCTTCAGCAGCGACGAGCAGTTCGACCGCATCGTGTCGATCGAGATGTTCGAGCACCTGCGGAACTGGCCACGTGCATTCGCCAACGTCGCCTCATGGTTGAGGCCGGGAGGCCGCTTCTTCATGCACGTGTTCGCGCATCGCGACGCGCCCTACCCCTTCGTCGAGCGCGATGCCAGCGACTGGATGAGCAAGCACTTTTTCTCTGGCGGCATGATGCCCAGCGACGACCTGGCATTGCACTGCCAGGACGACTTGCGCCTGCTGCAACGCTGGCGCTGGAACGGCACGCACTACCAGCGCACGTCGGCAGCGTGGCTGCGCAACATGGATGCGCACCGCAGCGAACTGATGCCGCTGTTCGAGAGCACCTATGGTGGTGAAGCCAACGTGTGGTGGACGCGGTGGCGCCTGTTCTTCATGTCGGTCGAAGAGCTGTTCGGTTACGACGAAGGCCAGCGGTGGTGGGTCAGCCACTACCTGTTCGAGAAGCGCGCGTGACAGTCGCTCCAGCGCAACCAACGCGGACCATGCAACTCGCGAACGTGGTGCTGGCGCAGATCGGCTGGTTCGCGGCAGTGCTCGGTGCCGCGCACGACCGGCCGCTCTGGGGATTGGCATGCGGGCTCGCGGTGATCGCATGGCACATCGCCGTTTCCTCGCGACCTGCGCAGGAGGCTGCACTCGTTGCGCTGGTTTGCCTGATCGGCTTTGTATCGGAGACGATTCATGTCGCGCTGGGCAACATCGGCTATCCGTCGGGGCAACCCTTGGCCCATCTGCCGCCCTACTGGATGATCGGTCTTTGGGGCTTGTTCGCGATCCAGTTGAACGTGACATTGCGCTGGCTGCGCCCGCGGCTGTGGCTGGCCGTCGTGCTCGGCGCTATTGCCGGCCCGGCCTCTTTTGCGTCGGGCGTGCGGCTTGGCGGCGCGTCGTTCATTCATGCCACGCCGGCGCTGGCCGAACTGGTCGTTGGCTGGGCCGTGCTGATGCCACTGCTGGTCTGGTTGTCGATCCGATTCGATGGCGTGATCGTCGAGGCGGTCATACATGCCGATCTTCCGGAGACTGCTCATGCGTGAGGTGATTGCAATGTGGCCGATAGCCTTGACTGGATTGGGCGTGACCGCCGTGCTGGCAGTGTTGACCTGGCTGGTGAGCCTGTCGCGCACCGACGTGAGTCTGGTCGACCGCATGTGGCCGATCTTGATCGCGGGTGCGGGGTGCGTTTACTTCGTGCTAATGCCGGCGCCGGGCATTCGAAGCGTTTGCATGATCGCCATCGCGGTCGCGTGGGCGTTGCGCCTCAGTCTGTTCATCACGGTACGCAACTGGGGGCACGGGGAAGATCGCCGCTATCAGGAGATCCGCGCCCGCAACCAGCCGAACTTCGGGTTTAAAAGCCTGTACCTCATCTTCGCCTTGCAGGTGGTGCTCGCGTGGATCGTCTCGGCTCCGTTGTTCGTGGGCGTCGTCGCGGGAAATACCGTTGGCGTCGTCGCACCGAACCCGCTCGGCTTGCTCGATTGGGCGGGCATGTCGATCGCGATCTTCGGCGTGGTTTTCGAAGCCATCGGAGACCAGCAGATGGCCACTTTCAAGTCCGACCCTGCCCACAAGGGCCAAGTCATGGACCGCGGCCTGTGGCGCTATACCAGACACCCCAACTACTTCGGCGAGGCCTGCGTCTGGTGGGGACTGTGGCTGATGGCGCTGTCCGCCGCAGGCTGGGGCGGCGCGTGGAGCGTCGTTTCGCCGCTGCTCATGACGGTACTGCTGCTCAAGGTGTCCGGCGTGACGCTGCTCGAAAAGGACATTGCTGAGCGCCGGCCGAAGTACCGTGAATACGTCGAGCGGACCAACGCATTCGTGCCGGGCCCGCCGCGCAAAGGTACGCCATGAAAGCGCTGCATGCTGTCCATGTCGGTAAAACGCTGGCGCTTTCGCTCTCGTTCGGCCTGCTGGCAACGGCACCGAGCCATGCGGCGACAGCACCGACCGGCGAATGGAATTTCGTTGCCTCGCTGAACGACAAGCCCATTGGGGAACACCGCTTCAATGTGACCGGTTCCGGCGACGAGCGGCGAGTTGTCGGAGAGGCGAACTTCGACGTCAGATTCATCGGCATATCGGCTTACCGCTACCAGCACAAAGTCGTCGAGAAGTGGCGCGGCAACTGCTTGACCGACCTCGTCTCGAAGACGGACGACGATGGCAAGATCATGCGCGTGCGCACGCAAACCGAAGGCGAAGGCAGCTCTGGAGGCGAAGGGCTCATGGTCTTCGCGGATAACGCCACGGGCTTGTCCGTGGCGGGCTGCGTGATGAGCTTCGCCTATTGGAATCCGGCCCTGCAGACGCAGACACGACTGCTCAACGCGCAGACCGGCAAGCTTGAAAAAGTGCAGATCACGCGCGTCGGTAGCGGCGAGATCGATGTGCGCGGGCAATCGACCGTGGCGACGCGGTGGCGCATCACGGGCGCCACGAATCCGATCGACGTCTGGTACTCAGCCAACGGCGACTGGCTCGGTCTCGACTCGACTGTCGACGGCGGCCGCAAGCTCAGCTACCGGTTGAAGTAAAAGTGGCGCAAGCATTGCGTCTGAAGTGATCCATGGTCGGCCATGCGTCGTAATGGTTGCAGGAGAACCACCCACCATGTCCATTCGAAACTTCCTCATCGCCTACCCCATCACGGCCATCATCTTTCTGGGGCTAGATGCCATCTGGCTCACCACCATGGCCGACCGGCTCTACCGGCCGGCCCTCGGCAACATGATGCTGGAGCGCTTTTCGCCGGCACCGGCGATTGCGTTCTACCTGATCTACATCGTGGGTGTCGTGTTCTTCTGCGTGGCGCCATCGGTCAACGGCCGGGCTTGGCTGTCGGCGCTCGGCTCGGGCGCCTTGCTCGGGCTGGTGGCCTATGCGACCTATGACCTAACCAACCAGGCGACGCTGAAAAACTGGCCTGTACAGGTCACCATGGCCGACCTGTGCTGGGGGACTTTCGTGACTGCCGTGTCGGCCGCAGCAGCCTGCTGGATCACCGGGTGGATCAGCGATTTCATCGGCCGCCGCTGATTTCGCTGGAGCTAAAAAAAACCGCTGCGACGCAGCGGTTTTTTTACATCCCGACCAGCCCGCCGAACCAGCGGGCGATCGCACCTTCGAACATTACCTTGCCGCGCACCGATGCCAGGCAGATGCATTCACCATCGGCGAGGACGACCGGCTGGTGAAGGATGGACCCGTCGGCCTCGTCGAAATCACCCGGCCCGAACAGTGCCCGACCATCGTGGAAGGTGCCGTACAGCACCTGCGTCAATTCGACTTCACTGTGGCTGTGCATCGGCAGTTTTTTACCGGCGCCTATGCGCAACAAGAACACGTTGGCAGCCCGGTCGTAAGGCAGCGTCACGCGGCTCCAGCGCATGCCGGGGCCAAGCCAACGCCAGCGCGTGGTCGTGCAGCCGTGGAGTGACCGTGGCCACTTCATGCCGACCGGCAATGCGGCGCGAAGCCCCACCGCTGTCGGCGGTTGGAACGCCGGCGGCGATGGTGCGTCGATGGCGGCCAGGGCCTTCGTCAGCGCGTCGGTTGCAAGCACTGCAGGGTCAAGCGCCTCCAGCATGTCGCCGCCGATCGTTTCCAGCACGCGAATGCGCTCCTGGCAATGCGCGCAGCCCTCGACGTGGCTGGACACGACCAGCGAAGGGCCGTTATCGAGATTGCCCGCCGCAAGGGCCAGCAAGAAGTCATCGTCCGGGTGGTGGTTCATCATGGTTCGAGGCCGTCGAGCAATCGACGCAGGTGGTTGACGGCAAGCCGCACGCGCGACTTGACAGTGCCGAGTGGAATGCCCAGCTCGAGCGCGATGCGGGAGTGGGGATGCTCTTCGTAGAACGACAGGCGCACGATTTGCGCCTGCTCTGGCGACAATTTGCACATCGCCTCGCGAACGCCCTTTTCGCGCCGGCCAGTCCGCACCTGATCTTCAAGTGCGGGGGCCGTGTCCGGCATGTCGTCGGCTTCGGTGCCGTCGCCTTGCACCTCGCGCTGCCCTTGGCGCCGGAAGTGGTCGACGCGCAGATTGCGCGCTATGGTGAAGATCCAGGTCGACACCGCAGCCTGAGCCGGATTGAACATGGCGGCCTTGCGCCATACCGAAATCATGGTCTCCTGCACCAGCTCTTCGGCCAGACCCTCTGCCGTACCCGACCGCATCAGGAATGCCTTCACGCGCGGCGCGAAATGCTTGAACAGGGCAGCGAAAGCCTGCCGGTCGCCCGCGGCCGCTATGGCCTGCACCAGGGCGTTCAGTTCATCGCTTGTCGGCATCGCTCCCCGTGGTTGTTTCAACGTAACGACCGACAGGCGGGCAGCCGTGGCTGTCTGGGCCAGCAAGGCTGCTACCGTGGACTGTGGGACGGGGCTCATACAGCTTCGTACGGCCCGCTCGGGGAATTAGATCACGTCGAATTACAAATACCGTGATCCAAATGGCCAACCGCCGCGTATTGACTCCAAGCCCTGTCCTCAGACCTGGCCTCAGGCATTCCAGGAGCCCCAGTATGCAAACGATGTCGACCGCCGCTGCGCCTACGATGCGCACGCCGCCCCCCGCCCATGCAGGTGCGGCACTCGATATCGCTGTCATCGGCAGTGGCATCTCGGGTCTGTCTGCGGCATGGCTGCTGTCGCAAAAGCACCGCGTGACCGTCTTCGAGGCCGACACCCGGCCCGGCGGGCACAGCAACACGGTCGATGTGCAATCCACGCAAGGTGGCGCCGGTGCGGTGATCGCTGTCGACACGGGATTCATCGTCTACAACGAGCCGGCCTACCCCAACCTGACGGCGCTGTTCGCGCACCTCGGCGTCGAGACCAAACCGTCGGAGATGTCTTTTGCGGTAAGCCTGGACGACGGTGCGCTCGAGTACTCGGGAACAGGCCTGGGCGGCGTGTTCGCGCAAAAGCGCAACCTCGTCAGCCTGCGCTTCTGGTCGATGCTGCGCGACCTGGTCCGGTTCTATCGTCAGGCACCGGCGCACGCCGCCGGCGCCGGCCTGATGCCGCTCGACCAATACCTCGACATGCAGGGCTATGGCAGGGCGTTTCGCGACGACCATCTGTATCCGATGGCGGCTGCAATCTGGTCGACGTCGGCCGCACGCATCGGCGAATACCCGACCGAGGCCTTCGTGCGGTTCTGCGAAAACCATCATCTGCTCAAGCTCACCAACCGGCCGGCCTGGCGCACCGTAGAAGGTGGCAGCCGCCGCTACGTCGAGCAGCTCACCAAGGGAATGGGCGATCGTTTGCGCCTGGACAACGCCGCCGTCGAAATCCGGCGTAGCGACGAGGGCGTGCATGTCTGCACCGAAGCCGGCTGGGCGCCCGAGCGTTTCGACCAGGTCGTGATCGCCACGCACGCCGACCAAGCGCTGCGACTGCTGCCTGATGCGCACGCCGAGGAATCGCGTGTGCTCGGAGCTTTCGGCTACAGCCGCAATCGCGCCGTGTTGCACAGCGACCCAGCCCTGATGCCGCAACGCCGCGCAGTGTGGTCGAGCTGGAATTACGCGGCCGATCGCACTCGCCCCGATGCCTTGTGCGTGACCTACTGGATGAACCGGCTGCAGGGGATTCCAGACCACACGCCGCTGTTCCTGACGCTCAACCCCATGCAAGAGCCCCGCCCCGAACACCTGATTCGCAGCGAGACCTACGAGCATCCGATGTTCGATGCCGCCGCGATCCGCGCGCAAGACCAGTTGTGGTCGCTTCAGGGTCATAACCGCACCTGGTTTTGTGGTGCGTACTTTGGCTCGGGGTTCCACGAAGACGGGCTGCAGTCAGGCCTCGCGGTGGCCGAGGCGATAGGCGGCGTGCGTCGGCCTTGGACGGTCGCCAACGAGTCCGATCGCATCCGGCTGAAGACTGTGCTTCGACCCGCGATGGCCGAAGCCGCAACGAATGGTCAAACCGCATGAACACGACACTGCAGCAGTCCGCGCTCTACCCCGGACGCGTCATGCATCAACGGATGCGACCCGCGCGCCACCGACTTGCCTACCGTGTTTTCTCGCTGTTGATCGACCTCGACGAACTGCCGGAGCTGGCGCAACGGCTGCGTTTTTTTTCCCTGAATCATTTCAACCTGTTCAGCCTGCACGAAGCCGACTACGGCGCGCGCAAGGGCAAGGACGGCAACGGCCACAACCTGCGCCAGCGGGTGGATGAGCAGTTGACCGCCGCGGGCCTGCTCGCGGGTGGCCCCATCCGCCTGCTGAGCATGCCGCGCATCCTCGGGTACGCCTTCAACCCGCTCAGCGTGTACTTCTGCCACCTGCCCGATGGCGAGTTGCAAGCGATCCTCTACGAAGTGAACAACACGTTCGGCGAACGCCACAGTTACCTGATCGAAGTGGACAAGGTTCAGCGCGCCCGGAGCACTCAGGGTGCGCCGATCGACCAGCACTGCGCCAAGGAGTTTCACGTCTCGCCCTTCCTCGGTTTGCAGATGGACTACGGCTTTCGCGTGCAAGCGCCCCACGTCGACCAGCCTGAAATGCGCCTGGACATCACCGCGAGCGATGCCGACGGCCCGATGTTGTTCGCACGGCTCGACGCACATCGCCGCGTACTGAACGATGCCGCCTTGTTGCTGGCATTCTTTTCGCATCCCCTGCTCACGCTGAAGGTCGTGGGCGCCATCCACTGGGAGGCACTGCGCCTCTGGGTCAAGGGCGTGCGGTTGCACGTTCGGCCGCCCGCACCGACCCGGTCGGTGACCGTTATCAAAGCCGAAGAATCATGAGCACACCTTCTTCTCCGCCAAACAGCCTCCAGACCGAAGAACCGCGCAGCGGCGTTGCCTCGACCCTGTCGTCGCTCGGAGGTTGGCCGATGCGCCGGCTGCTGACGCGACTGTTGCGCGACGTGCGCTGTGGGACGCTCAGCGTCGAGCTGCCCGGTGGCGAGCGCATCGAAGGCCGGGGCACGGCGCCGGGCCCGCAGGCTTCCATACGCCTGCATCGCTGGCGCCCGCTGGTGCGTTTGCTGCTGCAGGGCGACCTGGGCCTGGCCGAGTCGTACCGCGATGGCGACTGGTCGACGACAGACCTCACCGCGCTGCTTGAATTCGGGATTTGCAACGAGGCGAATTGGGGTCGTGCGCTCGAAGCCTCGCTGCCGGCGCGCTGGCTCACTCGGCTGTTCCACCTGATGCACGCCAACTCGCGGCGGGGCAGCCGCCAAAACATCTCGTTCCACTACGACATGGGCAACGACTTTTACGCCCAGTGGCTGGATCCGGACATGCTCTATTCCAGCGCCCTGTACGCCACGGGCGACGAATCGCTCGAAGAAGCGCAGGCTGCAAAGCTGGACCACATCGTGTCGCTGCTCGACGTGCCCGACGATGGCAAGGTGCTCGAAATCGGCTGCGGTTGGGGTGCGCTGGCTTTGGCGCTGGCCCGCAAGCATCGCGCCAGCGTGACCGGCCTGACCCTTTCCACCGAGCAGCTGGCCCACGCTAACAAACGAGTCGCCGACGAAGGTTTGACGCAGGCCGTCGACCTGCGGCTGCAGGACTATCGCGATGTGCAAGGCGAATACGACCGCATCGTTTCCATCGAGATGCTAGAAGCGGTCGGCGAGCGTTACTGGCCTGTTTACTTCGAGACGCTGCGTCAGCGACTACGGCCCGCCGGTTCGGCGGTGCTGCAGGTCATCACCATTGCCGACGACTACTTCGATCACTACCGGCGCGGTACCGATTTCATCCAGCGCTTCATTTTTCCAGGCGGCATGTTGCCGTCGGTCAGTGCCATGAAGACACAGGCCGCGCAAGTCGGCATGCGGCTTGAAACCGCGGTGTCTTTCGGTGCCAGCTACGGCACCACGCTGGCGGAGTGGCGCAACCGGTTCCTGCGGGCGTGGCCGTCGATTGAGGCGCTGGGCTTCGACGCCTCGTTCAAACGCCTCTGGGAGTACTACCTGTGCTACTGCGAAGCCGGATTTAGAACCGGCCGTGTGGACGTGGGCCTGTTCACCGTGGTGCATGCAGATCACGGCGGCCAAACTAGAAACGCTGGCGTAAGCGCCGCCGCAGCATAAGCGCTGCAACGACAGCCTGACCCTGCCAACAAACGACCGAGTGGCAGCGGTCTGGGGTCGACCGCGCATTGGCTTGGCTCTTGCTTGACACCTGCTAAAAGAAGGGCGATCTTCAGCCCTCTCTTTTGCAACGCAAGAACACAGAAAGCCTCCGCCCCTCCATGAGCAACGTTCACCTCGTCGACCATCCCCTCGTCCAGCACAAGCTCTCTTTAATGCGTCGCAAAGACGCTTCGACCAACAGCTTTCGCCGCCTGCTCAACGAGCTGAGCATGCTGATGGCCTACGAGGTGACGCGCGACATGCCGATGCAGGACATCGAGATCGAGACGCCGCTCGAAACCATGACGACCAAGGTCATCGACGGCAAGAAGCTCGTGCTGGTGTCGATCCTGCGAGCCGGAAACGGCATCCTCGAAGGCATGCTCACCGTGGTGCCCGGCGCACGTGTCGGCCACATCGGCTTGTACCGCGACCCCAAGACACTGACCGCCGTCGAGTACTACTTCAAGATGCCGAGCGAAATGCAGGACCGCGACATCATCGTGGTCGATCCGATGCTGGCCACAGGCAACTCCGCGATCGCCGCCGTCGATCGACTGAAGGAACTGAACCCGAAGTCGATCAAGTTTGTTTGCCTGCTGACTTGCCCTGAAGGCGTCAAGGCGCTGCAGACCGCACACCCTGACGTGCCGATCTACACCGCAGCGATCGACCGCGAGCTCAACGACCACGGCTACATCCTGCCGGGCCTGGGCGACGCCGGCGACCGGATCTTTGGCACGAAATAGGGCTCGCGCCACGACTCCGCGGTTTCGCTGACCATGCTCGACCTTCTCGTCACCCACGCCACCCTACCCGACGGTCGCACCGACATGTCGATCGCCGTGCAGCACGGCCGCATCGTTGAGGTGATTAACGGGCTCGATGCGCCCGCGCACGAAACCATAGACGCCCAGGGGATGCTCGTCGCCCCACACTTCGTCGATCCACACTTCCATATGGATGCCACGCTCAGCTACGGCTTGCCGCGCGTCAACGAAAGCGGCACGCTGCTTGAAGGTATCGCGTTGTGGGGTGAGCTCAAGCCGTTGCTCAAGGCCGAAGCCTTGATCGAACGTGCCCTCACCTATTGCGACTGGGCCACCGCCAAGGGCTTGCTCGCGATTCGTACCCATGTCGACACGAGCGACCCGAGCCTGCTCGCAGTCGACGCGCTGCTCGAAGTGAAGCGACGGGTCGCGCCGTACATCGACCTGCAGCTCGTGGCGTTCCCGCAAGACGGCGTGCTGCGTGCGGCCGGCGGCGTCGACAGCCTGAAGCGTGCGCTCGACAAGGGCGTCGACGTGGTCGGCGGCATTCCGCATTTCGAGCGAACGATGGCCGAAGGCGCTGCGAGCGTGAAGCTGCTGTGCGAGATCGCAGCCGAGCGCGGCAAGCTGGTCGACATGCATTGCGACGAATCGGACGATCCGCTGTCGCGCCATATCGAAACGCTGGCGTACGAATCGCAACGCCTTGGCCTGCAAGGCCGCGTCAACGGATCGCACTGCACATCGATGCACAGCATGGACAACTACTACGCCAGCAAGCTGCTCCCGTTGATCGCCGGGAGCGGCGTCAGCGTGATCGCCAACCCGCTCATCAACATCACGCTGCAGGGCCGCCACGACACCTACCCCAAGCGCCGCGGCATGACACGCGTGCCGGAGCTGATGGCTGCGGGCGTCAACGTCGCCTTCGGCCACGACTGCGTGATGGACCCGTGGTATGGCATGGGCTCGGGCGACATGCTCGAGGTCGCGCACATGGGCCTGCACGTGGCGCAGATGACAAGCCAAGACGGCATTCGCGCGTGCTTCGAAGCGGTGACCACCAACGCTGCGAAGGTGATGCACCTCGACGGCTACGGGCTCGATGCCGGTTGCGATGCCAGCTTCGTGTTGCTGCAGGCGCGAGATGCTGTCGAAGCGATAAGGCTGCGCGCCACGCGGCTCAAAGTGTTCAAGAAAGGCAAGCTGCTGGCAGAGACGCCAGCGTCGACTGCACGTCTGCATGTGGAAGGTCGCGCGGAGGCGACATCTTTCATGCCGTCACGCGGTGCCTGAGTGCCTGAACCAGTGCCGAAAGGGTTTCCCCGACCGGTAACTCGACCTTCAACTCAAAAAGATCGTCCGCGCGGGTACGACCGAGATTGACCGCTGCTACAGGCTTGCCGGCAGCCACCGCCGCCTGCACGAACCTGAAGCCCGAATACACCATCAGCGACGAGCCGATAACAAGCATGGCGTCGGCTTGGCTCAGGGCTGCGAAAGCCGCGGCAACACGATCGCGCGGGACGCCCTCACCGAAGAACACCACGTCGGGTTTGAGCAGGCCTCCGCAGGCGGAGCACGGCGGCACGTCGAATGTGGAGAAGTCGTGGCCTTCGATGTCGGCGTCGCCATCGGGTGCGGCGCGCGCTTCGAGCCTTGCCCATGCAGGGTTGCGACGGCGCAGTTCGATCTGGAGTTCGGAGCGTGGCGAGCACGTCTCGCAGGCCATGCAGCGAACGGTGTCGATACGGCCGTGCAGGTCAATGGTTTTGCGGCTGCCCGCCGCGTCGTGCAGCCCATCGACGTTTTGCGTGAGAAGGAGTTCGACGCGACCGGATGCTTCGAGTTGCGCCAGTGCACGATGGGCTGGTCCTGGCGTGGCCAGCGCCATGGTCGGCCAGCCGATCAGGCTGCGCGCCCAGTAGCGTTTGCGCGTCGCCTCTTCGCCCATGAATGCCTGATAGGTGACGGGCGAGGGCCGCTTCCAGTCGCCCTTCTCGTCGCGGTAGTCGGGAATGCCCGATTCGGTACTGCAACCGGCGCCGCTCAACACGAAAAGCCGACGGTGACGCGTAGCGAAATCAGCAAGTGCGGCAAGTGCAGATACCGGGGCTGCGGCGGCGATGTCATCCATGCGGCGGAGCATACGAGGACGCGCAAGTGCTCGCAGCGGCAGGGCCGTTCAGCGACCGCCCCGCGAACGTCCGTCAGCCCTCAGTGGGCAGCTGTTCTTTGCGGCGCTCGACCTTGCCCGGAGGTCAGCACATAGCCCGATCGCAAAAGACTCTGCAGGTTGAAGCCGTGCCGGCCATCGAGTTCGAGATGCTTGCGCAGGTGATCCGTCATTGTCTCGGGCGGGCCACCCATCAGCGCAGGGATTTCATCCCAGGAAGACATGTCGAGGCGCGCCTCGGACAACGGGGTGTTCTGGTTGCGAAAGAACGTGAGCGCGACGCTGAAGGCGCTGTCGCTCAGCGACTTCAATTCGTTCTCGACGAAGACCTGACCGGGCGGCCGAAACTCGTAGTTGCCGAACGACAGCGGTGAGGGAGAAATGCTGCCGCCTGCCCTGACCTTGGCCAGCACTTGCTTGACCTTGGCCTGGATGGCTTTTTCGTCCAGCACGCGCAACGCCGGGTCTTGCGCGAACCCGCCTGAGGGCAAATAACTCGCCTTGTTGACCACCATCAACGCTGTGCGCGGATTGACGAGCAGCCGGATGCGATCGGCGCTTTCAGACGCGCCGGCCCGGGTTTCCCCGATGACGATCATGGACAACGCCTTGCCGCTCGCAAGCAATTTCAGGAGGCCCGCCGCAGAGTCGTAGGCCAGCGATGCACAGCAATTTGCTGCGAGCAAGCGTCGCAGCCGGGCGCGTTCCAATGCGTTTTCACTCCATACTGCCGCCACCGGGCCAGCGCCTTTTTCAATCATTGTGCAGCCTCCGCATAGGACGTGCTGATCAACGGCTGGGCGTATATTCTGTCGCTCGCAGTTGGTTTCCAGAGTTGTGTTTTATCGATCAGGCAATAGCCAGTGCCGTGTACCGATCGGAGAATAAAACCATGCTCGCCTTTGAGTTCCAGTGCGCTACGCAATTGAGCAATGGCTGTATCGACCACACGTGAATTGGTCATTCGTGGCCATATCGCCTCGTAAATTTCTCGACGCGATACCGTACGACCAATTCGACTGAACAACAGACGCGCTAGCCGAAATCGCTTTGGTTGCAGATGAACTTCGTGGCGACCCATATGAATGGTAAACACGGAAGCATCGAATCGGTAGGGCCCGACTTCCAGTGCATCTTCTATCTCGTCGCCTTTGCGACTAAAAGCCAATCTGCTGTAAAGCAATTGAATTCTAGCTACCAATTCTTCATCGGAAAAAGGTCGCACCAAAAAATCGAAGAACTCTTTGTGGTCGCTTCGTTGTATATCGCTTATTGCGTTGGGCATGACCACTGCAAGGAGTGGAATGCTGGCGCCGAGGCTGTCGTGCGCTATTTCGACTTCCTCAATCGACGTGGCCTGCTCGCCGAGGCCTAGTACGACGAGGTCGACAACGGCGCCCCACTTCATGGCTTTCGACAGGTCTGCGAGCGAAGAAAAAATCTCGGCTTCGCTTGATACTTTCGACAACATTTCTTGAATGATTGCTGAAGGGCGGGGTCCAACGATAGCGATGTTCATGCACCGGATGATTCCTTTGGTTTGCCTTTTTCGCATTGCAAACGCGAGGATTCGAAAGTATTGAACAGTTATTTTTTACATTTTGTTTAAAAGGTCACAGATCATGAACAGGTTTGACCGAGCTCAATCTGCATTGGGAGATTTTGGTAGATTTGGATGTTTCAATTCGACAAGAATCTAGAGAGAAACTCGGGAGAAATGATGCGTATCGCCTTGCTTGAAGATGAACTACCGCAAATGCAATTACTGGTCGCCACCCTGGAGACGCTGACTGTGGCCGGTTACGAAAACACGAGCTGCGAGCAGTTCACAGACGGTGAGATGCTGCGGACGGCGCTGCGAACCGATTCGTTCGACCTTCTGATCCTGGACTGGAACGTGCCGGGGCTGGATGGGCTGGAGCTCTTGCGATGGCTGCGCGACTACCGCCGATTGACCGTGCCGGTCATCATGCTCAGCGCCCGCGGTGCCGAGCGGGATGTGGCCGAGGCACTCAGCGCAGGCGCCAATGACTACGTGATCAAACCTTTCAGGCCGATCGAGTTGGTCGCGCGCGTCAAACGTTTTCGCACGCCGCAGGAAACCGCAAAAGGCTGGGTGGAAACGATCGGTGAGTGGAAGTTTTTCCACGAGAGCGCTACGGTAATCCGTGCCGGTTTGCCTCCGCAGCTTTTTACGTTGAGCGAACGTGAATTTAGTTTGGCGATCGCCCTGTTTCGCAACTTGGGACGGGTCGTCTCGCGCTTCTATTTGCTGGAGGCGACCAACCAGGACGCGCGCTCCAGCAGCACTCGGATTCTGGACAATCAGATCTTCAAGGTGCGCCGCAAACTTTTGCTGGAAACCAACGGGTTGCAGCTCCAGACCATTTATGGGCAGGGTTACCGGCTGGCGCCCAGCCATGCGGCCGAGCCCGATTCGGACAGCTGAAAGAGACACGCCAAGGCCATCGGTAGATTGCTCCGGCAAGTGATCTTCAGGTGCTGTGCATCAACGCCAGCGCGGAGTCTGGTCCGACCGGCGCAGTCTCGAAGAACCTGAAACGCGTGTTGCCGATCCGAATGACATCGAGATGCCGCAGCTGACCGGCCTTGACCTTAAGGCCGTTCACGTACAAGCCGTTGCGGCTCGACAGATCGAGGATGCCGGACGTGTACCGCGACATGGCGATGCGCACATGCTGACGACTGACGCGCTCGTCGTACACGACGACGTCACACACAGAGTCGCGGCCGATCACCACGTTATCGGACGGAAGTATGGTCAGCTTGGAAAGACCGTGGTCGAGTTGAATCAGGCTGCGTTTCATGGAGCACCTCTGGCGATGGAGACAGGCATGGACGTCAGGCGACCATCACGCACAACGTGAAAGTCATCGCGACGAGCAGCAGAACGATGTGGACTAAGGTTGTCATGCCGCCATCGTCGAACGCCGGGCCAAAATCAGAGGCGCGAAAAAAAGGTTCTGATAGGTTTCAAGTAACACTAAGGCACGCGTCGCGCAGAATGTCACACAGCCAACTGCGCTACTCCTGAAGCGGTGTCCAAAGGTCTAGCCGCATGTGAATCTTCGACACAAACGTGCAGTCTGGTAGTGAAGGCGTCCAAATGCTGTGTTTAGCGGGCGACGGATGGACACCACTACGCTCCTTGTTGACTAACGCTCCGGCACGATCGCCTCGGCGTACTCGTACAACGCACCGAGCAGTTCTTCGCCACGCTCGTCTGCACTTTCCGACAAGGCATCGATCTCGGTAAAGAGCATGTCGACGCTGCGAGCGCCGCCCTCGCCTTCGAGCAACCGCGCCGCGCGATGCGCTTCCCAGCGCTCGCTTTCTTCGACTGTCAGCGTCTCGGGCCAGTTGCGCGCGCGGTAGCGGAACACGATCTCTTCGAGCCGCGCGTCGTCGAAGCCGACGCGCTCGCGCGCAAGGTCGGCCGGAGACAGGCCGCGCACGCGAAGCAAACGACGACGGTCCGCATCGCCAACAAAGCCGCCATACAGGTCTTCATCGACGTCAGGAGTCGCCTCTTTGGGCCGCGCATAGACCTGTGGCCAGATCGCGCTCATGTCGGGCAAGCCGCGTGCGATCTCGGCGTTGCGCGAAGCCGCTTCGAGGTCGATGCCCCAGCGTTCGGCCATCGCCGGCGCAAGCGTGCGCAGATTGCCCACGACCATCGGCGACTTGTTGAGATGAATGCCCTTGACCGGCAGTCTCACCACGCCTTCCGGCAAGTCTGCAGTGCGCGTGAACAGACGCAATCGCAACGTTTCGACATCCAGATCGCGCAACTCGGCAGGATCGTATGCAAGATCCCAGGCGATCAGTTCGTTCTTGTTCGCCGGATGGCTCGCGAGCGGCCACATGACGGCCAGGCAGCCGCGCTCGGTTGGGAACATGCCGGACACGTGCAGGAAGGGCTTTGCCGTGTCACGCGTGGACGGCAGGCCTAGCTCACGCGCGACGCGGTCCTTCTTGTGCAGGCTGAAGGCGAACTCGAAGAGCTTGGGCTGCTTATCGCGAATCAGGCGCGCCAGAGCGATGGTCGCGCGCACGTCGGACAGCGCATCGTGCGCAGCCTCGTGCAGCAACCCATTGGCGCGTGCCAGGTCGCCCAGCTTGAAGCTGGGCTTGCCGTCTTCCTTCTTCGGCCACTCGATGCCGTCCGGGCGCAACGCCCAGGTGAGGCGCACCACGTCGAGCAAATCCCATCGGCCGCAGTCGTTTTGCCACTCGCGGGCGTACGGATCGATCAGGTTCCGCCAGAACATGAAACGGGTGACTTCGTCGTCGAAGCGAATGGTGTTGTAGCCGACGCCAACGGTACCGGGTTGCGCAAAGGCACGTTCGATCTGCGCCGCAAATTCGTGCTCGGGAATGCCGCGCTCGAGGCACAACTGCGGCGTGATGCCGGTGATCAGGCAGGCCTCGGGACTCGGCAAATAGTCGGGCGCCGGCTTGCAATAGATCATGAGCGGCTCGCCGATTTCATTCAGCTCCGCGTCGGTGCGAATCGCTGCAAACTGCGATGGCCGGTCGCGCCGTGGTATAGCACCGAAAGTTTCGTAGTCGTGCCAAAGAAAGGTGTGGGACATGTCAGAGCAACGGTGAAAAAAGACGAGCGACAGCTTCCCAGAGGCGGCCCTGAAAAGTCTGATGGCGGCGGGCACGCACCGCAGCAGAACTGTGCAGATCGGTTTCGAACTGCGCAGCCAGCGGCTTGGCGAGCGCCGGGCCATAGACCACGGCCATCACTTCGAAGTTGAGGCGAAAGCTGCGATTGTCGAAGTTGGCGGTGCCGATGATCGCGCAGTTGTCGTCGACCAGAAGGGTCTTCGAGTGCAGCATGCGCGCCTTGTACTCCCACACCTTGACGCCGGCGGCGATCAACTCGTCGAAGTACGAGCGCGCCGCCGCGCTGACCACCAAACTATCGCTGCGCCGAGGCACCAGCAGGCGCACGTCGACACCGCGCAGTGCAGCGCTCGTCAACGCCATGAGCGCCGGCTCGCCCGGCACGAAGTACGGCGTCGTAAGCCATGCGCGCTCGTTTGCCGAATTAATCGCAGACACATGCATGCGATGGATCGCCTCCAGTGGGCTGTCGGGTCCACTGGTCACGATTTGCACCGGAATATCGCCTGCCTCGGCGCGCGGTAGCAAGTGCGGCAGGGTGTCGTCCATGTCACGCGGATCTTCGCCGGTCGCGTACGTCCAGTCTTCGAGAAACGTGGTTTGCAGCCAGCGCACCGCACTGCCCTCGATGCGCAAATGCACGTCGTGATATGCGTCTGCGCGGGTGCGCTTGTCTTCCTCGTCGGTGATATTCACGCCGCCGGTGAAGCCGGTAGTGCCGTCGCAGACCACGATTTTGCGGTGGGTGCGGTAGTTGATTACCGGACGCAAACGTCGGCCGATGCGCGTGTCATGAAAGAGCGCGACCTTGACGCCCGCCGCGTGCATCGGTGCCATGAACTTGCGGCCGATGCGCTTGGAGCCCAAAGCGTCGAGCAACAGCCGCACCACGACACCTTGCTGCGCCTTGTGCACGAGGAGATCGCGCAGGGCGGTGCCGATGGTGTCGGGCTCGAAGATGTAGTACTCGAGGTGCACGTGATCGCGCGCGTTGCGAATGGCTTCGAAGATGGCATCGAAGGTGCGCGCACCGCCAGACAGCAACTCGACATCGGTGGCGCTCGACACCGGCAGGCCGCATGTCGCCGTGCCCAGTCCGGCCATTTGCCGTAACGCAGGCGGTGCGTGCTGGCGTGCTTCGCGAAGCAAGGCAAGGTCGGCCGTGGCGTTGGCGCTGGCACGGATTCGCAGACGCTTGAGGCGTTGCTTCTTGAGCCGCTGCGGCCCGAGAAAGTAATAGATGACGAAGCCCGCGAACGGCAGCAGTGCGAGCGACAGTATCCAGCTCATCGTCGACACCGGCGCGCGCTTTTGCATCACGATCCAGATCGATAACACCGCGATGTAGCCGCTCCATGCGAAAGAGAGGCCGGTTTTCCATTCCTGGCTGAGTTCGGGGAGGATCAAAAGATGCGGGTCAAGAACGAGCGGCCAAAAAATAGAGCCGAAAGAACAGAAGCGAAGAAGGGACCAAGGCAGAAACCGCAAAGGCAGAAACGACAAAGGCCGGGAGCGCATGCTACCGGCCTTTGGAGGCGACGCGACCACGAGGGCCGCGTACAACGTCAAGTCAACGTGTCAGAGTCAACCCGCTGCAGTCTCTTCCGCTTCGGGCTTGGACTTGCCTTCCTTCTTCGACAACGGCTGAATGTCGAGCAGCACTTCGCCCTTGTCATCGACGTCGACCGACAGACGGCCGCCGTCGATCAGGCGTCCGAAGAGCAATTCGTCGGCCAGCGCGCGACGGATCGTGTCCTGGATCAAGCGCTGCATGGGGCGAGCGCCCATCAACGGATCGAAGCCCTTCTTCGCGAGGTGCTTGCGCAACGCATCGCTGAAAGTGACGTCGACCTTCTTCTCGGTCAGTTGCTGCTCGAGTTGCAGCAAGAACTTGTCCACTACGCGCAGGATGACGATTTCATCCAGGGCCTTGAAGCTGACGGTCGCATCCAGACGATTGCGGAATTCCGGCGTGAACAGTCGCTTGATGTCGGCCATCTCATCGCCCGCTTGACGCGGGTTGGTGAAGCCGATGGTCGCCTTGTTCATGGTCTCGGCGCCCGCATTGGTGGTCATCACGATGATCACGTTGCGGAAGTCGGCCTTGCGCCCGTTGTTGTCGGTCAGCGTGCCATGGTCCATGACCTGCAGCAGCACGTTGTAGATGTCCGGATGGGCTTTCTCGATTTCGTCGAGCAGCAGCACAGAGTGCGGCTTCTTGGTAACAGCTTCGGTCAGCAGACCACCTTGGTCGAACCCGACATAGCCCGGAGGCGCACCAATCAAGCGGCTCACCGCATGACGTTCCATGTACTCCGACATGTCGAAGCGAATCAGCTCGATGCCCATGATGTAGGCGAGCTGCTTGGCGGCTTCGGTCTTGCCGACGCCGGTGGGACCGCTGAACAGGAACGAGCCGATCGGCTTGTCTGCACGGCCGAGGCCGGAGCGCGCCATCTTGACTGCGGATGCCAGCACTTCGAGTGCCTTGTCCTGACCGAACACGACGCTCTTCAGGTCGCGCTCGATGGTCTGCAGCTTGCCGCGATCGTCATTGCTGACGTTGGCAGGCGGGATGCGCGCGATCTTCGCGACGATGTCTTCGACTTCGGTCTTGGTGATGGTCTTCTTGCGCTTGCTCGGCGGCAAGATGCGCTGGGCCGCGCCCGCTTCATCGATGACGTCGATCGCCTTGTCAGGCAAATGACGGTCGTTGATGTACTTGGCGCTCAATTCAGCCGCAGCTTGCAGAGCCGCCACCGCGTACTTGACGCCGTGATGCTCTTCGAAGCGAGATTTCAAGCCCTTCAGGATGTCGACCGTTTCCTGCACGGTCGGCTCGACCACGTCGACCTTCTGGAAGCGCCGTGACAGGGCCGCGTCCTTCTCGAAGATGCCGCGGTATTCGGTGAAGGTGGTCGCACCAATGCACTTCAGCTGGCCGCTCGAAAGCGCCGGCTTCAGCAGGTTGGAGGCATCCAGCGTGCCGCCCGACGCAGCGCCTGCACCGATGAGGGTGTGGATTTCGTCGATGAAGAGAATTGCGTTTGGCTTGTCCTTGAGCGACTTGAGCACGCCCTTCAGGCGTTGCTCGAAGTCACCGCGGTACTTGGTGCCCGCCAGCAATGCGCCCATGTCGAGCGAATAAACCTGAGCTTCAGCCAGGATCTCTGGCACTTCGTTCTGGGTAATGCGCCATGCGAGGCCTTCGGCAATCGCGGTCTTGCCAACGCCGGCTTCACCGACCAGCAGCGGATTGTTCTTGCGCCGGCGGCACAGGATCTGGATCACGCGCTCGACCTCGTACTCGCGGCCGATCAGCGGATCGATCTTGCCTTCCTTGGCCATCTGATTCAGATTTTGAGTGAACTGTTCGAGTGGCGAAGCCTTCTCGTTCTTTTCACTCCCGCCCTCTTCGCTCTCGCTCGTAGACGATTCGCCCGCGCCCTTGGCGGCTTCCGGCGGATCGCTCTTTTTAATGCCATGAGCGATGAAATTCACCACGTCGAGGCGCGTGACGCCTTGCTGGTGCAAGTAGTACACGGCGTGCGAATCCTTCTCGCCGAAGATCGCGACCAGCACGTTGGCGCCGGTGACTTCCTTCTTGCCGTTGCCGGTGGATTGCACATGCATGATCGCGCGCTGAATCACGCGCTGGAAACCCAGTGTGGGCTGTGTGTCGACATCGTCGGTACCAGCCACCTGCGGGGTGTTGTCCTTGATGAAGTTGGTGAGCGACGCGCGCAAATCGTCGACATTTGCCGAGCAGGCTCGCAAAACTTCTGCGGCGCTCGGGTTGTCCAGCAAAGCGAGCAACAAGTGCTCTACGGTGATGAACTCGTGGCGCTGCTGCCGTGCCTCGACAAAGGCCATGTGCAAGCTGACTTCCAGTTCCTGGGCAATCATGTGATTTCCTTTTGCCTTGCTGTAAATAAAAACTCAGATGGGTTGGAGCGTACCGAAATCAACAGGTTCATTGCGTTCATTCGATAGGCTCACTCACGCATTGCAACGGATGGCCGGCCTGATGGGCCGCCTCCATTACCTGATTTACTTTGGTGGCAGCCATGTCGCGGGAATAAACCCCGCAAACGCCGCGGCCGTCCAAATGAATCTTCAGCATGATCTGGGTTGCCGTTTCGCGGTCCTTGCTGAAGAACTCCTGAATCACGACGATGACGAACTCCATCGGGGTGTAGTCGTCGTTCAGCATGACCACCTGGTACATCTGAGGAGGTGCTGTTTTCTGCGGTCGACGCTCGAGGACGACCGAGTCGCCATCGTCCCGCCGCGGCTTCTGGGCCGGCGGTGTCTTGGGAGTCGAGGGAATTCTGGTTGCCATGAAAAATGATTCTATAGAGCGTGCAAGCGGCGTGCCGGGGTGAGAGGAATTGGTGGCAGCTTGCTGACAAATCAAGGCTTCGGTATCGTGAACGCTTCTGGGTCACCACAAAAAAGCCCGGAGCCACACGCCGAGACGGTGTCGCGAAGGTGAGTGTTGGATGAAGGCGCACTACACGGTGACCTTTTGGCAAGAAGTGGCGACGTAGCGACAGTGCGTTTTCGGCCGGCTGAATAGCCTTAGAATTTTAGATGCAACCGGAGGAGGCGCGGGTCGCTGTCAACCGCATGCCCAACGGCATCGTTGTTGACTGACCTTCTGCTGGCCGGGAGGCGTTTTAAAATCAATCCACTGAGGAATCCGTAATGAGCAAAGTTCTCGCAGTCATGATCGCCGGCCTGTTCGCAGCCGGTGCCTACGCCCAAGCCACGAAGCCAGGCGAACTCGACCCCACGGCCCAGGGCAAGTCTGCTGCCAAAGCAGAAGCCAAGGTCGCTGCGCGTCCTGCTGGCATGGTCAAGGCGCCAGGCGGCGACGAACCCAAGACGGCCGAAGGCGGTGCCATCGGTACCGGCAAGGCAGCTGCTGCCGGCGAAGCCCGCGCCGAAACGCGCGATGCTCGTCGTCGCAACAAGGACGGCAGCCTGAAGCGCCGCAGCACGCAGGGCGGCACGCCCAACTAATTCGGCTCCCCGCCGGATTGAAAGAAGCGCTCCTAGGGCGCTTTTTTTTCGCGTGGGCTGTGAGCAAACGTGTCAACCGCTACGCATGGCATTCGTTGAACGTGGGTCCTTCCACAGGGGGAGGGTTCTTAAATCAACGATTCACAGGATTTCTCATGAACAAGCTGCTTGCCGTTCTCGTCGCCGGTCTCTTTTCTGCTGGCGCATTTGCCCAGGCTCCCGCTCACGTCGCCGTTCCGATGGCGCATGTCCACACAGTGGCGCACGCGCCGGTGCATCACATGAAGAAGCACAAGGTCATGGCTCGTCATTACCACCACCGCAAGGCCGTTCGCCGCCACGCGATGTAAGCCTCACCGCTTGCCGACGATGCCCGCGCCTGCGGGCATTTTTGTTTGCGCCGAGAATTGCGCCTTCGCGTTTTGAAAGTCCCTGTTCATGTTCCAGCGTTTCGTCGCCTTGCCCGCGCTGTCTGCCTTCATGGCGCTGTTCTTGGCTCTGCCTGCCCAGGCACAAGAGCCGCAACTCGACCTCCGGCGCGTCAAACTCACGGCCGGCATGTACCAGATAGACACACAGTTGGCGATGACGCCTCAACAGCGCGAGGTCGGCCTGATGTTCCGGAAGGAAATGCCCCAGGCGGAGGGGATGCTGTTCATCTTCGAGCAACCAGCGACGCAGTGCTTCTGGATGAAGAACACGATCTTGCCGCTGACCGCGGCATTCGTTGCCGATGACGGGCGCATCGTCAATCTGGCGGACATGAAGCCGCAGACCGAAGACTCGCATTGCTCAGAAGAACCGGTCCGATACGTTCTTGAGATGAACCAAGGCTGGTTCGCCAAAAAGAACCTGAAGAAAGGAAACAAGCTCGCTGGAGCACCGTTCGAAATGCAGCGTTGATCGGCGGCGCCGCCAACGCGACGCCCACAAAAAAGCCGACCCGCGAGTCGGCTTTTACTGTCTCCGCAGAGTACTGGCTTAACCGAAGTTCTTTGCTGCGAAGTCCCAGTTCGCCAGCTTTGCCAGGAACGTCTCAACGAATTTTGGGCGCAGGTTGCGGTAGTCGATGTAATAGGCATGTTCCCAAACATCGACCGTCAAAAGAGCCGTGTCGGCAGTGGTCAGCGGTGTGCCGGCAGCGCCGGTATTGACGATGTCGACCGAGCCATCAGGCTTTTTCACAAGCCACGTCCAGCCAGAGCCGAAGTTGCCGACAGCTGACTTCACGAAGGCTTCCTTGAATGCGTCGTAGCCGCCCCACTTGGCATCGATGGCCTTTGCCAAAGCGCCGGTGGGGGTGCCGCCGCCCTGTGGCTTCATGCAGCTCCAGAAAAACGTGTGGTTCCAGACCTGGGCCGAGTTGTTGTAGACGCCGCCGCTCGACTTCTTGATGATCTCTTCCAGCGTCATGCTCTCGAACTCGGTGCCCTTTTGCAGGTTGTTCAGGTTCACGACGTAGGCGTTGTGATGCTTGCCGTAGTGATACTCGAACGTTTCTTTTGAGTACTCCGGAGCCAATGCGTCCATTGGGTATGGCAGGGGTGGCAGAACGTGTTCCATGTTTTTTTCTCGCGGGTTGGTTGTGGGATAAAGCATTCTAGAAAGGAATTACGACGGTGGTGTCGGACGCGTGCCCGTTGGCCGCACGCCCGTCACGCCAAGGTCGACGGCACCGTCGGCAAGTCGTACTTCAACCGCGTCCTCCACGTGGAGCTGCGAGACGCTCGTGACGGCGTGGCCTTCCGTGTCGGTGAGCCATGCATAGCCGCGCTGCAGCACCAGCGCCGGGTCCAGCAGGCGCAACCGTGAGGCCACGCGCTCCAGCCGCTCACGCCGCTGCGCCTGACTGCGCTTGAGTTGTTGCGGGAAATCCGCCCGCAGCCGGGTTTGAACCTCCCCCGCCCGCTGGGTTTTAGACAGCACCGCATAGTGCAAGCGCTGCGCCTGGTAAGTCAGCCGCAACCTCTGCCGAGCGACAAGGGTCGAAGGACGTGCGAGACGACCGGCCGCCAAATCGAGACGCTGGTCCAAGACATCGATGCGACTGCCCACCGCACCGACGAGCCGCTCCTCGATCAACCCCAGCGCACCGAGCCACAGCTCCTGCGGTGCGGCGACAAGTTCTGCGGCGGCAGTAGGTGTCGGCGCACGAAGGTCGGCGCAAAAGTCCGCAATGGTGAAATCGGTTTCATGACCGACGCCGCAGATGATCGGCACCGGGCTCTGCACGATGGTGCGCGCCAGCGTTTCATCGTTGAAGGCCCACAGATCTTCGATCGAACCGCCACCTCGCACCATCAGGATGACATCGACCGGCGGCTGCATTGCGTAGAGCGCCTGCAACGCGCGAACCAGTTCGGCGGGCGCATTCGCTCCCTGCACTGCGGCTGGCGACAGCACGACCGGTATGTGCGGTACCCGACGGCGCAGTGCGGTCACGACATCGTGCAAGGCCGCAGCGCCCGTCGACGTAACCAACCCGATGGCGCGGGGCATCGATGGCAGCGGTCGTTTGCGCGCCGGATCGAAAAGGCCTTCATGTTCGAGCTTGGCTTTGCGCTGCAAAAATTGGTCAAAGAGCGCACCCTGCCCCGCACGCCGCAGACTTTCGACCACCAGCTGCAGGTCGCCGCGCAGTTCGTAAACGGTAAGCCGGCCGCGCACTTCGACCTGATCACCGTCGCGCGGCACAAAGTCGAGCAGGCTCGCAGCGCGGCGGAACATGGCGCTGCGCAGTTGCCCAGATTCGTCCTTCAAGGAGAAATAGCAGTGACCGCTCGACGCCTTGGTGAAACCGGAAATTTCACCGCGCACGGTCACTGGGTTGAAGCGCGCTTCGAGCGCGTCGCCCACGGCGTGGCACAGCGCGCCGACGGCCCATACCCGACCACCTGGTGCCGAAAAAAGTCCGTCGTCACTCATCACTATTCACCGTGCCGCTTATCGACTCGTCCACATTCCACATTGCGATCAGAAAACAGGCCTGACAGGCCAGCAAGCCGCGCGAGTTGCGGTGCAACTCGTTGATTCGATTGGAGAAACAGCTGCTCAAAATTCAATCGATCCAGCGAAAGCCACGGCGGGCGTGGTTTCGCATCGGTTGCTCATGGTGTTAGTCACAAAGTTATCCACAGAATCTGTGCGTCGGCGCCTACAGCAGCACATTGCACTTTGTGAAGCGGGCTCGGTGGATAATCGCCGCGCATTTGCAATCCACGGGCCGGAGGGTTCTTTGTTTTCGATCATAGTTGCTGCGGGCTGGCCAATCTGGCCGCTGCTCGCCTGTTCAATACTGGCGCTCGCGCTTGTCATCGAACGATTCACCAGCCTGAAAACCGCGCGTGTGCTGCCCCCAAAGCTGCTCGACGAAGCCATTACCGTGTCGCAGACCTCGATCCCGGGGCCCGACGTGGTGACAAAGCTGGAAAACAATTCGTTTCTTGGCCAAGTGCTGGCTGCCGGCTTTCGTGCGCTGAACGCGAATCCGCGTTGTACTGAAGACGATCTTCGGGCAGCGATGGAGGCGTCCGGTCGCATGGTTGCTCACAAGCTCGAACGCTGGTTGCCGGCACTTGCGACCATCGCTTCGGCAGCGCCGCTGCTCGGGCTGCTCGGTACGGTCATCGGCATGATCGAAATCTTCGGCTCGCAATCGCCGGCCGGCGGGGCGGTGGGAGCAGGCAACCCGGCACAGCTGGCCCACGGCATCTCGATCGCTCTGTACAACACTGCCTTCGGCCTCATCGTGGCCATTCCGACACTGATTTTCTGGCGCTACTTTCGCACCCGGGTCGATGAGTATTTGCTGAATCTCGAACTTGCCGGCGAGCGCTTTGCGCGGCACCTCAACGCGCTGCGCAAGTAACCGATGAAGCCCGGACGCATGCACTTTCGACACGGCGCGCGCGATGAGCCGGAGATCAATCTGATTCCGTTCATCGACGTGTTGCTGGTGGTGCTGATTTTTCTGATGCTGTCGACGACGTACAGCAAGTTCACCGAAATGCAACTTAAGTTGCCGGTGGCGGATGCGGATGCGCAACGCGACTATCCGAAAGAAGTGATCGTTGCGGTGTCGGCGGATGGTCGCTATTCGATCAACAAGAATGTCCTGCCCGACCGCAGCGTGGAAAGCGTAGCGGCTGCGCTGGCTGCTGCGAGTAACGGAGCCAAGGACAACGTCATCATCATCAGCGCGGACGCGATGTCGCCGCACCAGGCGGTCATCACTGTCATGGAAGCAGCACGGCGCGTTGGCCTTATGCAGATCACCTTCGCAACCCAATCGACCGCGCAGGCGGGGCGCTAGCCTTGCAGACTGGCCTGCAGCTGCAGCGCGAGTGGCTGCGACGCGGCGCACTGGCGCGGCTGCTGCTGCCGCTGGCCGCGGTTTACGGTGTACTCACCGGCTTTCGGTGCCTGCTCTTTCGCTTCGGGGTTTTGAAGACCACGCGCGTTGGCGTTCCGGTGATCGTCGTCGGCAACGTGATTGCGGGCGGCTCGGGCAAAACGCCTGTTGTCATGGCAATCGTCAGACATCTGCAAAGCCAGGGCTTGTGCGTCGGCGTGGTGTCGCGCGGCTACGGTCGGAACACGACCGATTGCCGCGAAGTCTCGAACGACTCCGATCCTGCCGAAGTGGGCGACGAACCCGCGTTAATACGGCGTTCGACCGGCGCGCCAGTGGTCGTGGCAAGACGACGCGTCGTAGCGGCACAGACGCTGCTGGCGCGCCATCCCGGCATACAGGTGATCGTCAGCGACGATGGCCTGCAGCATTTGGCGCTCGCACGCGACATCGAAATCTGCGTGTTCGACGATCGCGGTGTCGGCAACGGCTGGCTGCTGCCTGCAGGCCCACTGCGGGAAACGTGGCCGCGGCGATGCGACCTGGTGCTGCATACGGGAACGCGTCCTGCGTTTGCCGGCTTCAAGGCCACCCGCGAATTGGGCAGCGACGTAGTGCAGAGCAACGAAATGCGCACGCCGCTCGCCGACCTCGCCGGTCTGGAGGTCGATGCCGTAGCGGCCATCGCCCGCCCCGACGCGTTCTTCGACATGCTGGCAGCCCGTGGCGTGCGGATCGCACAGCGGATCGCGCTGCCCGACCATCACGACTTTAAGGGCTGGGTCTGGGCGCAGCCACGTGCAACCCGGCTCCTTTGCACGGAAAAAGACGCATTGAAACTTTGGCGCTCGACGCCGGAAGCGTTTGCCGTGCCGCTGGTCTTCACGCCTGAACCCGGCTTCTTCGCAGCGCTCGATGCAAAGCTATCATCGGTCGATGGATACCAAGCTGCTTGAACTGCTCGTTTGCCCCGTGACCAAGGGCCCGCTGACATGGAACGCCGACAAGCAGGAGCTTTCGTCGCGCAGCGCGCGTCTGGCCTACCCGGTGCGCGACGGGATTCCCGTGCTGCTCGAAGACGAAGCCAGAACCTTGTCGGATGAAGAGCTTGGGCTTTGACTCAGCCGGCCGGTCAGTCGTCTCTTGAGCCCGTTATTGCGCCGGTGATTGAGCACTTTGCTGAGCCGGTGCCCGCGCCAACGGCCAACGCCGCTTTCATAGTCTTGATCCCGGCACGCCTTGCCTCCAGCCGCCTGCCAGACAAACCTCTGGCGGACATCGCCGGTTTGCCGATGGTCGTGCGGGTCGCGCAGCGAGCGCGATCGTCGCGCGCCGATCGCGTGGTGGTCGCAGCCGATCATCCGAGCATCGTGGCCGCCTGCGAAGCCCACGGCATCCTCGCGCTGCTGACCAGCGCCGACCACCCCAGCGGAAGCGACCGGCTGGCCGAGGCTTGCATTCAACTCGGGCTCGCAGACGACGCGATCGTGGTCAACGTGCAAGGCGACGAGCCGCTGATCGATCCATCGTTGATCGATGCGGTGGCAGAGACGCTCGCCGCCAACCCTGATGCGCCGATGAGCACTGCGGTGCACGCGATTGATGACCCTGCAGATTTCGTGAATCCCAATGTCGTGAAAGCGGTGCTCGACGCCAAAGGGTTTGCGATGTACTTCAGCCGCGCGCCGATTCCTTGGTGGAGAGACGGCGCCGGCCAGGGCGGCCAAAATGGCAAGGTCACCACCCCCGCGATGCCGACGCCACCGCCTTTGCGGCACATCGGCATCTATGGCTACCGGGCCGGTTTCGTGAAACGCTTTCCAAGCCTGCCTCCAGCGCCGATCGAGGCCATCGAGGCACTCGAACAACTGCGCGTTCTGTGGCACGGACACCGGATCGCAGTTCATGTCTCGCAGCAGGCGCCGGGTCCCGGCGTCGATACGCTTGAAGACTTGCAGCGCGTACGCGCGATCTTTGAAAAAGCCTGATCGCGACCGCAACTGCAAGCGGGATTTGCCGGCATTTCAGCACGAAGTCGCATGCTATCCTCGACCCGACTCCGCCCGGCATTGCCCCGTAGATCGACGCCTCGGCAGGCTTGGCGCGACACAAATTCCAAGAACCTTCCGAGGACACCATGAGACTGATTTTGTTGGGCGCCCCCGGGGCAGGCAAAGGCACGCAAGCCGCCTTCCTCTGCCAGAAGTACGCCATTCCGCAAATCTCGACCGGCGACATGCTGCGGGCTGCCGTCAAGGCCGGCACGCCGCTCGGTTTGCAGGCCAAGGCGGTCATGGCGTCGGGTGCGTTGGTGAGCGACGACCTCATCATCAACCTGGTAAAGGAGCGGCTGGCATTACCCGACTGCGCCAACGGCTTTTTGTTCGACGGCTTCCCGCGCACCATTCCGCAAGCAGATTCGATGCGTGCAGCGGGCGTCAAGCTCGACTACGTCCTTGAAATCGACGTGCCTTTCTCGGACATCATCGATCGCATGAGCGGTCGCCGATCGCACCCGGCCTCAGGCCGTACCTACCACGTCAAGTTCAACCCGCCGAAGCGCGTTGGGCACGACGACGTTACGGGCGACGAACTCATCCAGCGCGAAGACGACAAGGAAGAAACCGTCCGCAAGCGGCTCGACGTCTACAGCGAGCAAACGCGACCGCTGGTCGACTATTACGCGACTTGGGCCAAGTCTGATCCGACGGCAGCGCCAAAATACCGCGCCATCAGTGGCGTGGGCTCGGTTGACGAAATCACGCAACGCGCGCTGACTGCTTTGAGCAGCTGAGGTGGCCTTCGAGGCGAACGAGCAAGTCGCTGCGGCGGCTTTTTTTGCGCCTTTGATGGGTTGAGCCCCAGGCCACCTCAAGCCGAAACAGGTGGCGAAGCCAACATCAACTCAAGCATCAACGCGATGCGTGCTTTGACCGGGGACAAGCCGCCGGCGTCGGGCCACGTGTCGTCACCGCGCGGCAGGATGCGGCCGTTGACGCAGCGTGTTGCACGGCGAATTTCGATGCCGGCCGCGTGCGCTCGAGCCGCGGCCGCTTCGATCGCGTGGTGCAGCGTGCCGTTGCCCGTCGCAGCGAGGATGAGGCCGCGGACCGGACCGGCCGCATCCTCCGCGCCATGCGCCATCAGCGCATCGATGACTGCACCGGTCGCACCCGCGTGGCTCATGATGATCTCCACACGCGGCCATTCGACGTCCGTGCTGATCACTTTGAGTTTGATTGCTGCGTCGAGGCCGGCAGTACCGGCATTGGCGTCAAGGGCGCCCGGCCAGTCACGGAGGCGGCGCACCGCCCCTTCTTCCACATAGCCAAGCGGCCCGGCATCCCCGGACGCGAAGGCATCGAGCCGGTAGGTGTGTACCTTCTGGACATCGATGGCGCTGTGAATGGTGCCTGCACACACCACGGTCACGCCGCGGGCGCCCGCGGTCGCTGCTACGGCAATCGCATCGCGCACATTTTGCGGACCATCGGGCGCGAGTGCGGAGGCCGGGCGCATAGCGCAAGTCAGCGCCACGGGCTTCTCCGCAGGCAACACAGAGTGCAAAAAAAACGCTGTCTCTTCGAGCGTGTCGGTGCCGTGCGTGATGACGATGCCGATCACGTCGGGCACGTTCGACCAATGCATGCATCGTTGCGCCAGCTGGTGCCACACATCGAAGCTCATGTCCTTGCTGTCGAGCTGCGCGACCTGTTCGGCAACTAGCGTCACGCCAGATGGCGCTCCAATCCCAGCGAGCAGATCTGCGACGCCCACCTCGCCCGCGGTGTAGCCGAGGTTGTCCCCAGCGGATGCCGCACGGCCGGCGATCGTGCCCCCGGTGCCCAGCACCACAAGGCGACGCACTTCCGATTGCTCTGACTTCATCATTGCTTGCAAACTTTGAAAAACTGTTTAAAAATACAGCTACTGGACATTCAACCAGTGCCGCAAGGAGTTCCCATGCAATTCGCAGTGAAGCTTACCGCCCGCCAGCAACAAATTCTGGACCTTATCCAGAGCGCCATCGCGAGCACTGGTGCGCCGCCCACCCGTGCAGAAATCGCAACCGAACTCGGCTTCAAATCGGCCAATGCGGCAGAAGAGCACTTACAGGCCTTGGCACGCAAGGGCGTCATCGACCTCATCAGTGGCACGTCGCGCGGCATCCGGCTTCGGGGCGATGCGCTCCGTTCGCTCAACGAGTCGCGCAACAACCAGTTTTCGCTTTCACTGCCGGGCATGGCTCAACTGGCGCTGCCGCTGATTGGTCGCGTAGCCGCCGGTTCGCCCATCCTCGCGCAAGAGCATGTCGATCGAACCTACTACGTCGAGAACACGCTGTTCCAGCGGCAGCCCGACTATTTGCTCAAGGTCCGCGGCATGTCGATGCGCGACGCCGGGATCATGGATGGCGACCTGCTGGCTGTGCAGTCCACCAAGGAGGCGCGTAACGGGCAGATAGTGGTGGCGCGACTGGGCGATGAAGTGACCGTCAAACGTTTGCGCCGCAACAAGCAAGTCATCGAGCTACACGCCGAGAATCCAGATTATCCAACCATCATCGTGCAGCCTGGCGAACCTTTCGAGATCGAAGGTCTCGCCGTTGGCCTCATCCGCAACACGATGCTGATGTGAGGTAGCACCTTTCTTACGCGCATTCAGCGCGCAAAAACCGGCTGCGACAGGTGGCGGGCGTATGGCGAAGAGCCATCACCCTGGCACAGCCGTTCAAGCAATCCTGCCTGTGTTCAACCTCTGACCTATTTGGAGATCGCATGGGACTCGCTTCGCTTACTTTTTCAGACCTCTTCGCCGACCTATGGATGCCGATGCAGTTGCTGGCCGATCGCTGGTTGCCCAATAGAGGGCTCGCCGCATCGCCGCGCAGAAACGCGACCGGCTTGCGCTATGTCGCGGTCAGGCCGTCATGTGGTTCGCGGGCGGCGGAGCCGGGTTGCGCAAGCGCCGTTTCGCCGTCGCGTCCGCTGCGCGTGGTGCGTGTCGTTGACCCGCAGGAGCCCGGTCGTCGCACGGGCCGCGTGGTGATTTCGGGTCGCATAGCGGACGTGTGCGCCGAACTCGATCGACTGGCCGCACTCGAGGCTGCCGAGACAGTCGACGGTCGCCATCGACTTCACTGACGAACATTTCGTTGCCGCCTTCCGTGGCGACAACGACGTCGACTGCCTGTTAAGGCCGATGACGCGAGGCACAATGGCACGCCATGAACATTGTGATCCTCGACGACTACCAGGACGCGGTGCGCAAGCTGCGCTGCGCCGCCAAACTCGACGCCTACGCAGCCAAGGTTTATACGAACACCGTCAAAGGCATCGGACAGCTTTCGGTGCGCTTGAAAGACGCCGATGTGATCGTGCTCATTCGCGAGCGGACGCAGATATCGCGGCAGCTGGTCGAGAAGCTGCCCAAGCTCAAACTGATTTCGCAGACCGGCCGCGTCGGCAGTCACATCGACGTCACCGCGTGCAGCGAGCAAGGTATTGCGGTGGCAGAAGGTTCCGGCTCGCCACTGGCCCCGGCCGAGCTGACTTGGGCGCTCATCATGTCGGCGATGCGCCGTCTGCCGCAGTACATCAGCAACCTGAAGCACGGCGCGTGGCAGCAGTCAGGCCTTAAATCGGCATCGATGCCGGCCAATTTCGGCCTCGGCTCGGTGCTGAAGGGCAAGACGCTCGGCATCTGGGGCTACGGCCGTATCGGTCAACTGATCGCGCGCTACGGCCAGGCATTCGGTATGCAGGTGGTGATCTGGGGCCGTGAGGCCAGCTGCGCCAAGGCGCGCTCCGATGGCTTTCAGGTCGCGCCGAGCCGGGAGGCCTTCTTCATGGCCGCAGACGTGCTGTCGGTCCACCTACGGCTCAACGAAGAGACGCGCGGTGCCGTCAAGCTGGAGGACTTGTCTCGCATGAAGCCGACCGCCCTCTTCGTCAACACCTCGCGCGCTGAACTGGTCGAGCCCGACGCCTTGCTGGCTGCGCTCAATCGCGGCCGTCCCGGGCTTGCCGCTATCGACGTTTTCGAAAGCGAGCCACCGCTGCAAGGACATGCTCTGCTGCGACTCGAGAATTGCATCTGCACGCCGCACATCGGATATGTCGAGCAAGACAGCTACGAGCTCTATTTCGGTCAGGCTTTCGACAACGTTGTGAGCTTTATCAAGGGCAACCCGACCAACATCGTCAACCCGGGCGCGCTGCAGGTTCGACGTTGACATCGGCGGTGCGCCCGCCGCTCCCAGGCGCGCTATGGGCTCTGCTTGCCGGTAACTTCGTCATCGGCACCGGGGTCATGGTGGTGCCCGGCACGCTCAACGAGATCAGCGCGTCGCTGGCGGTTAGCGCAGCGACGGCCGGGCAGCTCATCACGGTGGCGGCCATCGTGATGTGCCTCGGCGCACCGCTGCTGGCAGCCGTGTTCGCCGGGTGGGACCGCCGCGTGCTCCTCGCCTGCACCATGCTCTGGTATGCGGCTGGCCATGCCGTCGGCGCGCTGACGAGCGACTTTGGTGGTTTGCTGCTGGTGCGCACACTGACGGTGATCGCGCCTGCGATTTTCACTGCGCAGTCGGCTGCCTGCGCTGGCCTGCTCGTACGGCCCGAGCAGCGCGGCAGGGCCGTCACCTTCGTTTTTCTCGGCTGGTCGATGGCGTCCGTGCTGGGCCTTCCCATCGGCGCGCTCATTGGAGGTCACTTCGGCTGGCGCAGCGCCTTCATGGTCATCTCGGCGCTCTCGGTTGCAAGCGCGATCGGCATCTGGTTCACTCTGCCGGCCCACATTCATCCGGCCGCCTTGTCACGCGCAGCCTGGGGGCGCGTCTTGAAGAGTCCGATCCTCATGGGCGTGGTGTCGGTCACCGCATTGCAGGGCGTCGGGCAATTCGTGTTGTCGAGCTACTTCGCCCCGATCTTGAAGCTGACACTGAACGCGGACGCGACATCGCTCAGCCTCATGTGGGCATGGTTTGGCGCATGCGGTCTCATCGGCAACGTACTGGTCAGCCGGAACATCGATCGGCTGGGCACGGGGCGCATGGTCATGCTCACCACAGCGATGATCGCGGTGAGCCTGCTGCTCTGGCCGCTGGGGATGACCATGGCATCGATGGCCCTGGTTCTGGTGCCTTGGGGTCTGGGCTGCTTTGCTGCCAACTCAGCGCAGCAAGCGCGCTTGGTGGGCTTGGCACCGACACTTGCGCCCGGCTCTGTCGCGCTTAACAGCTCCGGCATCTACATCGGTCAGGCAGTGGGTGCTGGCGCTGGCGGCTGGATGCTTGCACATGACGCGATCGATTCCATGCACTGGGTCGGCCTCGCGACGGTGCTGGCCGCGATGCTACTGAGCTTTTTGGTCGATCGCGCTCAGAGGCCTGTCGTCACGGCGTAAAACGCCGAGGCCCCGAGCCTGACCTCAGCGTTTTGTGTCTGGCGACTTCTTCGGCGCGATTTCGGCCTCGGTTGCCGGATCAAAAAGATCAAAGTCGATGATGTGCGGATTTTTCTCACGCTCTGCCGTCGGAGCGGATACCTCGATGGGTGCCGGCATCGTTTCGTAGGCCGTCTTGTCGAACTCGGCCAGGTCCAGATCGACACCCGGACGATGCGGAGCGCGTGGGCGCGCCGCTGGCGGAACGGCAGCAGGGGGCAAAGTGGTGGGCGCCTGAACATACGCCGTGTTGTGCTGCAACCCGTCGTCGATGCCGCCATAGATCGAATCCGGCAACGTCGGCGCACCCTCGATAGCATCGGGTGGCGACCCCGCTTCGAGAGTGTCGAGTGGCATCTCGCGGGTTGGAATTTCGCGATCGATCGGTGCCGGCATCGTCGGCTCGAGCTCGTGGCCGAAGGTATCGACGAACGACAGCGGAGTGACGGGCGCTGGCGGCGCGCTGTCTGGGTCGATGACTTCCTTTGCCACCGAATACAGCAACAGAAGCTCTTGATATGCGGCCAGGTCGAACGCTTCGTCGCCATGCGTTCCGGGTTTGCGGAACACCAGCTCTTCGATCAATGCCAGCGTACCAGGTGCCGGCCACTGCGACTCGATGCGTGCCAGCGTGCTGCGATAGTGTTCGAGGCCGCGTCCGGCTTCCGAGAATTTGTCGAATTCCGGCACGTCGGCATTGAAGGCGCGCTCAAACTCATGGCGCAGGCGCGCGTAGTCATCGCGCCGTCCGAGCGAGTGGAAGATGCGCAGCAAATCGAGGTACGCCAATGCGCTGGTGCCCGGGTTGTCGGCGATGTGTTCGCTCAATACGGCGATGGCCTGGTCGTGCTGCCCTAATGACAAAAAGAAGTCCGACTGCTGCTGCACGTCGAACAACTCCTCGGTGTTAACTGGGCGCACTGGCGCACCATCAGGCGTGCGAACCACTGTGTTTTCCAGCGAGCCGTAGCCGCTGAGATAGGCGGGCTCGATGTCGTCGAGCGGCGCGGGGCGTGACGCCGCGGCAACCTGACGCGTCGGAAATGCGCGTGGCTCTGGCAACCGGCCAGCGCTGCGAGGCATGCCGCCTGCACCCGGTTCGTCGGGTGCCCGTCCGCCAGCGGCCGGCGCTTCGCCCCACCATGCAGGCGCTGCGGCTCGTTTGGCTAGGCGCCACAGCAACAGCATGCCGATCAGTGCCAGCAGCAACAAAGCGATCAACGCGTAGACAAGCGGGTTGCGGTAGCGGCTGTCGCGGGCAGCCGCAAGCTCCTGCCGCATTTCGAGCAGCGTGCGCTGGTTTTGAGCGGTCTGCTCGCGCAAGGCAGTCAACGTCGCTTCGAGCGTTTGCATGCGCTGAGCATCGCGTTGGGCATCTTCGGAAGGCGTACCAACGGCCTTCCAAAGCGCGGCAGCTTCGGCACGCTTGGCAGGATCTTCAACGGGCGGTGCTATCAGTTCGGGAGAAGCCTTCAGGCCCGGGTCGCGTGCCGCTGTTGGCTCCATCGCGTCGAGTTGCAGGCGCGGGCCAACGCTCGCGGCAGGTTTTGCATCAGCAGCAGCAGCGGTTGCGGCTGCTGCAGGCGTGCGAGGCGCGACGGGTGATGCCGCGGGGGGTGCAACAGGTGCGGCAGCGACCACGACGCGACGTGAAGGCGCCGGCGGTTTGGCCGGTGCGGGCCGACGCGGTGCTGCAGCCACGGCGTCAGGATCGCGAGGACGGACGACGCGTGGCGCGGCACTGCGGCGCGCTGTTGCTGCACCGGATGTCGCACCGTTGAACGATCCATTCGAGTCGCCGCCGAATCTGCTGTCCGAGGAGGAGAACGCTGAACTTCCGGTCGAGCCATTGCTCGACGAGCGCCCGCCGGGCGAAGTCGTTACGCCAGGCACCGCGATATCCGCAGGCACATCGGCAAGCAGTACGTAGCGGCGCGTGGAGCGGGTGGCGCACCCTGCGCTCACTGCAACCGTCACGACCGGCTCGTCGACGATCACCGTCGATCTGACATGCATACGAGGCGTAGCGGCGCTGCTGCCCGGTTCGAGGGATACAGTTACGCGTTTGTCGTCTATCCGCGTGTCGCCTTGCAGAACCTCTGCTCCCAGGCATAGCGAATCCCCGCCATCGCCCTCTTCGAGGGTGAGCGGAATGACGAGATCTACAGGCTTGCCGATCCACGTCGACCCTTGAGGACGACCGATCGTCAAAGCGAATGATGGGAGCGCAACCCCGATAGAAATCAGAGCGGCTGCGATGCGTCGGAGTTGCAAAATGAGCCCAAAAGCAATCGAAAGTAGACACATTCTGACACGTGCGTCAGAGTCGAAAATTCCCTATGGAGACAATTATCAAATGAGTGTGAATTTTTCCAAGATCGGCGTGGTCGGCGCCGGCGCCATGGGCCGGGGCATTGCACAAATCGCGGCACAAGCCGGAAGCCAAGTGCTCGTGCTGGACAGTTTCGATGGCGCAGCGGAGCGCGCGAAGGAGGCGCTTGTCGCCCAATGGCAAAAATTGCACGAAAAAGGAAAACTCGACGAAGCCACACGCGATGCCCTCATCGCAAGGGTTCATCCTGTGTCGTCGATGCAACAACTTGCCGATTGCGACTTGGTGATCGAAGCCATCGTCGAAGACCTGGGCGTCAAGCGAGCGCTCTTCAAGGATCTCGAAGCGGTGGTGGCACCTGGCGCAACGCTGGCGACCAACACCTCGTCGTTGTCGGTGACGGCTATCGCTGCGGTGATGGCACACCCGCAGCGCATGGCGGGCTTCCACTTTTTCAATCCGGTGCCACTGATGAAGGTGGTCGAAGTCATTGCAGGCTTCAAGACCGACTCCGCAATTTGCGACCGCCTGGCCGGTTATGCCGTGCAAATGGGCCACAGCGCGGTGCGGGCGAACGACACGCCAGGCTTTATCGTCAACCATGCCGGCCGCGGTTTCGGTACTGAGGCCCTGCGCATCGTGGGTGAAGGCGTCACCGATTTCGCGACCATCGACTGCATCCTGAAAGACCAGGCTGGCTTTCGCCTCGGGCCGTTCGAACTGATGGATTTGACCGCGCTCGACGTCTCGCATCCGGTCATGGAATCGATCTACCGCCAGTACTACGAGGAGCCGCGCTTTCGCCCGAGCGTGATCACTGCGCAGCGTCTTGCTGCCGGCGCGCTCGGCCGCAAGACCGGCGAGGGTTTCTATCGCTATGTCGATGGCGTCATGCAGCAAGCAGCGGAACCGCCCGTACCGGTGATCGATGCGACGCCGGCCGTCTGGGTGTCGCCCCGCGCCGCACGCCGCGCCGACCTGCTCAAGCTCATTCATGCGCTCGGCGCCCAACTCGAAAGCGGTGCGACACCTTCCTCCGCGGCGCTCATCGTGGTCGCGCCGCTGGGCTTCGACGTGACCACCGTCGCAGCGGTGGAACGCCTCGACGCCACGCGCACCATCGGCATTGACCTGATGATCGAAGACGCTGCCACGAAGCGCCGCGTGATTGCGACCAACCCCGCCACGCGGCGCGACATGCGCGACACGGCGCATGCGCTCTTCTCACGCGATAGCAAGCCGGTGAGCGTGATCCGCGACAGTGGCGGCTTCGTCACCCAGCGCGTGATCGGCACCATCGTCAACATCGCTGCCGACATGTGCCAGCAGCGCGTCTGCTCGCCACCCGATCTCGAGACAGCGGTGAAGCTCGGCCTGGGCTATCCGCAAGGTCCCCTGGCCATGGGCAATCTGTACGGCCCGACGAACATGCTCGAAGTGCTGTTCAACCTGCAGACGGTCTACGGCGATCCGCGTTATCGACCGAGCCCGTGGCTGCGTCGCCGCGGCGCACTCGGCCTGAGCCTGCTCCATGAAGAAGAGTGAGAACTGACCCGATGACCGCTGAACTCAAGAGTACGAGCGAAGGCCGCACCATGGTGCTGACGCTCTCGAATCCGTCGCAACGCAATGCGCTCGGTCCGGAGATCTATGCCGCAGGCATCGAAGCACTCAACGGCGCCGAAAGCAGCGATGAAATCCGCAGCGTCGTGATCGTCGGCGAGGGCGCATGGTTCTGCGCCGGCGGCTCGCTGCAGCGCCTGTCTGCCAACCGCGATCGAGAACCATCCGTGCAGGCGGAAAGCATAGAAGGCTTGCACAACTGGATCGACTCGATCCGCACGTTTCCCAAGCCGGTGATCGCCGCGGTGGAAGGCGCGGCCGCGGGAGCCGGGTTCTCGCTGGCGCTGGCATGCGACTTCGTCGTCGCTGCACGCGACGCGGTGTTCGCAGCGTCGTACAGCAACATCGGCTTGTCTCCCGACGGCGGCTTGAGCTGGCATCTTGCCCAACTGTTGCCTCGGCAATTGGCGAGCGAATGGTTGATGGGTGGCCAACGCATAGCAGCCGAACGCCTCCATGCGCTCGGCCTGGTGAACGAACTCGCTGGAAGCGGCCAGGCGTTGGCTGCAGCCCTGGCGCTCGCAGAACGTTTGAACTCGCGGGCACCGAATGCGTTGGCCAGCATCAAGGAGCTGCTCAGCGATGGACGCGGAGCGACTTTGTCGTCACAGCTTTCTGCCGAGCGCGATCAGTTCGTGCGCAACCTGCATCATCCGAACGCCGGCATCGGCATCGCCGCCTTCCTTGCCAAAGAGACGCCGCAGTACCCTTGATTGGGTCCGGTCACTCCCGTGACAACCCTCAGCCTTTCAGTCGCCGACAGGACAGACCAATGGACGACCCCATTCTTACCATCGAAGAACGTGAAGCGATCAACAACGGTCGCTGGTTCTCCTCCCTTTCCCCCTCTTTACGCCACGACATCCTCCGATGCGCTTTCGTCAAACGCTACAAAGACGGCGAACTACTTGCTGCACGCGGGGATCCGCCAGAGCAGTGGATCGCCTGCGCCAAGGGCGCTGTGCGCGTCAGCTCGACAGCGGTGTCTGGCAAGCAAGTCACGCTGACTTACGTCGAGCCGGGCATCTGGTTCGGCGACGTGGCGATGTTCGACGGGGACCGGCGCACGCACGATGCGTACGCGCATGGCGACACCACGACGCTCAATGTTGCGCGCGCCGACTTCCAGAAGATCCTCGCGGCGCACGTCGAGTTGTACGAAGCCTTAATGCGGCTGCAGGCGCGGCGCATCCGCCAGTTGTTCGGCCTGGTGGAAGACCTCAACACCCTGCCCTTGCGTGCGCGGCTGGCCAAGCAGCTCATTCACCTCGTGCGCAGCTATGGGGTCGCAAGCTTGTCGGACGGCAACCAGATGCGCATCGGTCTTCACCTCGCACAGGAAGAGCTCGCGCAATTGCTCGGTGCATCGCGTCAGCGCGTCAACCAGGAGTTGAAGGCGATGGAGCGCGAGGACGTCATCCGGATCGAGCCAGGTGGCCTCGTGGTGCTCGACCGTCCCGCGCTGATGCGCATTTCCGAAGCCGACGTTTGAGCGCGCCATGACCCAGGACTTCAGTAACTTCATCGGCACCCGCGCGGTGTCCCCACAGCATGCCCCCGACATCGACGCACTTTCCGCGTGGCTCGAGAAGAACCTCGACGGCTTCAAGGGCCCACTGACCATCGAGATGTTCAAGGGCGGGCAGTCCAACCCGACGTACAAACTACTGACGCCATCCCAGAGCTACGTGATGCGCGCCAAGCCGGGCCCGGTCGCCAAGTTGCTGCCTTCGGCGCACGCGGTCGAACGCGAATACAAAGTCATGAGCGGTTTGCAAGGCACAGATGTGCCGGTGCCACGCATGTACTGCCTGTGCGAAGACGAAGGCGTGATCGGTCGCGCTTTCTATGTCATGGAGTTCATGGCCGGACGCGTGCTGTGGGATCAATCTTTGCCCGGTATGAGCAACGCTGATCGCAGTGCAATCTACGACGAGATGAACCGCGTGATCTCCGCTTTGCACACCGTCAAGTTCGCCGAGCGTGGGCTGGCTGGCTACGGCAAGCCAGGCAATTACTTCGAGCGTCAGATAGGCCGCTGGAGCAAGCAGTACGTGGCTTCCGCCGATGGCAAGGGCGAGATGTCGCAACCTATCGATGCCATGGCGCGCCTGATGGATTGGCTCCCGACACATATCCCCGCAAGCGCGCGTGACGAAAAGATGATCTCCATCGTGCATGGCGACTACCGTCTCGACAACCTCATGTTCGACGCCAAAGAGCCACGTGCCATTGCCGTGCTCGATTGGGAGCTTTCGACGCTGGGCCATCCTCTTGCCGACTTCAGCTACCACTGCATGTCCTGGCACATTTCGCCGGGCTCGTTCCGCGGTATCGGCGGGCTGGACCACAAGAGCATGGGCATTCCGACCGAGGAAGAGTACATCGCGAGTTATTGCAAGCGCACGCAGTTCACTACACCCGAGGCGCTCGCAGAGGACTGGAACTTCTACCAGGCCTACAACCTGTTCCGCATGGCGGCCATCCTGCAAGGCATCGCGAAGCGGGTCGAGGCCGGCACCGCATCGAGCGAGCAAGCCGTAGCGTCTGCCCGCGGCGCCCGCCCCATGGCCGAGATGGCCTGGGACTTCGCACAGCGCGCCTGACCACCCTATTTACCCAAGGAGACAAAAGATGGACTTCGAGTATTCCTCCAAAACCAAGGAACTGCAAAAGCGCGTCAGCGCGTTCATGCAGGAACACATCTACCCGGCCGAGTCCGAGTACACCGCCGAACTGGCCGCCAACACCGCAGCCGGCAAGCGGTGGACGGCTCTCAAAACGGTTGAAAAGGTGAAGGAAAAAGCCAAGGCCCAAGGCCTTTGGAACCTGTTCCTGCCAGTCGACAGCGCGTCGGCTTCTGGCTATGACGGCGCGGGCCTGACCAATCAGGAATACGCGCCGCTGGCCGAAATCATGGGCGCGGTGCCATGGGCGAGCGAAGCTTTCAATTGCTCGGCACCCGACACCGGCAACATGGAAACCATTGCGCGCTACGGCTCGACAGATATCAAGGCACGCTGGCTCAAGCCACTGCTCGAGGGTCAGATCCGTTCAGCCTTTGCAATGACCGAACCCGACGTCGCGTCCAGCGATGCCACAAACATCGCAACCCGCATCGAGCGCGATGGCAACGACTATGTCATCAACGGCCGCAAGTGGTGGATTTCCGGCGCGGCCGATCCGCGTTGCGCCGTGTTCATCACCATGGGCAAAACCGATCCCGAAGCCGCGAAGCATTCGCAGCAGAGCATGGTGATCGTGCCCGCCGACGCCAAGGGCATCAAGATCGTTCGACCGCTCAACGTGATGGGCTACGACGATGCGCCACACGGCCACGTCGAGATGACGTTCGAGAACGTGCGTGTGCCGATCGACAATATTCTGCTCGGTGAAGGCCGCGGCTTCGAGATCGCCCAGGGTCGCCTTGGCCCCGGACGCATTCACCACTGCATGCGACTGATCGGCCTGGCGGAACGCGCGCTCGAGCTGATGTGCAAGCGCGCTTCTTCGCGTGTGGCTTTTGGCAAGACCGTTGCGTCGCAAACCGTCACGCAAGAACGCATCGCCGAAGCGCGTTGCAAGATCGACATGGCCCGGCTGCTCACGCTGAAGGCCGCCTGGCTGATGGACACGGCAGGCAACAAGGTCGCCCGCAACGAGATCGCGATGATCAAGGTCGTGGCACCGACGATGGCGTGCCAGGTCATCGACTGGGCCATGCAGGTTCACGGCGGCGGCGGCATGAGCGACGACTTTCCGCTCGCCTACGCCTATGCTGGCGCGCGTACGCTGCGCTTTGCGGACGGTCCGGACGAAGTGCACCGCAATGCGATCGCGAAGTGGGAGTTGGGCAAGTACGCGGTGGAAAAGCGCGACATCGAAGCGCCGGTCACGCGCTTCTAACCGTCGCGCCGCTGATCGACAAGCCTTCTTCTACAGCCTCTTTTGTAGAAAAAGTGCCGTGCCGAAGGACGGATCGAGCTGAAACGCAGCAAAGCCCTCGCGCTCGTACGCGCGCAGGGCTGGCTGGTTGCCCGATAGCATCTCGAGCGTGAGTTTGCAGGCGCCACGCGTGCGCGCCTCGGCCTCTACGCAAGCGAACATGCGATGCACGATGTGCCGGCCGCGATGGCTCTCCAACACGACGACGTCGTGCACGTTGACCAATGGTTTGCATGCAAAGGTTGAGAAACCTTCTATGCAGTTGACCAGCCCGATCGGTTCACCGTCGTCAAAAGCCAGCACACTGAACATCTGCGGCCGCGCGGCCAAGGCTGCAGGAAGGTCCTGCTTGATGTCTTCGGCCAATCCAACGTTACCTCCCGCAGGATCGCGTGCGTAGCTGTCCAACAGGCTGACGACTGCTGCGATCTGTGCCGGAATGCGGTAGTCCGCAATGAAAACTTCGATCACACCGGCTCCAATCGTTTCAGTTTGCCTGCGGGCAATTCGATGCCGATCGGATCGCCTGCGCGCACTTCGCCGCCCGCCACGACGATCGACATCACTCCCGCCTTGCGGACCAGACGACCGTCGGCATCCTTGCCCAACGTCGCAGTCATGAGCCCCGGCTGAAATCGATTAAGTTGACTGCATGGATTGCGCAGCCCGGTGACTTGGACCACAGCACTGCGCCCGATCACCAGGCGTGCGCCGCTCGGCAGTGCCAGCAGATCGATCCCGCGCGTCGTGATGTTCTCTCCGAGGTCGCCCGGAAACACCGCGAATCCCGCCTCGATCAACTCATCGAACAACTCGGCGTGCAGCAGATGAACCTGCCGCAAGTTGACCGCATGTGGATCTCTGGCAACGCGAGAGCGATGCTTGACGGTCAGGCCGGCATGCGCATCTCCGGCGACTCCGATTCCCGCTATGAGCGTGATCGACGGCTCTGTAAATTTGGAGAAGCTGTGCCCGTCACTTGCGTGCACGGCATTCACCAACGGCACGATCTGCGTGCTCAATCGGCGGTTTCCAGTGTGGCGGCAATGCGCCGCGCAAAGCTTTCGGCGTCTTGCGCGTTGCGCGCCTCGACCATCACGCGCACGACGGGCTCCGTACCACTGGCGCGAATCAGCACGCGACCGGCGTCGCCCAACTTCGCTTCAGCGCGTTCGCTTTCTTTCGCGAGCGCCGCATTGGTCTGCCAGTCCTGCCCGGGAGCGACCCGCACGTTGATCAGCGTCTGCGGAAAGAGCGTCACACCCTCCAGCAACTGTGCGACCGTCTTTCCGCTACGCACGCAGGCTTGCAGCACCTGCAGCGCGCTGACGATGCCGTCGCCTGTCGTATGCCGATCGAGGGCGAGCAAATGGCCCGAGCCTTCCCCACCCAGCAACCAGCCGCGCTTTTCGAGTTCTTCCAGCACATAGCGATCGCCGACCTTGGTGCGTACGAATTCGACGCCGAGTTTGCGCAGGGCGACTTCGACGGCTTTGTTGGTCATCAGCGTGCCGACTACCCCCACTGGCTTCTCGCCCCGTCCGATGCGTTCCGCCACCATCAGGTACAGCAGTTCGTCGCCGTTGAAAAGACGACCGGTCGAGTCGACGAGTTGCAATCGGTCGGCGTCACCGTCGAGCGCAATACCGTAATCGGCGCCACGGTCCTTTACCGCCTGGATCAGCGCTTGCGGGTGCGTCGCACCGACGTCCTTGTTGATGTTGAGCCCATCGGGCGCGCAGCCGATGCTGGTGACATCGGCGCCCAACTCATGGAAGACCTGAGGTGCGACTTGATAAGCAGCGCCGTGGGCGCCATCGACCACGAGCTTCATGTTGCGCAGCGTCAGGTCATAGGCGAAGGTGCTCTTGCAAAATTCGGTGTACCGACCCGCCGCATCGCCGAGACGTCGGGCCTTGCCAAGTTGCGCCGAGTCGGCCCACACGGGCGCTTCTTCGAGCGCAGTCTCGACCGCCAGCTCCCACTCATCGTCCAGCTTTGTGCCCTGTGCGCTGAAAAACTTGATGCCGTTGTCGGGAAAAGCATTGTGGCTGGCGCTGATCACCACGCCCAGGCTGGCGCGCTGGGCGCGTGTCAGGTAAGCCACGCCAGGCGTCGGCAACGGCCCTAAAAGCACCACATCGACGCCTGCCGAATTGAAACCCGACTCGAGTGCCGACTCGAGCATGTAACCCGAGATTCGCGTGTCTTTGCCGATAAGCACTCGCGGACGCGATTCGGTTTTTTTAAGCACGCGGCCGACTGCGTGCGCAAGACGCAAGACGAAATCCGGCGTGATCGGCGGCTGGCCGACCGTGCCGCGAATGCCATCGGTTCCGAAGTATTTTCTGGTCATGTCGACTGCTCCTGTGCTGGTTGTTTTTCTGCTTTCATCGCGCGCCAGACGGCAAGTGCCGCGACGGTTTCGCGCACATCGTGCACGCGCAGGACCGAAGCGCCACGCTCGGCCGCCAGTACCGCCGCAGCGACGCTCGGCACCATGCGCGCCGCTGCCGATTCGATGCCCGCTACTGCGCCGAGCGAAGATTTGCGCGACCAACCAACGAGCAGCGGACGACCCACCGCAATCAACTCGCGCTGACGCGCAAGCAATGAAAAATTCTGCGCAACGGTCTTGCCGAAACCGATGCCTGGATCCAGCACGATACGCTCCGCTGCAACCTCCAGCGCCCGAAGCGCCGCTGTACGCTGCGCCCAAAACGACAGTACGGGCGCGACAACGTCGCCCTCCATCGGCAGTGCCTGCATCGTCTGCGGATCGCGGTGCATGTGCATCAGGCAAACACCGCACGACGGATGCGCAGCGATCACTTCCAGCGCACCAGGCTGCCGCAGAGCCCACACGTCGTTGACGATGTCGACACCCAGATCGAGCGCAGCGCTCATCACTTCGGGCTTGTACGTATCGATCGACACCGGTAGTCCTAACTTCAGCGCCTCGCGCAGCACAGGAAGCACGCGATTAAGCTCTTCTTGCAGCCCTATCGCGGGACTGCCGGGCCGTGTCGACTCGCCGCCAATGTCGAGAATGTCCACGCCCTCTTCGACCAAGTGCTCACAGTGCCGCAATGCCGCTTCGGTCGAAGCGTGTTGTCCGCCATCGGAAAACGAATCGGGAGTCACGTTGACGATGCCCATCACGCGAGGCTGCGTGAGGTCGACTTTGAAGCGCGTGGTCTGCCAGTACAGCCTCGACGACAACGGCTGTTCAGCGAGCGCCATCATTTGGTCGCCACCCATTGCTTCGCCCAATAAAAAACGGGGCCAGAGGCCCCGTTCATCGCTGCTGCGAATTTCACCTCAGGCCGCGGTCGGCGCCGGATCGGGTTGAACCGTCGGCGCGCCGCCGCTGCCACCACCGCTGCCTGAAGGTGGTACGCGTGGCGTCCAGTCTTTCGGTGGGCGCGGCGCCTTGCCGGCCATGATGTCATCCAATTGCTCGGTGTCGATGGTTTCCCATTCGAGCAAGGCCTTGGCCATCGCATGCATCTTGTCGCTGTTCTCTTCGATCAGCCGACGCGCCATGGCGTACTGGTCGTCGATGATGCGGCGCACTTCGGCGTCGACCTTTTCCATGGTTTGCTCGCTCATGGTCGTCGTCTTGGTGACCGAGCGGCCTAGGAACACTTCGCCTTCGTTCTCGGCATAGACCATCGGGCCAAGCGACTCGGTCATGCCGTAGCGGGTGACCATGTCACGCGCGATTTGCGTCGCACGTTCGAAGTCGTTGCTCGCCCCAGTTGTCATCTGGTGCATGAACACCTCTTCAGCAATGCGGCCACCAAATAGCATGCTGATCTGGTTCAGCATGTACTCACGGTCATAGCTATAGCGGTCTTGCGCGGGCAGGCTCATCGTCACGCCCAAGGCACGGCCCCGCGGAATGATGGTGACCTTGTGCACCGGGTCGCACTTGGGCAGGAGCTTGCCGAGAAGCGCGTGACCCGACTCGTGATACGCCGTGTTGCGACGTTCTTCTTCGGGCATGACCATGCTCTTGCGCTCGGGGCCCATGAAGATCTTGTCTTTAGCCTTTTCGAAGTCCTGCATTTCGACCACGCGGGCATTGCGGCGGGCGGCCATCAAAGCGGCTTCGTTGCAGAGATTCGCCAAGTCGGCGCCGGACATGCCGGGCGTGCCACGTGCGATCACATTCGGGTTCACGTCCTGGCCGAGCGGCACTTTGCGCATGTGCACGGCAAGAATTTGCTCGCGCCCGCGGATGTCCGGTAGCGTCACATACACCTGACGGTCGAAACGACCCGGGCGGAGCAGAGCAGCGTCCAGAATGTCCGGGCGGTTGGTCGCCGCCACAACAATCACGCCGAGATTGGTTTCGAAACCGTCCATCTCGACCAGCATCTGGTTCAAGGTCTGTTCGCGCTCGTCGTTGCCACCGCCAAGACCGGCGCCACGCTGGCGACCGACCGCGTCGATTTCATCGATGAAGATAATACAAGGCGCGTTCTTCTTGGCGTTCTCGAACATATCGCGCACCCGTGCTGCGCCCACACCGACAAACATTTCGACGAAGTCGGAACCGGAAATGGAGAAGAACGGAACCTTCGCTTCGCCGGCGATCGACTTAGCAAGCAGTGTCTTGCCGGTGCCGGGAGGGCCGACCAGCAACAAGCCACGCGGAATGCGGCCGCCGAGTTTCTGGAATCGTGCGGGGTCCTTCAGGAAATCGACGACTTCCTTCACTTCTTCCTTGGCTTCGTCGCAACCCGCGACGTCGGCGAAGGTGACCGTGTTGGTGTTCTCGTCCAGCATGCGAGCCTTGCTCTTGCCGAAGCTGAATGCACCGCCCTTGCCGCCGCCCTGCATCTGTCGCATGAAATAGACCCAGACGCCGATCAGCAGAAGCATGGGCCCCCAACTGACCAGTAGTGTCATGAGAAGCGAGCCTTCTTCACGCGGCTTGACGTCGAACTTGACGTTGTTGGCGATCAAGTCGCCGACCAAACCACGGTCCAGGTAGGTCGCGGTGGTGCGGATCTTTCGGTCATCGTTGGTGACCGCCACGATCTCGCTGCCGCCCTGTCCCTCTTGAATGGTCGCGCTCTTGATGCGGTTACCGCGCACTTCTTCAAGGAAGTCCGAATAACCGACATTGTTGGCGCCTGCCGCGCCGCGTGTGTCGAACTGTTTGAAAACAGTGAACAGCACCATCGCGATGACGAGCCAGACGGCAACTTTTGAAAACCACTGATTGTTCAAACAAAACTCCAGTCGGAAGCGCGTGACAGAAAAATGAAAACGCGCGGTAGACAACGCAACTGCAGCTTATTTTAGGCTTTTCAAGCTGCGAAACCCCGGAAATTACCTATAGCAGCCATAGGGCCGGCACGGGTTTGAGGCAAATTCAAGGGCATTGCCCAAAACGGTGCGCACGCTTCACTCCGTACGTGCGCCCAGCAAACCCATGCCAACCAAAAACGTCTCGGAAGATTTGTCCCTCGACGCCTTGGGTTTGATGGGCTTGACCGTTCTGAAGTTCGCTTTAAACAGCTTGACCAGCGTGTCGTAACCCCCGCTGTGAAATACCTTGGCGACCAAAACGCCTTCTGGCTTCATGTGGTTCTGTGCAAACTCGATAGCAAGCTCGACCAGATGCTCGATTCGAGCGGTGTCGGCCGAAGCAATGCCGGACAGGTTTGGAGCCATATCGGACACGACCACATCTGCCAGCCGCCCGCCCATGACGATTTTCAATTGGTCAACCACCGCATCTTCCCGAAAATCACCGAGAAGAAAAGTGACGCCCTCGATCGGTTCCATCGGCAGCAAGTCGAGCGCGATGATCGTGCCCTGCAACGCCCCGGCCGCTGCGCCACCCGGAGACATGCGCCGCCGGACGTACTGGCTCCAAGCGCCAGGCGTGGAGCCGAGGTCGACCACCAACTGCCCCGCTTTGATCAGCCCCAGCGTCTCGTCAATCTCCTTGAGCTTGTAGGCTGCCCGAGCACGATAGCCCTCCCGGGTCGCGAGCTTGACGTACGGATCGTTGATGTGATCGTGCAGCCAAGCCTTGTTGACCTTCTTGCCCGTGGTTTTGGTATTCATCTACGCTCGATAATACGGGGATGCCTGCCATTCAACTTTCCCCCGCACAACGCAAGGTGCATCGCGCCGAAGCGCATCACCTCGATCCGATCGTCATGGTCGGTGGCGACGGGCTCACCCCTGCCGTCTTAAAGGAGGCCGACGCCGCCCTGAAAGCGCACGGCCTTATCAAAGTGCGTGTTTTCTCGGACGACCGCGTCGCTCGCGAAGCCATGATGCAAACGCTGGCCGACGAGCTCAGCGCCGCACCTATCCAGCACATCGGTAAGCTGTTGGTGCTCTGGCGCCCCAAGGTCGAGAAAGAACGTGAAGTCGACGAAGACCGCATGCCCGGCCCGCGGGACGTCAAGATCGTCAAGTACAGCAAGCGTTTCGGTCAGCGCCCCGAGATCAAGACGCTTCGCGTGCTCGGCAACCAGCGCCTGACCCCCGGCGGCACCATCAAGCGGGCGAAGGCCAAGCGGCCACTGTCGGCCAAGAAGCGCCGCCAGGCAGACTGAGCGTGCCTGCGAGCCCGTCGCTGTCGCCTGCGAAGTCGGGTGGCCAGCGCCACATCCTCTGCATGAAGTGGGGAACGAAGTACGGCCCTGAATACGTCAACCGGCTCTATGCGATGGTGCGGCGCCATCTGAGCGGCGACTTCAAATTTGTCTGTTTAACGGACGATGGCGCCGGCATACGGCCAGAAGTCTTGTGCCTTCCGATCCCTCCGCTGGACCTGAGCCTCGCGCCCGGCCAGCGTGACGGCGCCTGGAAAAAGCTGACCACCTTCTCTGCCGATCTGTACGGTCTAAGCGGTACGGCGCTTTTCCTGGATGTCGACGTGGTCGTCGTAGGCGGTCTCGATGCGTTCTTCGAGCAGCCCGGTGAATTCCTGATCATTCATGACTACGCGCGGCCCTGGCGGCGCGAGCGCATCACCGGCAATTCGTCGGTGTATCGATTCGAGCTGGGTGCCCACGCCGATGTGCTCGACTACTTTCGTGCCAATACGGAGAAAGTTCAGGACGAGTTTCGAAACGAACAGCGCTATCTGTCGGATTTTTTGTACCGACAGCACAAGCTCAACTACTGGCCGACGCAGTGGTGCCCCAGCTTCAAGTACCACGGGATTCCGCCATTCCCGACCAACTTGTGGCGTGAACCCTTCGTGCCCGACGGTTCGCGGATCATGATTTTTCATGGTGAATGCAATCCGCCCGATGCGCTTGCGGGACGACGCAACCGGTTGTTTCGCTACATCCGGCCCGCGAACTGGGTTGCGCGTTACTGGAAAGAGTAGCGGCTTCGCAGCCGCCCGCGGTCGCTTGGGCTGCAGTGGCTCAGCAATGACCCAAGTTTCAGGCCGCGGGTTTTTGCGCTGAGGGCGCCATACGCCAGAGCAGGACTGCTGTAAGAGCCCATTGCGCCAGATACATGCCGCTGCCGACGGCGTGCCAGAGCTTGAGGTCGTCGCGCGCCAGGATGCGGGGCGAAACGGCGTACTCCTGCATCAGGGCGAGCAAGAGTGCAACGACGATCAAAGAGATCGCGATTCGAATTGCCGGCGCCACGCCATCGACCATCTTCGATCGAAAGTAAGTCAGCAGTGCAATGCCGCAGCCCAAAGCTACCCAAGTCTGCGCAGCAAACAACTGCCCTGCAAAATTGCCGGCGACCGCCGGGCTGCCAAGCTTGGCGAATGCCATAGGCACCACCAAAAAGCCGGTTGTCGTGAGGCTTCCCCACCAAAAGGAGGCGAGCAGCAGTGCGAATCGGTCTTTCATTGCGGCAAAAGTCTCTGCTCTCGGAGTCTTCAGAATCAGACGTAGCTGACGCCCATGATCTCGTAGCGCTTCAGCCCGCCAGGCGCTTGCACCTCCGCAGTGTCGCCCTCTTCCTTGCCGATAAGCGCACGCGCAATCGGGCTGGAGATGTTGATGAGCCCGAGCTTCAAGTCGGCTTCGTCTTCGCCAACGATCTGGTACTTCACGACTTCGCCGGATGTTTCTTCTTCCAGCTCGACTGTCGAGCCAAAGACGACTTTGCCACCGGCGTCGACCTCGGTCGGATCGATGATCTGTGCGGCCGACAGCTTACCTTCGACCTCCTGGATGCGGCCTTCGATAAAGCCCTGGCGGTCTTTGGCGACTTCGTATTCGGCGTTCTCGCTGAGATCGCCTTGCGCACGCGCCTCGGAGATAGCGTTGATGACCCAAGGCCGTTCAACCGTCTTCAGGCGATGCAGTTCTTCGCGCAGCTTCTCGGCGCCGCGCTTGGTGATGGGGATGGTTGTCGAAAGAGTAGCCACGTTTGTTGCTCCAGAAAACGAAACCGCCGAACGATACCGTTCGGCGGTCGGTTGGGGACAGGTCAGACGAGATTGCGTCCGGTCAGCCGGCTCAGTATGGCGAGCGGGCTCGAATTCGGATTGTATTGCTTGGCAGGAGCAAGGTGCAGCGTCTGCTCCAGCATGTACTGGCCTGACATGACCGCATGAGATGTCTGGTCCGAAAAGCAGACCCACACCGACCCCGCAGGGAACGACACGGTTTGCTGCGGCGAGGTCTTCTGGTATTCCAGATCGGACTTCATGCCGTCGTGCAACTGCAGCATGAGGTGGTCGTATTCGCTGCGCAGCGACTTGGTCACGCGCAAAGCCCGCATCAGCTTGGCCTGCCATCGCACATAGGGCTTGGTCCGCGGCAAGAAGCGGGCAGCCACTGCCTCGAATGGCTCACCCACCCGCCAGACCCGCGGCAGTCCGTCTGGGTTGGCGTTGGCGAACACACGCAGGATGCGCTCGCCGTAGTTGGGCCGAGAGGGAAACGAATCGACGTGCAGCCGCTTGTCGTCGGCGCGCCAGGACTGTACTCGCGTCTCCACCTGCGCTGGCCGGTAGCTCGTGGGCGCGAGTCGCAACGCGGGCGTGTAGTGGGGCAACAGCCCGTGTATGAGCTGCTGCGCCTGCTCACGAAATCGCGACACCATAGCGGCGGCGGCGCGCTGTACCGCATCGTCGCCGGCTGCGCCCTTGAGCTTGCCATCGGCGTTCAGGCTGATATTGCGCACATCGGGCGAAAGAACGGCCGGCGTCAACAGGCCCCGCTCTTCCGGCAGTAACTCGAATCCGAGGCGCGGAAAATAAAGCACCTTGCCCGCTTCCAACGCCGCGATCCACGCATCGTTCGGCTTCGCCGCAGTCCAGTCGGCGACATCGAGCTCTACAAGCTGCGTGTCCATAGCGCACTCCCCTCGCTCTGCTGCAGGCATTAAGCCGCAGCGAGCTGCGCGTGCATTTCCTGAATCGAAATGACACCCAGCTCATCCATGTGCTGCATGCCTTCGACCGCGGCTTCTGCCCCGAAAATCGTAGTGAAGGTGGTCACGCGGGCCAGCAGCGCCGACGTGCGGATCTGGCGCGAATCGGTGATCGCATTGCGACGCTCTTCGACCGTGTTGATGACCAACGCGATCTCCTTGTTCTTGATCATGTCGACGATGTGCGGACGGCCTTCGGTTACCTTGTTCACGACCGCGCAAGCGACGCCTGCTGCCGAAATCGCAGCCGCGGTGCCCTTGGTCGCAATCAACTCGAATCCCAGCTTGGCAAGGCCACGTGCCACGTCCACGGCGCGCGGCTTGTCGTTGTTCTTGACCGAGATGAACACCTTGCCGGACTTTGGCAAAATCGTGCCTGCGCCGATCTGCGACTTAACGAAAGCCTCGCCGAAGGTCTTGCCCACCCCCATCACTTCCCCGGTCGACTTCATCTCAGGACCCAGGATCGTGTCCACACCCGGGAACTTGACGAACGGGAACACCGCCTCTTTCACGCTGAAATACGGCGGCGTCACTTCTTTTGTCATGCCTTGCGACTTGAGCGATTGGCCGGCCATGCAGCGCGCCGCCACCTTGGCGAGCTGAATGCCCGTCGCCTTGCTGACGAAAGGCACCGTACGCGACGCTCGCGGATTCACTTCGAGCACATAGATGACGTCTTTGCCGTCCTTTTGCTGAATGGCGAACTGCACATTCATCAAGCCCACGACGTGAAGCGCTTCGGCCATCGCGGCGGTTTGCCGCTTGAGTTCGGTGATCGTGTCGGCGTTCAGGCTGTAAGGCGGCAACGAACACGCCGAGTCCCCCGAATGCACGCCCGCCTGCTCGATGTGCTCCATCACGCCGCCGATCAGCGTCGTGCCTTCGGTGTCGCGGATGCAATCGACATCGCACTCGACAGCGTCGTTCAAGAAACGATCGAGCAGCACTGGTGAATCGTGGCTCACCTTGACAGCCTCACGCATGTAGCGTTCGAGGTCGCGCTGCTCGTGCACGATTTCCATTGCGCGTCCGCCGAGCACGTAGCTCGGGCGCACCACCAGCGGATAACCCAAGGATGCTGCCTTTTCAAGGGCTTCAGGCTCAGTGCGCGCCGTCGCGTTCGGCGGCTGACGCAAACCGAGTGCGTGCAGCAGCTTCTGGAAGCGCTCGCGGTCTTCGGCCGCATCGATCATGTCGGGCGAGGTGCCGATGATCGGCACGCCGTTGGCTTCGAGGTCGAGCGCCAGCTTGAGCGGTGTCTGGCCGCCGTACTGAACGATCACGCCGATCGGCTTCTCTTTATCGACGATTTCGAGCACGTCTTCGAGCGTGAGCGGTTCGAAGTACAGGCGGTCGCTCGTGTCGTAGTCGGTCGAAACGGTTTCCGGATTGCAGTTGACCATGATGGTCTCGTAGCCGTCTTCGCGCAGCGCCAACGCAGCGTGCACGCAGCAGTAGTCGAACTCGATGCCCTGGCCGATGCGGTTGGGACCGCCGCCAAGCACCATGATCTTCTTCTTGTTCGTCGGCGCAGCCTCGCACTCGTCTTCGTACGTCGAGTACATGTACGCGGTGTTCGTCGAAAACTCGGCTGCGCAAGTGTCGACGCGCTTGTAGACCGGGCGCACACCGAGGGCTCGGCGCTTCTCACGGACCGCGGTGTCGGTTGTCTTCAACTGGAACGCCAGTCGACGGTCAGAAAAACCCTTCTTCTTCAGCGCAAGCAGAGTGTCTTTGTCGATGTCGTCGAGTGACTTCGTTTCAAGTTCGAGTTCGATCTTCACGATCTCTTCGATCTGCACCAAAAACCACGGATCTATCTTGGTCAGCGCAAACACTTCGTCCACGCTGAGGCCCATCGCGAAAGCATCGCCGACATACCAGATGCGCTCGGGGCCGGGTTCGCCCAATTCCTTCTCGAGAACTTCGCGGTCCTGCGTTTTCTCGTTCATCCCATCGACGCCGACTTCGAGACCGCGCAATGCTTTCTGGAAGGACTCCTGAAAGGTGCGGCCCATGGCCATCACTTCGCCCACCGACTTCATTTGCGTCGTCAAACGCGAATCGGCCTGAGGAAACTTCTCGAAAGCGAAACGCGGAATCTTGACGACCACGTAGTCGATGCTGGGCTCGAAACTGGCGGGCGTAGCGCCGCCCGTGATCTCGTTGCGCAATTCATCGAGCGTGTAGCCGACTGCCAGCTTGGCAGCAACCTTGGCAATCGGGAAACCGGTAGCTTTGGACGCCAGAGCCGACGAACGCGACACGCGCGGGTTCATCTCGATCACGACCATGCGCCCGTCTTTGGGATTGATCGAAAACTGGACGTTGGAACCACCGGTGTCGACGCCGATTTCACGCAGCACGGCGAGCGACGCGTTGCGTAGGATTTGATATTCCTTGTCGCTCAAGGTCTGCGCCGGCGCTACCGTGATCGAGTCGCCTGTGTGCACGCCCATCGGGTCCAGATTTTCGATCGAGCACACGATGATGCAGTTGTCCGCCTTGTCTCGCACGACCTCCATCTCGTACTCTTTCCAGCCGAGCAGCGACTCTTCGATCAGCAGCTCGTTGGTGGGCGATGCTTCGAGGCCGCGCTTGCAGATGGTCTCGAATTCGTCGGGGTTGTAGGCAATGCCACCGCCGGTACCACCGAGTGTGAAGCTGGGGCGGATCACGGTCGGAAAGCCCAACGTCTTCTGCACGACCCACGCTTCGTCCATCGAATGCGCAATGCCCGAGCGCGCCGACCCAAGACCGATCTTGGTCATCGCGTCTTTGAACTTGAGACGGTCTTCTGCTTTGTCGATGGCCTCCGGCGTAGCGCCGATGAGTTCGACCTTGTACTTGTCGAGAATGCCGTTGCGCCAGAGGTCGAGAGCGCAGTTGAGCGCAGTCTGGCCACCCATGGTCGGCAGGATCGCATCGGGGCGCTCCTTGGCGATGATCTTTTCGACCGTCTGCCAGGTAATCGGCTCGATGTAGATCACGTCGGCCGTGGCCGGGTCGGTCATGATCGTCGCTGGATTGCTGTTGATGAGGATGGTCTTGTAGCCCTCCTCGCGCAGCGCCTTGCAGGCCTGAACGCCCGAGTAATCGAACTCGCAGGCCTGGCCGATGATGATCGGGCCGGCGCCGATGATGAGGACGCTTTTTAGATCGGTGCGCTTAGGCATTCTTGTTCCCTGCTTTGTGCTTTTCCATCAATGCCGTGAAGCGATCGAACAAATAGCCGATGTCGTGCGGACCCGGCGACGCTTCCGGATGACCCTGGAAACAAAACGCGGGCTTGTCGGTACGCGCCAGGCCTTGCAGCGTGTTGTCGAACAGGCTGATGTGCGTCGGTCGCAAGGTGGGCGGCAACGATTTCTCGTCCACCGCGAAGCCATGGTTCTGACTCGTGATGCTCACGCGGCCGTTGTCGAGGTCTTTCACCGGATGGTTCGCGCCATGATGGCCGAACTTCATCTTGAAGGTCTTGGCACCGGAGGCCAGCGCCATGATCTGGTGGCCGAGGCAAATACCGAAGACCGGAATACCGGTGTCGATCAATGCACGTGTCGATTCGATCGCGTAGTCGCAGGGCTCCGGGTCGCCCGGGCCATTGGCCAAAAAGATGCCGTCGGGCTTGAGCTTGAGCACGTCGGCCGCCGGTGTTTGCGCCGGCACGACGGTGATGCGCGCGCCACGTTGCGCGATCATGCGCAGGATGTTTTTCTTGACGCCGTAGTCGTAGGCGACGACATGGAATTTCGGCGTGATCTGCACGCCGTAGCCGGAGCCGAGCTTCCACTCGGTCTGGTTCCACTCGTAGGCATGCTGCACCGACACCACCTTGGCTAGGTCGAGCCCGGCCATATTGGGGGCGCCATTCGCGGCGGCGATCGCCTTGTCAATGAGCGCCTGCGTCACGGCTTCTCCTTCGGCCAAACCCAGGATGCAGCCGTTTTGCGCGCCGTGGGTCCGCAGATGGCGGGTGAGCTTGCGCGTGTCGATGTTGGCGATGGCAACAGTTTTGCCAACCACCAAGTATTCGCTCAGCGTAGCGGTCTTGCGGAAGTTGGACGCGATAAGCGGCAAGTCTTTGATGATCAAGCCTGCCGCGTGAATTTTGTCGGCCTCGACGTCTTCCTCATTGACACCGTAGTTGCCGATGTGCGGATACGTGAGCGTCACGATCTGCTGGCAATAGCTGGGGTCGGTCAGGATTTCCTGATAGCCGGACATGGCGGTGTTGAACACCACTTCGCCAGTCGTGGCGCCGGCGGCGCCAATCGAGTTGCCTTGGAAGACTGTGCCGTCTGCAAGCGCCAGGATGGCGGGTGGGAAAGCTCCCTTGAGAGACAAAAGCACTGGGGTTCTCCGGATGGATTACGCCCAAAACGAACCCTGATTTGACTCGAAGGGTCGCGACTTTCGTCCAGGAGTTGGCTAGCGTTCGCTGTGGGCGGGGTATGAGCGGGAAAGCCTTTGATTATAGCCGCGAGCTGCTGCCCCAAACTTACAAAACGGACGTCGCAGCGCTGGCATGAAGGCAGATTGCGGCGGCCGCGGCCACGTTCAACGACTCTTCGCCACCCGGTTGCGCGATGCGCACGTGCGTTGTTGCGCGCGCAGCGAGTGCGGCGGACACGCCCTGCCCCTCGTGGCCCATCAGCCAGGCACAGGGATTCGGCAAGCGGAGCTGGTGCAGCCATTCGCCTTGGTGCGAACTGGTGGCGACGAGCGGCACCTTTAGGTTGTCGAGAACGTCGACCTCGACGCCTTCGATCAGACGCAAGCCGAAGTGCGCACCCATCCCCGCACGCAGCACCTTAGGGGCCCAAAGCGCCGCAGTGCCCTTGAGCGCTATCACTTGCCTGAAACCGAACGCCGATGCGCTGCGCAAAATCGAGCCCACATTGCCCGCGTCCTGCAAACGATCGAGGATGACGGTGGGCGCGTTTGGCAAGAGCACGAGCGGCTCGGGCAGATCGATCACGAAACCCATCGGCGCCGGCGACGCGAGCGCGCTCACTGCGGCCAGCAACGCATCCTCGATCACGATTGTTTTGACTGCCGCGCCGGACCATTCCACCTTGGCCTGCGGCCAGTACGTTTCGGAAAATACTGCTATGGCCGGCCGCACGCCACGTTCCAGCGCGGCTCGGCATAGGTGATCCCCCTCCAGCCAGAGGCGGCCGAGTCTGCGATAGGCGCCTGCGTCGTGCGACAGCTTGCGCAGGTCTTTCAGGAGCGGGTTGTCGCGCGAGCTGACATGGCTGACGTCGGGCGACGTCACTGTCCGAATCCGAGCATCGAAGGCGTTGTGGGTAAGACGCGCAATTCGATTTGTGTCACCGTCGTTTCGACCCGAACGCCGATAGCGACAGCGCCCATGCGCACCAATGCCGCCGCGACAGGACTGAATGAACGCCGGTGGTGAATGCATGCACCGTGACGCAGCAATGCCTCTAGGTGTTCGGGCGTGCCGTAGCCCTTGTGACCGGCAAAGCCGTACTGCGGAAACTCGTCGTGCAACTGTTGACAAAGCTTATCGCGATGCACCTTGGCAATGATCGATGCGGCCGAGATCGACTTGATGAATGCATCGCCCCGAATGACCGCTTCGGCCAGCACATCGAGCGTCGGCAACCGATTCCCGTCGACCAGCACCTTGGCAGGCTTCAGTCGCAGCCCCTCGACGGCACGACGCATGGCGATCATCGTCGCCTGAAGGATGTTGTGAGTGTCGATCTCTTCGACAGTTGCGTGCGCGATGGAGCAACACAACGCCTTCGCCAGAATCTGCTCGTTGAGCCGCTCCCGCTGCAACGCCGTCAGCGTCTTGGAATCGGCCAGGCCGCGAATGGGCCGTGAATCGTCGAGGATGACCGCGGCCGCGACGACGGGGCCAGCGAGCGGACCACGGCCTGCCTCGTCCACGCCCGCAAGCAGACCTGGCGCGTCCCACACCAGGCGCGACTGTTCAGCCTTCAAGAACTTTTTGGATCGCATCGGCACACAGTGTCGGCGTATCTCGCTGCAGTTGCTGATGCAGCGTCGTAAAACGTTGTTCGAGCGCACGCACCTTGTCGGGGGCTTGCAGCCATGCCAGCGTAGCCTCGGCCAGAGCCTCGGGCGTGGCAGCGTCTTGCAGCAATTCGGGTACGACGAACTCACCGCAAAGGATGTTCGGCAATCCGACCCAAGGCTGCAACTGCTTCTTTTGCATGATGCGCCACGAGATGCCGTTCATGTTGTACGCGATGACCATCGGACGCTTGAAAAGCGCGGCCTCCAGCGTGGCAGTGCCGCTGGCGATCAAGGTCGCATCGCAGGCAGCGAGCGCCGCATGAGATTGGCCATCGAGCAGCGTTATCTGGTCGGCTATGCCGCTGGCCTGAAGCGCGGCAACGACATCGGCGCGCAGGCTGGGAATGACCGGCACCACGAATTGCATGTTCGGTTTTGCGCGCTTCATGAGCGCCGCCGCTGCGAAGAATCGTGATGCCAGGTAACGCACTTCGGAGCGGCGACTGCCCGGCAGCAGCGCGACGACCGGCGCATTCGCATCTAGGCCCAACGCCACGCGGGCTGCGGCGCGATCGGGCTTCATCGGAATGACATCGGCCAGCGGATGACCCACGTAGCTCGCCGACACGCCGTGCTCGGCCAACAGCGCGGGTTCGAACGGAAAGATACACAGCACATGATCGGCTGCTGCGCGGATCTTTTCGACGCGGTCGGCACGCCACGCCCAGATCGACGGACAAACGAAGTGCACGGTCCTGATGCCGCGACCTCGGAGGCTTGCCTCGAGGTCGAGATTGAAATCAGGCGCATCGACGCCGATGAAAAGATCGGGCCATTCGCGCAGCAGCCGGGCTTTCAGCTGTCGGCGAATGCCGGAAATCTCTGCGTAGTGGCGCAGTACTTCGACATAGCCGCGCACTGCCAGCTTCTCTTGCGGCCACCAGGTCTCGAAGCCGCGTGCAAGCATGCGGGGACCGCCGATGCCGACCATCTTGAGGGCAGGCCAGCGAGCCCGCAACCCGTCGAGCAGCAGTCCGGCCAGCAGGTCGCCAGATGGCTCGCCCGCCACCATCGCGAATTGCCGCGGACCGACCTTGCTGTTCATGCCCGCTTCAGCGGTTCGGGTTTCTGAATGCTTCACCCGGCTCAACGCGCGATACCGCGCGTGACGCTGGACAGAAAGTCGCTCATGAGCGCGGCCTCGGCCGCCGCGTCGGGCATCTCGGCCGTCAACTCGCTGATGCCGGCACGGGCCTCGTCGAGCGTCTTAGCTTGCCGATACAGCAGACGATGCATCTGCTTGACCGCGGCGAGTCGCTCCGGCGAGAAACCGCGCCGCCGCAGGCCCACCAGGTTGAAGCCGCGTACCGCCATCGGATTGCCATCGACCAGCATGAAAGGCGGTACGTCCTGCGACACGGCGGTGGCAAAGCCGACCATCGCATGTGCGCCGATCTTCACGAACTGGTGGATGCCGACGAGCCCGCCGATCGTCACCCAGTCGCCGAGCTCGACATGGCCCGCGAGCGTCGTGTTGTTCGCCAACGTGGTGTGGTCGCCGACCAAGCAGTCGTGCGCGATGTGGGTGTAGGCCATGATCCAGTTGTCATGGCCCACGCGCGTAACGCCGCCCGCGCCTGGCACGCCGAGGTTAAAGGTGCAAAACTCACGGATCGTGTTGCGATCACCGATGACCAGTTCGGTCGGCTCGCCCGCGTACTTTTTGTCTTGCGGCACTGCACCGAGCGACGAGAACTGAAAAATGCGGTTGTCCTGGCCGATCGTCGTGCGGCCCTCGATCACGCAGTGCGCACCGACCGTGGTGTTCGCGCCGATCTTCACGTGAGGGCCGATGACCGTGTAAGGGCCGACCGCGACGGAACCGTCGAGTTCGGCTTTGGGGTCGACGATCGCCGTCGAATGAACCTGCGTCATGCGCCGTTCAGGATCAGTTGATCTGGCGCATGGCGCACATCAGAGTCGCTTCGCATGCGAGTTCGGTTCCTACGAGCGCACGACCCTTGAACTTGGAAATACCGGCCTTCATGCGCTCGATTTCAACTTCGAGCGTGAGCTGATCACCGGGCTCCACAGGCCGCTTGAAACGCGCGCCATCGATCGCAGCAAAGTAATAGATGGTGTTCTCGTCCGGCACCATGTCTAGCGAACGGAACGACAGCAACGCGGCGGCTTGCGCCATGGCTTCGAGCATCAGCACACCCGGCATCACCGGCCGGTGCGGAAAGTGTCCGTTGAAAAAGGGCTCGTTCATCGTCACGTTCTTGATCGCCGTGATCCGCTTGCCTTTTTCCATCGACAGCACTCGGTCAACCAGCAAAAACGGGTAGCGATGCGGCAGCAGCTTGAGGATTTGATGGATGTCCAGCGATGTGTCGAGCGCTGAATCGAGCGTGGAGTCGGGCGTTGTCATGGTGCTTTGTTGTCTTGCGTGGCCGCTTTCTCAAGCGCCCTAAGTCGATCGCGCAGAGTGTGTAACTGCCTGACGGTCGCGGCGTTTTTCTGCCAGGAAGCATTGTCGTCGATGGGGAACACACCAGTGTAGTGGCCCGGCTTGAGGATGGACCCCATGACCGTGGTGCCGGCCGAGATATGCACCCCGTCGGCGATGGTCACGTGCCCGATGATGATTCCCTGCCCGCCGATGGTGCAATGCGCGCCGATGCTGGTGCTGCCCGCGACGCCGGTGCAGCCGGCCATCGCCGTATGCTTGCCGATTCGGACGTTGTGACCGATCTGGATAAGGTTGTCGAGCTTGACGCCGTCTTCGATCACGGTGTCATCGAGCGCTCCACGATCGATGCATGTATTGGCGCCGATGTCGACGTCGTCGCCAATGCGTACCGCACCAAGCTGCTCGATCTTGACCCACTTCCCTTCGTGCAGTGCATTTCCGAAGCCATCGGCACCGATCACCACGCCCGGATAGAGGTTGCAACGCGCGCCAATGATGCAGTCTTCGCTCACCGTCACGTTCGATTTAAGGACAGTGTCTGCGCCGATCCGCACGCCACGCTCGATCACGCAGAGCGCGCCGATACGGGCCGTCGAGTCGATGTCTGCGCCGGGATCGATGATGGCGCTGGGATGGATGCGCGGCGTGGCCGGTCGTGCAAGGTGTGCCTTCCACAACTGCGTGAGCAGTGCGAAGTAATACTGCGGGTCACTTGCAACGATAAAGGCGCCGCGTGCTGCGGCGATTTCGCGCATCGCGGAAGCGACGATCACGCAAGCCGCCTTCGATACGACGAGGTCGTCGTTGAATTTGGAGCTGCTGAGAAAAGTGAGAGCGTCTGCCTGCGCGCTTTTCAATGGCGCGAGCCGCTCGATCGAAACTGCGCGGTCGCCATGGAGTTCGCCACCCAGGGCGTCGACGATGGCGCCAAGCGACAGTGCCACGGCGATCGTCCTCTTATTTGCTAGCGGCCGGCGAAGGCGCCGAAGAAGGCGCGTTCAACGCCTTGATCACCTTGTCGGTGATGTCGTGCTTTGGGTTGATGTAGATCGCTTCCTGCAGGATGGCGTCGTACTTCTCCGCCTCGGCAACTTGCTTCACGACGCGGTTGGCCCGCTCGTAGACCTGTTGCAGCTCTTCGTTCTTCCGGGCATTCAGGTCTTCCTGAAACTCGCGTCGCTTGCGCTGAAAGTCGCGGTCCTGGTCTACCAACGTGCGCTGTCGCGACGCACGCTGGGCTTCAGACAATGTCGGCGCTTCCCGCTCGAACTTTTCAGAGGCGCTCTTCAAGGCATCGCCCTGCCCCGCGAGGTCTTTCTCACGTTTCGAGAACTCTGCTTCGAGTTTGGCTTGCGCTGCCTTGGCAGGTTGTGCCTCGCGCAGCACACGATCCGGGTTGACGAAGCCGACGCGGAACGTTTCCTGCGCTTGCGACGGTGCACAAACAAATGCCAGTAAAGAGATCAGCAGCGTACCGGCCGCACGAACCAAATTGCTCATCAGAACGAAGTTCCAATCTGAAATTGCAAGCGTTGAACGCGATCGGCAGGCACCAATTCGATCAACGCATTATTCGGATCAACGACCTGCTTCTGCTGACGAATCGGGATCGCATAGGCAAGGCGCAGCGGTCCGAGCGGCGAAACCCAACTGATGCCCAAACCAACCGAGGCGCGGATCTTTTGCTGCGCTTTCCATTGTGCGTCGGTCACGCCGGTGCCACGGGTGGAGAACACATTGCCTGCGTCGAAGAACGAGTACAGCCGCAGCGTACGGTCGTTACCGGCACCTGGAAACGGCGTGCTCAATTCGGCATTGAAAATGGCCTTCTTGGTACCGCCGAGCGAAGCGCCCGTGACGAAGTCGCGCGGGCCGAGCGAGTTCTGCTCGAAGCCGCGAACCGAACCCAGGCCCCCGGCATAGAAGTTCTTGAAGATCGGGTACGCCTTGTCACCATACGGCCGGGCATAACCTGCTTCGCCGTTGATCGAGAACGTGTATTGCTTGGTGATCGGGAAAAACTGCTGGTACTGATAGCTCGACTTGAGATACTTCATGTCGCCACCGACACCGATTTCCAGGTTGGCGCGCTGCAGGCGACCGCGGGTCGGAACCAGTGCGCTGTCGCGGTCATCGCGCGACCAGCCGATGGTCAGAGGGATGCCAAACACCGACGCGTTAGAACAACTGGTCACGATGCCGGTGGTGCCATTTGTCGTGCACCCGAAGTAGTCGCGATATGCCTGAGGCGAGGCGCTGTAGACGTATTGCCCGTTGACCAGCGTGTAGGTTCCGTTCGAGCCGGGATCGAAACGATAGCGCTCAAGCCCGATGCCGAAGAACACTGTGTCGACTTCGCTGAACGGCACGCCGAAACTGATCGAGCCTCCTTCGTGCACGAGTTTGTAGTCACCGTCCGCCGCATAGTAGGGACGCGTTGTCGCGGAATAGAGGCTGAAGGTCCGGGAGATGCCATCGGCCGTGAAGTACGGATCGGTCGCCGTAATTGAGATCGTGCGGTTGTACTTGCTGGTGTTGATCTGCAAGCCAAGGTAGTTGCCCGAACCGAAGACGTTTTCTTGCGTGATGCCGAACGTCAGAGAGACCTTTTCTGCACTGGAGAAGCCGGCACCCAGCTGCAGAGTGCCTGTAGGTTTTTCAACAACGCTCACCGTCAGGTCGACCTGATCGGGTGTGCCGGGGATTTCGACCGTGTCGACGTTGACCTCGGTGAAAAAGCCGAGACGGTCCACGCGATCGCGCGACAGCTTGATCTTGTCGCCGTCGTACCACGACGCCTCGTATTGACGGAACTCACGACGGACGACTTCGTCACGCGTGCGGTTGTTGCCGCCGATGTTCACGCGGCGAACATACACGCGGCGCGAAGGTTCGGCCTGCAGCGTCAGGTTGACGCGGTTGTTGACGCGGTCGACTTCGGGCTGTGCCTGCACGCGTGCAAAGGCATAGCCGAAGGTACCGAAATAGTCTGTGAAAGCCTTGGTGGTAGCCGTGACGTCTTCGCCGTTGTAGGCCTCGCCCGGCTTGATGGTGACGAGCGACTTGAACTCTTCATCGCGGCCAAGATAGTTGCCCGCGAGCTTGACGCCAGCCACGACAAACTTCTCGCCTTCTGTCACGTTGACGGTAACCGACAGATCCTGCCGGTCGGGCGAGATGGCGACCTGGGTCGAATCGATGCGGAACTCGAGGTAGCCGCGCGTGAGGTAGTACGAGCGCATCGTCTCAAGGTCGGCATTGAGCTTGGCGCGCGAATACTGGTTGGACTTGGTGTACCAGCTCATAAAGCCGCCGCTGTCCTGATCGAACAAGTCGAGCAAGGTCGACTCGCTAAAGGCCTTGTTGCCGACGACCCGGATTTCGCGGATGCGGGCGGAATCGCCTTCGTTCACCGTGAAGGTCAGGTTGACGCGATTACGTTCCGTCGGCGTCACGGTGGTCACGACGGTGGCGTTGTACAGGCTCTTGCTGATGTACTGGCGCTTCAGTTCTTGCTCGGCCTTGTCGGCCAGTGCTTTGTCGTAGGGGCGCCCTTCGGCCAGCCCGACTTCGCGCAGCGCTTTTTGCAGGACGGCTTTGTCGAACTCCTTGGTGCCGGCGAAATCGACATCGGCAATCGTCGGACGCTCTTCGACGATGACTACCAGCACGTTGCCGCTCACGTCGATTCGAACGTCCTTGAACAGCCCCAGATCGAACAGCGCTCGAATCGCAGCAGAGCCACGATCGTCGCTGTAGGTGTCGCCGACACGGAGCGGCAACGACGCGAAGATCGTTCCCGGCTCCACGCGTTGCAGGCCTTCGACCCGGATGTCGCGAACCGTGAATGGCTCGATAGCCCATGCGGCTGTTGCAGCCAGTGCACCGGCGACTACCGCTGCCACGCTACGCAAGCGAAAGCGACTGAAGTGTTTGTTCATCTGTGAAATGGGCCGGCTCGGAAAGAGACGACCGAAAGTTAACCAAGGAGCCGATTTACGTCGTTGAACAGTGCGATCGACATCATGACGAGAAGCAACGCGACGCCGCCGCGCTGAAAGCGTTCCATCCATGCGTCGGATACGCTTTTGCCTGTCAGGCCCTCCCAAAGATAATACATCAGGTGCCCCCCGTCGAGGACAGGCAAAGGCATGAGATTCAGGACCCCCAAACTGACGCTGATAAGTGCCAGAAATATGAGGTATTGGGTGAGCCCCATGCTCGCAGATTTGCCTGCGTAGTCAGCGATGGTGAGAGGTCCGCTGAGATTCTTGAGAGACGCCTCGCCGATAACCATCTTGCCCATCATGCGCACAGTCAGAGCAGACACTTCCCAGGTGCGAACGACGCCGCGCCAGAGGCCCATGATCGGACCTTGGCGCACAGTCACCATGACCGGCGGCGCGCCAACGTAGGCGCCAATGCGACCCACTTTGGCGGTGCCTTCGTCGCGAACGTCAGGAACGACATCGATGCTTATCGAGCGCCCGCCGCGCTCGATTGCCCAAGCCTGCATTTTCGGCTTTCCGTCATCCACCGAAGCGCGGATGACCTCGCGCAGTTGCTGCCCGTCCACGATGGCCGCAGTCCCGATCGATCGCACGAGATCGCCTTTCTTCAAGCCGGCGCGGTCGCCTGCGCTGCCCGCAACGACATCACCTATCTCAGGACGGGTCAGCGGTGCGATGACGCCTATCTTGCGAAACATCTGCGCGTCGGCATCCTTGGCCTCGACGCGGCTGAGCGGCAGCACCAGCTCGCGCGCAGGCTTACCACCCTCGTCCGAGATTTCGAGCGTCAGGTCGCGACGATCGAGTGCTGCCCGTGTCATGCGCCAGCGCAAGTCTTCGAACGAATCGACCGTGTCGAGCTCGCCGTCGAAGCCGGCACGCGTGATGTGCTCGCCGCCGCGCAGGCCGGCCTGTTCAGCTAAAGATGCCGGCACCGGACGTGCCAGCGTCGCCACCGGCTCCTGCACGCCGATCCAGTTGACGACGGTATAAAGCGCGACCGCCAGCAGCAGATTCGCAATCGGACCCGCCGCCACGATGGCCGCGCGCGAACGGAGCGGCTGGACGTTGAAAGCGCGATGCCGCTCTTCAGGCGCCACCACACCTTCGCGCTCGTCCAGCATCTTCACGTAGCCGCCGAGCGGAAACATACCGATGACGAACTCGGTTTGCTGACCCGGGCGCTGGCGCTTCGGCTGCCACCGGTAGAGCGTCTTTCCAAAACCGACCGAGAAGCGCAACACCTTGACGCCGCAGGCCACCGCGACGCGATAGTGGCCGTACTCATGAACAGCGATAAGTACACCCAGCGCGACGATAAAGGCAACGACTGTGAGCATCGGAATTCCCCCTGTTTGAAACGTCAGGCCGCGGCGAATCGTAGCGCGGCGGCGTTGGCAGCCCGTCGCGCTACCGCGTCGAGCGCCAGCAGATCGGCGAGCGACGACGGTTTGGAGGAAGCAACCACCTCCAAAGTTTCCATGTTCACTGCGTGTATGAGGTCGAAGCGCAGACGTCTATCCAGGAAAGCTTGAACGGCAACTTCATTGGCTGCGTTCAGCACGGCCGTCGTGCCCGGCGCAGCGCGCAGTGCCTGCCATGCCAGATCGAGACCTGGGAAGAGCGCCGCATCAGGCGTCTCGAACGTCAAGGCACCCATCGTCCGGAAGTCGAGCCGCGCCGCACCGCTCTCGATGCGCTCAGGCCATGCGAGGCCAACGGCGATAGGCACGCGCATGTCGGGCGTACCCAATTGCGCGACGACCGATGCATCGGTGAACTGCACCATCGAATGCACCACGCTTTGAGGGTGGATCACCACCTCGATCCGTTCGGGCAAGACACCGAACAGATGACGCGCTTCAATGACTTCGAGCGCCTTGTTCATCATCGTCGCGGAGTCGACCGAGATCTTGCGGCCCATCACCCAGTTGGGATGGGCACAGGCTTGCTCCGGCGTGACCTGGCTCAAGCTGCCGGCGGCGCGTGTGCGGAACGGACCACCCGAAGCGGTGAGGATGATTTTATCGATGCGCCGACCCCAGGTCGCCGGGTCTTCGGGCAGCGATTGAAAGATGGCCGAATGCTCGCTGTCGATCGGCAGCAATGTCGCGCCTCCCTCACGCACGGTGTGCATGAAGAGTTCGCCGCCGACCACGAGCGCCTCCTTGTTGGCCAGCAACAGCCGCTTGCCGGCGCGCGCAGCAGCAAGGCAAGCGCCAAGCCCCGCCGCGCCGACGATGGCGGCCATGACTGCGTCTACTTCGTCGTGCGAGGCTATCGCTTCGATTGCGTCCGGCGCCGTCAGCACGCGCGTTGCACTGCCGTTTTGCTTCAGCTTGTCGGCCAGCAGGTCAGCGTGTGGCACGCTGACCATCACAGCGAAGCGCGGCTTGAAACGCATGCATTGGGCGAGCAGTTCGTCGACCTTGGTCGCGGCCGACAACGCGAAAACCTCGAAGCGATCGAGATGGCGCGAAATCACATCGAGCGTGTTGACGCCGACCGAGCCGGTCGAGCCCAACACGGTAATGCGCTGCTTAAGCGTATTCACAGAATGACCACAACATCATCGCGATCGGCAAAGCCGGAAGCAGTGCGTCGACCCGATCGAGCACCCCTCCATGGCCGGGCAGCAGACTGCTGCTGTCTTTGGCGCCGGCGCTGCGCTTGATGAGCGACTCGACAAGATCGCCGACCACGCTCATCGCCGCCATGAACACCACGCCGATCAGCAGCAACCACCAGCCCCGTTGCGCCAGCCGCGTGTAGAGGCTCGCAACCATCGCCTGTGCCGACGCATCGGCCCAAACCCATGCCAGCGCCAGCACCAGGACACCGGCCATACCGCCCCAAACCCCTTCCCAACTCTTGCCCGGACTGATCGACGGTGCCAGTTTGTTGCGCGTAAATTTGAGGCCAAAGGCGCGTCCGGCGAAATACGCGAACACGTCGGCCACCCACACGAGCAGCAAGATCGACAGCAAAAAATTAATGCCGATCATGCGAGCCTGCACTGCGGCCATCCAGGCCACCCACAACGCCAGCAAGCCGCCCACCACGCGCAACGGTTTGGGGATGCGCGGCCAGCCGGGCACTGCGGCGCGCAGCAAAAAGGCCCCGCCCAACACCCATGCCGCACTCGCGACGATCCATACGATGGAAAGCGACTGGTCTAGCAAACCTAGCGCCCAGGACAACAGGCAAAGACAAAGGATCTCGGCCCCGAACAGCAGCGAGATACCCTGCCCATAGCCATTTAGCTTGCCCCACTCCCAACCCGCTGCGGCAATCAACGCCAGCATGACACAAGCGAAAGGAATCGAAACGGTGCCGTGGGAAGGATAGAAGAGAGCCGGCAACAAGATCGCCAGAAGGACGATCGCCGTGATGATTCTTTGCTTGAGCATTTGACCTAAGTTGCGTCAGGCCGGCTGTCTGGCGCGCTCGGCGCCCGACGAAAGCTGCGCAGAGGTCTTTCCAAAACGACGCTCGCGACGCTGGAAGGCACCGATCGCCTCATCCAGCGCGGCCTCGTCGAACTCCGGCCAGAGCTTGTCGCTGAAGAACAGCTCCGCATAAGCGCTCTGCCAGAGCAGGAAGTTCGACAATCGCTGCTCTCCACCGGTGCGAATAAAAAGATCGGGGTCCGACACATGGGAAAGCGCCATCTCGCGGTCGAGGCTCACTTCGGTGATCGGCTCGCCGCGCTCCGCCAATGCAGCTGCGGCACGGGCGATGTCCCATCGACCACCGTAGTTGAAGCACACGTTGAAAATTAGGTGCGTGTTGTTCGCCGTCGCTGTCTCGGCCTGCACCAGTCCAGCGGATATCTTTTCGGACAGACCGCCACGCTCACCGACGAAATGCAAACGCACACCGTCTTTGCTCAGTCGCGGCACTTCACGCGTCAATGCACCCACCATCAGGTCCATGAGGCCGGAGACTTCCTCGACTGGACGATTCCAGTTCTCGGAAGAAAACGCAAACACAGTCAGCACGCCGACGCCACGATCAACGCAAGCCTTGACGCAGCGACGGAGCGATTCGACACCCTGCTTATGACCGGCAACACGCGGCAAAAACCGCCGCGTGGCCCAGCGGCCATTGCCATCCATGACGATGGCGATGTGATTCGGCACGGCAGGTGTTTGCCCCATGCTAGACGGCCATGATCTCCGCCTCTTTGGCGGCGACGAGGCGGTCGACTTCCGAGATATGACGGTCGGTCACTTTCTGGATCTCAGCCTCGGCACGCTTCTGGTCATCTTCCGAAGCCAGCTTGTCTTTCACCAGTTTCTTTACCGATTCGTTGGCATCGCGTCGAAGATTGCGCGTAGCGATCTTGGCGCTCTCGCCCTCGTTGCGGACCAGTTTGGTCATCTCGCGCCGACGCTCTTCGCTCATGGCTGGCAACGGCACACGAATGAGGTCGCCCATCGACGCCGGGTTGAGCCCCAGATCGCTTTCGCGAATCGCCTTTTCGATCTTGGCGCCCATGCCTTTTTCCCAAGGCTGGACGCTGATCGTGCGCGAGTCGAGCACCGAGACATTGGCGACCTGGCTCAGCGGCACCGACGATCCGTAGTAATCGACGTGGATCGAATCGAGTAACGCCGAGTTGGCGCGGCCGGTGCGGATCTTGGTAAGGTTGTTCTGGAATGCGGCGAGCGACTGGTTCATCTTGACGTCGGTCGCACTGCGAATGTCTGCAATGGTCATCTATAAGTACTCCTCAAGCGTGCACCAAAGTGCCTTCGTCTTCACCCAGCACGACGCGTTTGAGCGCACCGTTCTTGAAGATCGAAAACACCTTGATCGGCAGCTTTTGATCCCGGCACAGCGCAAATGCCGTGGCGTCCATGATCCCGAGATTGCGCGAAATCGCCTCGTCGAAGGTCAGGCTCGTGTAGCGAGTCGCGTTCGGGTCTTTCTTGGGGTCAGCGCTGTACACGCCGTCCACCTTTGTCGCCTTCAGCACCAGTTCGGCGCCGATCTCGGCACCGCGCAACGCGGCAGCCGTGTCGGTCGTAAAAAATGGGTTGCCGGTGCCGGCCGCGAAGATCACGACCTTGCCCTCTTCGAGGTACTGAAGCGCCTTCGGCCGCACGTAAGGCTCGACCACCTGCTCAATGGCAATGGCCGACATCACGCGGGCCACGAGCCCCTGCTTGTTCATGGCGTCGGCAAGTGCCAGTGCGTTCATGACAGTGGCGAGCATGCCCATGTAGTCGGCAGTGGCCCGGTCCATTCCGACCGAACCGCCGGCCACGCCGCGAAAAATGTTGCCGCCGCCGATCACGACCGCCAGTTCGACGCCCATGTTGACCACCTCAGCCACCTCTTCGACCATGCGGACTATGGTCGCGCGATTGATGCCGAAAGCGTCGTCGCCCATGAGCGCCTCCCCGGACAGCTTCAACAAGATTCGCTTGTGGGCTGGGCGGGGTTCGGACATGGGCATTTTCCTTCGGTGTTTGCGGGGCGAGTGTAGAGCGGGAATTACGCCGCCGCCTTGGCTGCAGCCACTTGGGCAGCAACTTCTGCGGCAAAGTCATCGACCTTTTTCTCGATCCCCTCGCCGACCACATAAAGGGTGAAGCCCTTGACGCTCGTACCGGCGGCCTTGAGCATCGCTTCAACGGTCTGCTTGTCGTTCTTCACGAAGGCCTGGTTATGCAGCGAAACCTCTTTCAGGTATTTCTGCACGCCGCCTTCGATGCGCTTGGCGACGATGTCGGCCGGCTGGGTTTTCTTGCCCTCGGCTTCAGCGGTCTTGCGGTCTTCCTCAGCTTTGCCGGCAGCCACAGCGCGCTCTTTTTCGATGAGTTCCGCAGGCACATCGGTGCTCGAAATAGACACGGGTTTCATCGCCGCAATATGCATTGCCACGTCTTTGGCCGCAGTGTCGTCACCTTCGAACTCGACCATTACGCCAATGCGCGTGCCGTGCAGGTACGACGCCAGCTTGCCGTTGCCAGCGAAATGCTTGAAGCGGCGAAAACTCATGTTCTCGCCGATCTTCCCGATCAGGCCCCGGCGCACGTCTTCGAGCGTCGGACCAAAGCCATCTTGCTCATACGAAAGCGCGCCAAGTCCAGCAATATCGGCCGGGCTGTGTTTCGCCACGAGCATCGCGGCGGCGTTGGCAAAAGCCAGGAAGCTGTCGTTCTTGGTAACGAAGTCGGTTTCGCAATTGATTTCGATCATGCCGCCCGCATCGCCATCGACAAACGCCGTGACCACGCCTTCGGCGGTGATACGGCCCGACGCCTTGCCGGCCTTGTTGCCGAGCTTGATGCGCAGCAACTCTTCGGCCTTTTCCATGTTGCCCTCGGCCTCCGTCAGGGCCTTTTTGCATTCCATCATCGGCGCGTCGGTCTTTGCGCGCAGTTCGCCGACCATGCTTGCGGTGATTGCAGCCATTTTTCTATCTCCGTAACTTCAAAAATCAGTATAAAAAAAAGGGGCAACGAAGCCCCTTCTTCAGGCTCGCGAGAGCGTGGATCAGGCCGAAGCACCTTCTTCGACTTCGACGAATTCGTCGCTGCCGCCGCCTTCGGCGATGGCCTTGACGACGTCACCGGCGGCGTTGTTGCGGCCTTCGATGATCGCGTCGGCGATGCCACGGGCGTACAACAAGACGGCCTTCGAAGAGTCGTCGTTACCAGGAATCACGTAATCGATGCCTTCAGGCGAATGGTTGGAGTCGACCACACCGATCATCGGTATGCCGAGCTTCTTGGCCTCGAGCACTGCAATCTTGTGGAAACCCACGTCGATCACGAAGATGGCGTCGGGCAGAGCGGCCATGTCCTGGATGCCACCGATGTCCTTCTCGAGCTTGGCGATTTCACGTGAAAAGGTCAGCTGCTCTTTCTTGCTCAGGCTTTCGAGGCCGACTTCTTGCTGCGCCTTCATGTCCTTCAAGCGCTTGATCGACGTCTTGACGGTCTTGAAGTTGGTCAGCATACCGCCGAGCCAGCGTGTGTCGACGAAAGGAACGCCGGCGCGGCGGGCTTCCGAAGCCACAATTTCACGGGCCTGGCGCTTGGTGCCGACCATCAAAATCGTGCCGCGGTTGGCCGTGAGTTGCTTGGCGTACTTCATCGCGTCCTGGAACATCGGGAGCGACTTTTCCAGGTTGATGATGTGAATCTTGTTGCGATGGCCGAAGATGAACGGGGCCATCTTGGGGTTCCAGAAGCGGGTTTGGTGACCGAAATGGACACCGGCTTCCAGCATTTCGCGCATGGTGGTCGACATAGAAATAACTCCAAAGGTTGGGTCTAAAATCCAGCCCGTTTTGAGTCTGTTTCGAACATCTTCGAAACAGGACACAACACCTTGATTGGGCTGGTTTGCGGATGCGTTTCAACAGGCACAGTAACAAGTAACTTGGGAGGAATTTGCCAGAAAGCAAGTTCACCAAACACCGTCACCGTATTACCAGCGAAACCATACGAGTATAGCACTGCCCGCTCTCGTTTTACCTCCGTCACTCCTCCTTGTCGCGTCCCGCTTCGCGCTCCTGCCCACCCCTTCCGCGCCTACGCTTTTAATCCCCATGAACGACCTCCATGCCACACGCCTTGCACTGCTCGCGGGCCAGACCGATGCGGCCACAGCCATGGAAGAAGCGATCCTCATCGCCGCGTCTGCGGCATGCGCCCATGCCTTCACCCGCACCATGTTTGATGAAGCGCGATCCGCGGCTGCCCTTGCGCCCCCGCAAAGTCCTTTGAGCGGACTCGCGTTTTCAGCCAAAGACCTGTTCGACATTGCCGGCCAGCCGACCCCCGCCGGATCGGTCGTGCTCGCACATTCAACGGCGGCCAGGGCCGACGCGACCGCCGTTACCCGCCTGCGTCAGGCCGGCGGCATCAATATCGGTCGGACCAACATGACGGAGTTCGCTTTCTCGGGCGTCGGCGTCAATCCGCACTACGGCACGCCGGCCAACGCATGCGATACGGCCACGCCGCGCATTCCGGGTGGCTCGTCGTCCGGCGCCGGGGTGTCCGTCGCGACCGGCGCGGTCTTCATCGGACTGGGCTCCGACACGGGCGGCTCGATCCGAATTCCGGCCGCTCTGAATGGCATCGTCGGCTTCAAGAGCACGGCACGGCTGGTGCCAACCGATGGCGCAGTCCCGCTCTCCACCACGCTCGATACGGTCTGCGCGATAACGCGATCGGTACGCGACGCAGTCACTGCGCACGAAATTCTGGCGGCACGACGCGTCGTCGCTGGCACGGCATCGCTTTCAGCTTACCGACTCGCCGTCGTCAAGAACGTTTTTCTCGACGACCTAGAGCCGACCGTGGCCATCGCTTTCGAGCGAGGTCTCAAGTCTCTCCGAGCTGCCGGTGCGTACATCCAGGAGATTGAACTGCCTGAGCTGGCCGAACTCGCCAACCTCAACGCGACCGGGGGTTTTTCAGCCCCCGAGGCTTATGCGTGGCACCGGTTGTTGCTGGAGCGCAGCGGTGCCGGCTACGACCCCCGTGTGGCACAGCGCATCCTGAAGGGTGCTGCCATGACGGCTTACCAGTACATCGATCTGGTTGCTGCGCGCCGAGACTGGATTACTCGCGTCGAGCGCAGCCTCGCGCCCTTCGATGCTGTGCTGTCACCGACGGTGCCGATCACGGCGCCCACGATCGAGAGTGTGGCGCCGGGCGAAGAACGCGACGACGTGTTCTTCCGCATTAACAGTCTGCTCTTGCGCAACCCGTCGATCGTCAACATGCTCGATGGCTGCGCCATCTCACTCCCTTGCCACGCGAAAGGCGAGCTACCCGTTGGCCTCATGCTCTGGCATGGCGCCCTGCACGATGATGCGGTGCTTGCCATCGCTTTGCAAATCGAGCGGACACTACAAGAACGGTAGCTTGCAAGGACAGTTGCTTCTCGCGGCTTTCAAACGCTGTATTGCACAGGCAAGCAGCGGACCCCTCATTGATTAAAGAGTTCGAATGAAAATCGCGATCGTTGGCGCCGGCATCATCGGCGTCACAACCGCTTGGGAGTTAGTGGCCGACGGACATGAGGTGACTGTCTTCGAACGCCGCGGCGCAGCCGCTGAAGAGGCCAGCTTTGCCAACGCTGGCGTGGTCGCACCCGGCTACGTCACGCCTTGGGCAGCGCCAGGCATGCGCGGCAAGGTGCTTCGGTCGCTGCTTTCGACGCACGGCGCCATCAAGCTTCGCTGGCCGATCAGCGCGCGCGATGTCAGGTGGATGTCACGCTGGCAAAAGGCCTGCAAACTGGAGACGTACCTGGCCAACCGAAGCCGCATGCAGCGCCTAGCGTTCTACAGTCGCACGCGCCTGCACGAGATTACCGAAGCCCGCGAGCTGAGCTACGAGCGAAGCGATGGCTACCTGGTTTTGCTGCGCTCGAAACGCGAGCAGAAACTGGTGCAGCCTGGCCTCGACGTATTGCGCGAAGCGGGTACGAATTTCCGGGAAGTCGATGCCAACGAAGCCCGGCGCATCGAGCCGGCACTGAGTACCGACACGGACCTGGCGGGCGCCATTCATCTGCCGGACGACGAGGTCGCCAATTGCCGCCAATTCGCGTTGCTCCTGAAGTGGGAGGCCGAGGCACTTGGGGCTCAATTTCATTTCAATTGCGATATCGCTCCCCTGAGTCGATCGGCACCCACTTCCCTGTCGTTGGCTGCCGGTTCACCCGCCCTTCCCTTCGATGCGGTCGTTGTGTGTGCTGGCTTGGCTTCTGCGCGTCTTCTGCGCCCGCTGGGCCTGCGGATTCCGCTGACGCCGGTGTACGGGCACTCGATCAGCGCAAACATCCGCGAGCCGTTGAACGCGCCGCAAAGCGCGGTAATGGACGAGCGCTACAAAGTCGCCATCTCTCGCCTCGGCCAACGCGTTCGCGTAGCCGGCAGCGCAGAACTCGGTGGATCACTCGACACCATGAACCCCGCTGCACTTCAGACGCTTTACAAGGTGTTGCAAGACTGGTTTCCGGGCGCAGCGACGCTTCAGTCGGGCGTGCAGCAATGGAAGGGTGCGCGACCGATGCTGCCCGACGGTCCGCCGGTGCTCGGCGCCAGCGGAGTGACAGGTATCTGGCTCAACCTCGGGCACGGCTCGAGCGGCTGGGCGTTGTCTTGCGGAAGCGCGCGCGTACTGGCCGACTTGGTCGGAGGGCGACGACCCGAGATCGATCTCGAAGGTCTGGGCGTCGAACGATTGATGTTGGCCTGAAAATATCGAGTGTCATGCAACGCATCACATCCGAAACGATTTGCGATCTATTCGACATCGCGGCCGCGCGCCGCATCGAAATTGCACACGCCGCCGGCCTTCCTGCGCACACGCTCATGCAGCGCGCCGGCATGGCGACCGCGCGGCTTGCGATGGCGATCACGCCGCACGCCCGCACCGTCTGGATCGCCTGCGGTCCGGGAAACAACGGTGGTGACGGCTTCGAAGCTGCGTGCGAGTTACAGCGCCGCGGCTTCGCGCCTGTAGTCACTTTTTGTGGCGATGCGGCGCGTTTGCCCGCGGACGCAATGGCATCTCTGTGGCGTGCCCGCGACGCAGGCGTCGTCATCGTCAACGAGCCACCCGCACAACATGACCTTGCGATCGACGCCCTGCTCGGCATAGGCTCGACACGCGCGCCTGAAGGCAAGATGGCTGAGTGGCTGCAGCTGATGCGCGCGGCCGAAGCGCCGCTGTTGAGCATCGACGTGCCGTCGGGCCTGAATGCCGACACTGGCGTGCTTGTGGCGAATTCCGCGAACGCCGTCGATGGCGCGAAGGCCTTCTCAGGCGACATACAGGCAAACAACAAAACAACGACGGCCGCCACACGCTACTGCCTGAGCCTTCTGACGTTGAAGCCCGGCCTCTTTACCGCGCACGGCCGCGACGCCGCTGGCGAAGTCTGGTTCGACGACTTGGGATGCGCTACCGCGGTCGAAACATCGACTGCAAAGCTGGCTGGCAAACCCCCGATAACCCGGCGGGCGCATGCGTCGCACAAAGGCAGCTACGGCGACGTCGCCGTGATCGGCGGCGCGCCCGGAATGGTGGGCGCAGCGCTACTCGCGGCGTCTGCTGCCCTTCACGCCGGCGCCGGGCGCGTGCTTGTCGGCTTGCTCGATCCGCATGCCGCGGCGGTCGACACCCAACAACCCGAGTTGATGTTGCGCAAGGTCGAGTCGCTCGACCTGTCCGCGCTTACCGTGGTCTGCGGCTGCGGCGGCGGAAACGCAGTACGCGCCCTGCTGCCGCGCGTCATCTCGACGGCCAAAGCACTGGTGCTCGACGCCGACGCCCTGAACGCGATCGCCCTCGATATGAGCCTGCAGCAATTGCTCGAAGCGCGCGTGCGACGCGGTCGCGCTACGGTGCTGACGCCACATCCGCTCGAAGCAGCACGCCTGCTGGAAGCGTCGGCGAGTGAAGTGCAATCGGACCGCCTTGCCGCTGCCCGAAGTTTGGCCGCGCGTTTCGGTGTCGTGGTGCTGAAAGGGTCAGGCTCGGTCATTGCCGCAGGCGCTGCCGCACCGATCATCAACCTCACCGGTAATGCGCGCCTGGCCACTGCAGGCACCGGGGACGTGCTGGCCGGGATGGTGGGCGCAGCGTTGGCCGGTGGACGATCGGCAATGGACGCAGCGCGCGAAGCGGTGTGGCGGCACGGCGCCTTTGCCGACCGTTGGCCCGAAGACCAGCCGCTTACGGCTGACGGCTTGGCCCGCCAACGACCGGATTAGCTCCAGCCCTGCGTTAGGTCAGCCGCGCCCCACAAACGGCATCTTGGTCGCCATGATGGTGTGGAACAAGACGTTCGCCTCAAGCGGCAGGTTCGCCATGTACAACACCGACTGACCCACGATCTTCACGTCGATCAATGGCTCGATGCCCAATTCGCCATTGGCCTGCGGCACGCCCTTTGCCATGCGTGAAGCGAGCTCGGTCATGGCGTTGCCGACATCGACCTGCCCCACGGCGATGTCGTACTTGCGGCCATCGAGGGACGCTGTCTTGGTCAGCCCCTTTACCGCGTGCTTCGTCGCCGTGTAAGCGATCGAATTCGGGCGCGGCGTCGTTGCCGAGATCGAACCATTGTTGATGATGCGACCACCGCGCGGCGTCTGCGCCTTCATCGTGCGAAAAGCCTGCTGGATGCAATAGAACATGCCGCTCAGGTTGATGTCGACGACGCCTTTCCATTGCGCTTCGGTCCAATCTTCAAAGGGACCTGCGGGGTTACCGACGCCAGCGTTGTTGAACAGCAAGTCGACACGGGCAAAGCGATCGACAGCGGCAGCGAACAATGCCTGGACCGACTCGGGACGTGCCACATCGGTCGGCACGGCAAGCACGCGTACACCAGCGCCCGATTCTTCGGCCACAGCTTCGAGTGGCTCGAGCCGGCGGCCAGCGAGAACGACATTCCACCCATCGCCCAGCAATGCGAGTGCCGCCGCGCGGCCGATGCCGGAACCGGCACCCGTGACAACCGCGACGCGGCCCTTGTTCTCAACGCTCATGTCTGTTTTCTCCTGGTGTTCAAAGTGAAACTCGTTCGAAGATGAGATCAACGGCGCGGCTTGCGCCCCTTCATCTTGTTTGCGGCGTTCTTCACGGCCGACTTGAAAGCCTGCATGGCCGATTGCGGCGCCGCCGCTGCCATTGCTACGTTGCCGCCCGCACTCGCAGCAGCAATGACTCGATCATGTCCGCGCTCGGCAACGGATTCGGACTTGTGCCGCGACCCGCGCTTGGCCGAAGCCTTGACGGGTGCGCCGCTCGACGACACGCCCTTGTCCTTCATCGCGCGCGAGGTGAGGTCTTCGCCCTCGCGCACCAGACGGAAATCGATCTTGCGACCATCCAGATCGACGCGACTCACCTGCACACGAACACGCGTGCCTATCGCATACCGCATACCGGTGCGTTCGCCACGAAGTTCCTGCCGCATCTCGTCGAACTTGAAGTACTCGCCACCCAGTTCGGTGATGTGCACCAGCCCTTCGACGTACATCGCGTCGAGCGTGACGAAGATGCCGAAGGTCGTCGCCGAACTGACGACGCCACCATATTCTTCGCCGAGATGCTCGCGCATGTACTTGCACTTGAGCCACGCCTCGACGTCGCGACTGGCTTCGTCGGCGCGGCGCTCGTTGGCACTGCAATGCAAGCCGGCGGCCTGCCAGGCCTGTACTTCCTTGGTGGGCGCCACGGCAGCCTTCTCGGGCTTGGTGGTCGGCGCCTTGACGCGCGATGCCAGCCGCTTTGCGAGCTTGGCATGCGCCTCGCCAGGCGTCGGCAACATCGGCAGCGTGTACTTCTGCTTGTTGAGAATCGCCTTGATGACGCGGTGAACAAGCAGATCAGGGTAACGGCGAATCGGGCTGGTGAAGTGCGTGTAAGCCTCGTACGCCAAACCGAAGTGACCGCTGTTGATCGGCGTGTAGATCGCTTGCTGCATCGAGCGCAACAACATCGTGGATATCTGTTGCGCGTCGGGCCGCTCCTTCGTCGCCAGCGCGATCGCCTGGAACTCGCCGGGCTTTGGATCATCGGTGATCGACAAGCCAACGCCCATTGCTTTCAGATAGCCCCGAAGGATTTCCTTCTTCTCGGGCGTCGGGCCTTCGTGCACGCGATAGAGACCGGGGTGCTTGCCTTCGGCGATGAAGTCGGCGCTGCATACGTTGGCGGCGAGCATGGCTTCTTCGATCAGCCGGTGCGCCTCGTTGCGCGTACGCGGGACGATCTTTTCGATGCGCCCGGCGTCGTCGCAAATGATCTGCGTCTCGGTGGTTTCGAAGTCGACCGCACCACGCTTGCCGCGTTGCTTCAGCAGCGCCTTGTACACGTCGGACAGGTTCAGCAAGTCCTTCACGCGGTCTTTGCGCTTGGCCGCTTCAGGGCCACGCGTGTTGACCAGAATCGCTGCGACTTCGGTGTACGTGAAGCGCGCATGACTGAACATCACGGCCGGGTAGAACTGGTACGCGTAGATCTCACCGTCTGCTGCAACCAGCATGTCGCACACCATGCACAGGCGCTCGACTTCAGGGTTGAGCGAGCACAAGCCGTTGCTCAACTTCTCCGGCAGCATCGGAATGACACGGCGAGGAAAATAGACGCTGGTGGCGCGGTCGTACGCGTCGATGTCGATGCCCGAGCCGGTCTGCACGTACGAGCTCACATCGGCAATGGCAACGAGCAATCGCCAGCCCTTGCCACGTCCGACCTTGGCCGGCTCGCAGTACACGGCATCGTCGAAGTCGCGTGCGTCTTCGCCGTCGATGGTGACGAGCGGCACGTCGGTCAAGTCGATGCGCCCCTTCTTGTCGGCGGGGCGCACCGTGTCGGGCAATGCTCTGGCTTCGGCCAGACACGCCTCCGAGAACTCATGCGGCACACCGTACTTGCGCACCGCGATTTCGATTTCCATTCCGGGATCGTCGATCTCGCCCAATACCTCTTTGACGCGACCGACCGGCTGACCGAACAGTGCAGGCGGCTCGGTGAGTTGCACCACCACGACCTGGCCGACCTTCGCGGTGCCGGTAGCGCCTTTCGGGATCAGCACGTCTTGCCCGTAGCGCTTGTCTTCGGGAGCGACAAGCCAGATGCCGCCCTCGTGCAACAGCCGGCCGATGATGGGTTGCTCGGGGCGCTCGACGATCTCTACGACACGGCCTTCAGGCCTGCCGCGACGGTCTTGTCGCACCACGCGCGCCTTGACGCGGTCTTTGTGCAGTACCGCACGCATCTCATTGGGCGGCAAATAAATGTCGGCTTCACCATCGTCGCGTTGTACGAAGCCGTGCCCATCGCGATGTCCTTGAACCGAGCCTTCGATCTCATCCAGCAAGCCGCTGGGATGGCCATTATTTTTGATACAATCTCTCTCTTTCCTGAAATTCAAAACACGTTGCACTTGTGCAGCATGTGGGCCCAGGTGGCGGAATTGGTAGACGCACTAGTTTCAGGTACTAGCGAGTAACATCGTGGGGGTTCGAGTCCCTTCCTGGGCACCAAGTTTAAATAAAACCATTCAAGGTTCATACGAATCAAGCCACCGGTCTCCGGTGGCTTTTTTGTTGCCCGATCGAAATGCGCGTGCGCCATCAAATCGGCAGCGCGATCAGGTCGTGGCCTTCGGCGCCGACGATGCGAGCGCGGGTGAATTCGCCCACCTTCATGGTCTTGCTGATCTTCTCTGGCGGCAGCAACCGAACAGTGCCGTCGATCTCGGGCGCGTCGGCATAACTCCGGCCCACACCGCCCTTTCGGCCCAGACCCGGCGCTGAATCCACAAGCACTTGCATCGTGGCGCCAATGCGCTTTTTCAGCTTCTCGATCGACACCGCTTCAGCCACTTCCATGAATCGGCCACGGCGGGCTTCGCGCTCTTCGATGGGCAACATCCCGGGGATGTCGTTGGCAGTCGCGCCCTCGACCGAACTGTAGGCAAAACAACCGGCCCGATCGATCTGCGCTTCTCGAATGAAGTCCAGCAAATGCTCGAACTCGGCTTCTGTCTCGCCCGGAAAACCGGCAATGAACGTACTCCGGATGACCAGTTCAGGACAGCCTTCGCGCCACCTTGCGATGCGCTCCAGATTCTTCTCGCCGCTGGCCGGACGCTTCATGCGCTTGAGCACATCCGGATGGCTGTGTTGAAGCGGCACATCGAGGTACGGCAATACCTGCCCGCTCGCCATCAACGGAATAATTTCGTCAACGCTCGGGTATGGATACACGTAATGCAATCGAACCCATGCGCCGTAAGGCTCTGCGATTTCGCCGAGCGTCTTCACCAAATCGAGCATGCGCGTCTTGACCGGCTTGCCGTCCCAAAAACCGGTGCGGTACTTGACGTCGACACCATAGGCCGACGTGTCCTGGCTGATGACCAGCAGCTCCTTCACGCCGCCTTCAAACAAGGCTTTGGCCTCGCTCAGCACGTCGCCTACGGGTCGTGACACAAGGTCACCGCGCATCGACGGGATGATGCAGAAGGTGCAGCGATGATTGCAGCCTTCGCTGATCTTCAGGTACGCATAGTGGCGCGGCGTGAGCTTGAGCCCGGCAATGCCGAAAGCGCCCGGCACGAGATCGATGAACGGATCGTGCGGCTTGGGCAAGTTCAGATGCACCGCATCCATGACCTCCTGCGTCGCATGGGGGCCGGTGACGGCGAGCACGCTCGGATGCATCTGGCGCACGAGGTTGCCACCAAGGTCCCCGGTCTTTGCGCCGAGGCATCCGGTCACGATCACGCGGCCGTTTGCAGCCAGCGCGTCCCCGATGGCGTCGAGACTTTCTCTGACGGCATCGTCGATGAAGCCGCAGGTGTTGACGATCACCAGATCGGCGCCTTCGAATGTTTTGGAGGTTTGATAGCCCTCGGCACTGAGGCGCGTAAGGATCAGCTCTGAATCGGTCAGTGCTTTGGGGCAGCCAAGGCTGACAAAGCCAACTTTAGGGGCGGCGACCACAGGGGCCGTTCGTTCGGGGAAAACAACTTCGCTCATATCCCCGTATTGTCCCAGCTATCGTCCGCCAATACGGCTTTCAGGGGCGCTTCAGACCGAATGCGCCGAGCACCTGCTCCGTGTTCTTCTGCATCTGCTCCTGCATCTGCAAAAAGACGTTCTTCGATTGCTCGACGTAGTTGCCCATCAGGCCTTGCAACATCGGGGACTGCGTCGTCATGAAGTGCGACCACATCTCCGGCGAAAGACCTTCGGCTTTCTCGGAGAGTTGGGCTTGCACCTCGGTCATCGCCTGGATGTTCTTTTCCAGATACGGGCCCATGTAGCTTTGCATGGTCTGCCCGTAGAACCGGATGAGACTGGACAGCACCTGCTCGGTAAACATCGGCGCGCCGCCCGCCTCTTCTTCGAGGATGACCTGCAGCAGGATGCTGCGCGTCAGGTCGTCGCCGGACTTGGCATCCCGCACCACGAAAGGCGCGCTCTGCATCACCAGTTGCTTGATGTCGGTCAACGTGATGTACGTGGAGGTTTCCGTGTCGTAGAGCCTTCGATTCGGGTACTTTTTGATGACGCGTTGTCCCGGCTTGCTACCGGACTTCTTGCTCTGCACTGGGAACTCCTTCATGTGTTCGCGCCGTCGCGTCGAAGGCATTCTAGGGAGCGGTTTCGCAGCGTCGCGCCAAGGTTTACCCTGACCGGCACCCGTGCGGCGCGTTGAGGCTTTAGGGCTGTTGAGTCAGTCCAGAGCGGTGGCGTATTCAGCGCCGCAGACCTTGCATGCAGCGGATTCAGGGCGCGTGTCGGTCGGCTCACGGTAGTGAAGCGGACTCTTGATACCGTTGAAGATCCAGCAGCGCGGGCAATGCTCCTGCCCCGCGACGGGCAGGTAAGCCCGAGCCCGCTGCTCGGCACGCTCTCGCGTCACCGGTGAGCCTTGGCGCACCGTACGCGCAACCTCCTCGGCCGCCATGGTGCCGGCACGGCCATTGGCACGGTCGTTCAGCCCATAGACGACGCGCGCGAACTCGAGTGGCGCCTGACGCAACAACGCGGCAAGCCGCATCTCTTCGAGTGCGGACTCGATCGCTGTGTGCGACGAAGCGGAAGTCGGAACTGTGGTGGTCGAGGACATCTGGTTACGTAGTATGTCCAAAATACCGCGGTCGGTGGTGAGAGTTGACCCGCTTGCTGCAAAAAACCTGAGCCGAGCGGATCGACGAGGCGAATTGCGCAACGATCCACAGTGCTGGACCGGCCTGAGTTGAACAGTGATGCCGGAACTGTGATCTGAAAACGGGAAATTGGTAGGCGCGATTGGACTCGAACCAACGACCCCCACCATGTCAAGGTGGTGCTCTAACCAGCTGAGCTACGCGCCTAAGGATGCATTCGAGAGCGCAATTATAGCCCGAGAAATCGAGCTATTCAGCGCCGACGTGCAGAACGCACACCAGCAACTCCAGCAACGACCTTCAAAACATGCGCCAGCCGCGCCGCATCGGTGATTTCGACAGTGAACGTCATCCACGCCGTTCCCTTGATCGACTGAGTCAGCACGCCGATGACGTTCATCTTTTCGCGGGTGAGCACTTCTGAAATATCGCGCAGCAAGCCCTGCCGGTCCGATGCCTCAACCGCCACGTCGACCGCATACACGGCGCCGTCCTCAGGCTTGGACGCGCCCCACTCCACATCGATGACGCGCTCTGCATTGCGGCTCGCCATTTGCCGAAAGTTGCTGCAGTCCGCGCGGTGAATGCTGACGCCGTGGCCGCGCGTGACAAACCCACCAATCACGTCGGGCGGCGCCGGTTTGCAGCACTTGGCAAGCTGCGTCATGAGCGACGAAACGCCAACCACCAGCACGCCACCCTTGGCCGACTTCTCGCTCCCGCGCGACTTGCGAATCAGCGCGCCGTCATCGGCACCCGGCGCGGGCTCCGGCGGACGCAACAACATTTCGATGTTGCGCAACGAGAACTCGTCCTTGCCGACCACCTCGAAAAGGTTGTCGGCGGACTTGAAGCCGAGCTGCGATGCCAGGTCGTCAAGCTTGATCGACGTCTTGCCTTCGCGCTGCAGTACCTTTTCGACAGCCTCGCGACCGCGCGCAACCGTCTCGTGCGTAATCTGCGCGTTGAACCACGCACGCACCTTGGCGCGTGCACGGTGGCTCGCCAGATAGCCGAGTTCGCCGTTAAGCCAATCGCGCGACGGGCCACCTTCTTTCGCCGCGACGATCTCGACCGTCTGGCCGTTTTGCAGCGGCGTGTTCAGCGGAACCATCGCGCCGTCGATGCGCGCGCCGCGGCAACGGTGGCCGAGACTCGTGTGCACCGTGTAAGCAAAGTCGACTGCGGTCGCGCCCTGTGGCAATTCGACGATGGCCGCATCCGGCGTCAGCACATAGATGCGATCGTCGAACAGCCCCTGGCCTTGCGAACCGCCCGACAGGTCCCGTTCCCACGCCAGCAATTGACGCAGCACTGCGATCTTGGCGTCGTATTCTCCGCTTGCCCAAACCCCCGCATACCCTTTGTGGCCGGCCTCTTTGTAGGCCCAGTGTGCGGCAACGCCGTGCTCGGCATGGTCGTGCATTTCTTCGGTGCGTATCTGGATCTCGATCGGCTTGCTGGCCTGCCCATCGACGACCGCCCGCACAACGGTATGCAGAGATTGATAGCCATTCGGCTTGGGGCGCGCGATGTAGTCGTCGAACTCTTCGTCGATCGGCTGAAAGTGCGAGTGCACCCATGCCAGCGCCGCATAGCAGTCCTTGACGTCGGGCACCACCACGCGCAGCGCAAGGATGTCGAAGACTTGCGCGAAGTCGAGCGACTTGCCGCGCATTTTCTTGACGATGCTGTAAATGTTCTTCGGCCGCCCCTGAACCTTGGCCTGCACGCCTTGCTCGTTCAACTCCTGCTCGAGCGTCGAGCGCAGTTGCTCGACATAGCCTTCGCGCTCGATGCGCTTTTCATCGAGCAGGCGGGCGATGAGCTTGTACGTTTCCGGCTCAAGGAACCGGAAGGAAAGATCCTCGATCTCCCACTTGACTTGCCAGATACCGAGTCGGTTGGCCAGCGGTGCAAAGACCTGCAACGACTCGCGCGCCACGTTCTCGGCCACCGGAACTTTGCAGGCGGCCGCATGCCGCAAAGTCTGCAGCCGCGAGGCAAGCCGCAACATCACGACACGCAGGTCGCGAGAAAACGCCAGCAGCATCTTGCGGACGTTCTCGGTCTGCGAGCCGAGGCCATCGGACAGCTGCGTGCTGGCCGTGGCAGAACGCGCCTGCTTCTGCACATGAACCAGCTTGGTCGTCTCGACGGCCAGCGCCGCGAAGTTGTCGCCGAAGACCTTGGCGATCACCTCTTGCGGGCGGTTCAGGTGCTGGCACGAATAGACCAGATAGCTCGCCGCCTGCATCGCCTCCGAACCGCCCATGTGCGCCACGATCTTGGCCACGGCATCGGCATGCGCCAGTGTGTTCTCGCCGGTGTCCAGGGTCTCGTCCGCAATCAACGGTTCGGCGAACGCTCGCGCACGCGACAGCATCTGGTCGATGACGGGCGCGCGATCAGCCGTGGCGGCAGACAGCGGGTAGTCGACGACGAGATGCTCAGGCATGGACACAGACACAGGAAAGACCAGCGGACAAAAGTAAAACGGAGGACGACCGACCTGTCAGTCGATCAGGAACGACGCAACGGCGGCAATTTGATCCGCCGCCACGAATGTCGGCGCATGACCGACACCGGCGAATTCCACGACGCGCGCGTGCGGGCCCCGTGCGGTCATGGCAGAGGCCGTTTCACGCCCAAGCAAATCCGACTGCGCCCCACGCGTAAGCAACGTCGTGGCGCTGATGGCGTCGTACAACGCCCAAAGCACCGTCTCGCCTTGCGTGGCGGCCTCAACGCTCATTGCACGCAGAGGCAGTGCGATCGCCGGGTCGTAGTGAAGTACGTAGGGGCCGACATCGCCACTGCCTGCAACCTTGGCGTCTCCGGCCTCGGTGCGCGACGCGGCAGGAACCACCATGTGCCTCGACAGTTCCAGCCACTGCGCCGAAGAGTGCGGACCGAAGGTGCTCGACAGCGCCCAGAGTGCGTCGGCCGCTGAATCGAGGGTTTCATATGTCCCGCCATGCCCAATATAAGCGCCGATGCGCTTGAGCGCCGCGGGATCGAGCGTCGGGCCGACGTCGTTGAGGACCAACCGACGGATCGGCGATGGCAAGGGGACGCCCGGGCTGCCGGCGAGCGCGATGCCAATCAAACCGCCCATGCTGGTGCCGACATAGTCGAGCGTTCCGATCGCTTGCTCCGAATGCAGCTGCGAAATCAGCGCAATGACGTCGGCTGCGTATTGCGGCAGCTGGTAGCCATCCGGATTGGCGAGCCAGTCGCTTTCGCCGCGTCCGACGATGTCAGGGCACACCACCCGAAGATCGCTACCGGCCCGCGCCAACAGCGAAAGAGTCAAAGCATCGAAATCGCGACCCTGGCGAGTGAGCCCATGGACGCACAACACCACATGCGCGCTGCGCGGATCGCCCCACTGCCAGTAAGCCATCCGGTGACCGCCGGAGGCGTCGTGGCAAGCCACATGATGCAGGGTCGGTTCGGTCATGAAAGCGGGCTTCGGGAATGCAAACAATTGTCTCAGCGCATCGTAAGTCATCCGGTGAACGGCCCTTGCGGAGCAGACCATCCATGGACATTCGAAAAGCCCCGACTACTTCAGTTGTACCGAGCCCGACACGTTGACCACCACGCTGGTCTTGCCAGCCTCGACAGGAACGGCCGAATCGGACGCCATCGACTTGGCCTCCATCGCCATCATGCGCGGACGCATCGGGCTGGCCTGGTTGGCGTTGACCGACACCTCGCGCAAGCTGTAGCCAGCGAAACCGAAGTCCTTGGCAAGCTCGGCGGCCTTCTGTTTGAAGTTGTCGATGGCGAGCGTTTGCGCCTCCGCCTCGACCTTGGTTCGTTGCTCACGACTCAAACCGAAGCCGACATTGCCGACGCTGAGCGTGGTGATGCGGCCGGCCGTCTGCGTTATGCGCGGAAAGTCGCGCCCTTCGAGGATCAGTTCGGCCGAACCCTGCCAGCCGCTGATCTTGCCGTCTCGCGTGTAGCGTGGCGACAGGCTGAAGTTGCCGGTGCGCACGTCGAGTTGGCCAGGCTGCGCCGCCTTGCGCGACTCGGTCAGGGCGGCGTCGACGGCGGTCTTCAATTGCGTCTGCACGATAGCCGCGTCGGCGTTGTCTCGCGAGGTGACGAGCGTCATGCTGAGCAAGTCCTGCTGGACTTCGACCGTGCCGTTGGCCGACAACTGCAGTACGTTCTGCGGCGGCGCCGAGGTCGCGGTCTGAGCGAAGCCCGTGGCAGCCGCGGAAAGAACGGCGCATGCCAATGTCAATTTAATAGCGTTCAAAACAAGGGACTTCCATTTTTAAAAGAGAGATGGAGCAAGCCGGCGCGCGGCATGGCTCGCGTGCGTCGCGTTTCGGCGCCGCGATAAGGGGTCAGGGCCGCTGCAAACGCGGCGCTGGGATCTGTACGGCACGCGACTCCGGAGCGCTGACCATACGCTCGACAGGTTGCGATTCCGCAGATCGGATCAGCTCGGTCCGCGCTGCCCATTGTTGCCGCACCTGGTCACGCAACTCCGCAAGCTCTGCAGCGGTCAGGCGACGGCCGGCGGTGGCTTCCTCGCGCCGCACTTCCTCGCGTTGCGACGCACGATGCGCGTCGACTGCAGTGCGCAGTTCGCTGCGGCGCTGTTGACTCGCCGGCGTCGACCCGTCTTGCGCGGCTTCTGCAGGCACCACGAGCAGCACGGGCAAGCACAGCAAAGCAACGACCAAAGGCATCGTCTGACGTAGAAAAATGATGTGGCGAAACGGCAAGGTGGTGGCACTGTGCCACCGGCGTGCAACGCGCAAACGTCTGGACCGCGTGCGTCCGCAAGTTTTGTAACTTAGTGTCAAAGCACTGTGAAAACCGGCTCAATGGCCTGCTAACGCATTCAGAATCGGCTCTGTTACAAATTCAGTGTTGTAGAAATGAATCAAAACCCTGCTCGCACCGACAAGATCGTGATCGTCGACGACGACGCCCGCATCCGCGACCTGCTGCGTCGCTACCTGACGCAAGAGGGCTTCGAAGTCATCGTGGCCGAAGACGGCAAGGCGCTGAACCGCATCCTGCTGCGCGACACGGTCGACCTGATCGTGCTCGACCTGATGATGCCCGGCGAAGACGGCCTTTCGGTGTGCCGCCGCCTGCGTGCCGCCAACGACCGCACGCCCATCATCATGCTGACGGCCAAAGGCGAAGACGTCGACCGTATCGTCGGTCTCGAGGTCGGTGCCGACGACTACCTGGGCAAGCCTTTCAACCCACGCGAATTGCTGGCGCGGGTGCATGCGGTACTCCGCCGCCGCCCGCCACTCGAGGCGCCGGGGGCGCCGTCGACCGACAACGAAACCGTCAACTTCGGCCCATTCAGTTTCGACCTCGGTTCGCGGACGTTGAAAAAAGACGGCGAGGAGCTGTCGCTCACCACCGGTGAATTTGCGATGCTGAAGGCGCTGGTGCGCCATCCGCGCCAGCCGCTGTCGCGCGAAAAGCTCGCGCAGCTGGCACGCGGCCGCGAGTTCGAGCCCTTCGATCGCAGCCTCGATGTGCAGATCTCGCGCCTGCGCAAGCTGGTCGAATCCGACGCCGCGGCGCCGCGCTATATCCAGACCGTCTGGGGCGTCGGCTACGTGTTCGTACCGGACGGCACCACCTGATTTCCGTGGCGGCCACCGGCCCCAAATCGACGTTGCCGAACCCGCTTGGCGAGGACACCGGCGCGGTCACGCTGCCAAGCCCGCTCGAAGGGTTGCCGCAGCGCGGCCGCGCGCGCCTGAAGCTCGGCTTCAACCTGTTCTGGCGTACCTTTTTCCTGTTGGCGCTGCTGCTGTTCGGCTGCACTTTTGCCTGGTTGCAGACCTTTCGCGCCCTCGAATACGAACCGCGCGCCATCCAGACCGCACATCAGATTGCGTCGCTGGTCAACCTGACGCGCGCGGCGCTGGTGTATTCCGATGCGATCACCCGCGTGTCGCTCATCAAGACGCTGGCCGACCAGGAAGGCGTGCGGATCCTGCCGCGCGAACCGAACGACCGCGTCGAGGCCTACACCAGTGGCTCGCTCGACCAGCGCGTGACTGAAGAGCTGATCGATCAGCTCGGCGAAGGCACCAATGTGGCGAGCCGCGTCAACGACGAGCCGGGCCTGTGGATCGGCTTCACGATCGAAAGCGACAACTACTGGCTCTTGCTGGACCCGACGCGTTTCAGCCGCGTCGGAGGACGCACGTGGCTGGTCTGGCTGGCGACGGCCGTGGTGCTGTCGCTGGCCGGCGCCGCGCTGATCACGCGCTTCATCAACCGGCCGCTGAAGCAGCTGTCGCGCGCCACACGCCAGGTTCGCGAAGGCGAATACGAGGCGCACCGGCTCGACGAAGGTGCGCGCACCAGCGAGATTCGCGCCGTCAACATCGGCTTCAACCGCATGGCCGACCAGCTTGCCAAGATCGAGCAAGACCGCGCGGTGATGCTGGCCGGGATTTCGCACGACCTGCGCACGCCACTGGCACGGCTGCGGCTCGAAACCGAATTGAGCGTGGCGGACGAAGATGCGCGCAACCATATGGCTGCCGACATCGCCCAACTCGACTCGATCATCGACAAGTTCCTCGACTACGCCCGGCCGGACCATGTCGACTTCAAACCCGTGTTGCTGCGCGACGTGGTCGATGCCTGCATCTATGCCGTGCAGGACCACGACGACATGAAGATCAAGGTCGATGTCGCGCCCGATTTACGCGTGATGGCGGACGAGGTCGAGCTGCAGCGCGTGATGTCCAACCTGGTCGAGAACGCGCGGCGCTACGGCAAGACGCCTGCGACCGGCGTGGCCGATATCAACATCCAGGCTCAGGCCCACAACGATGCGGTGCTGATCAAGGTGCGCGACCATGGCCCCGGCGTGGCGCCCGCCCTGCTCTCGCAATTGACCAAGCCGTTTTTCCGAGGCGACGCGGCACGCACGTCGGCAGCCGGCGCGGGCCTCGGGCTGTCGATCGTGGCGAAGAACATCGAGCGAATGGGGGGCACCTTCGCGCTGACCAGCACGCCCGGTCGCGGCCTGGCGGCGCACATTCGCATGCCGCGGGGCTCAGCGATCAAGCCCGACGCGCCGTTGGGTAAGAAACCTGAAACGCCACCGAAGGGCGGCAGCGCGTTCGGGCCCTAGAGAAAACTAGCGCGAAAGAAGTACTACGGCCCGTGCCTCCATCGCTCGCCCTTCGCCGACCGGTCCAAGCTTTTCGGCCGTCTTGGCTTTCACGTTCACTCGGTCGATCGCGATGTTCAACACGGTCGCGATCCGCTCGCACATCGCCGGGATGTGCGGCGCCAACTTCGGAGCCTGCGCGATCACGGTGCTGTCGACATTGCCGATCGCCCAGCCAGCCGCCCGCACGCGCGCCGCTGCTTCAGCCAGCAGCGCGGCGGAATCGGCGCCGTGGAATCTGGCATCTGTGTCCGGAAAATGTCGCCCTATATCGCCCAGCCCCGCAGCGCCCAGCAGCGCATCGGTGATGGCGTGCAACAGCACGTCGGCATCGGAATGGCCGAGCAGGCCCGCGGTGTGCGGCACCTCGATGCCGCCCAGCATCAGCTTGCGACCGGCGACCAGCTGATGCACGTCCCAGCCTTCGCCGACGCGAATGTCGAAGGGCATCGTCATGGTTTGTCGGTGCGCTCAATACGGCGCCGGCTGTTCAGCACGGCCTCCGCCAGTGAGAAGTCTTCTGCATAGGTCACCTTGAAATTTTGTGCGCTGCCCGGCACCAGCAGGGGCGCCAAGCCCAGCGCCTCGATGGCGCTCGCCTCGTCAGTCACGCTGTCGCCGGCACGTTCGAGGGCGTCGCGCAACATCCCGATGCGAAACATCTGCGGTGTTTGCGCGAGCCACTTGTCGGCACGGGTCAGGGTCGCTGCCACACGGCCTTCGGGTGACGCGACCTTGAGCGTGTCGGGCAACCGCTGCGCCAGCAGGCCACCGGCGGCATCGTGCTCACAGGCAGCAATCAGCGCTTCGATCTGCGTCGGCGTGACGAGGCATCGCGCGGCGTCGTGCACGAGCACCCAGTCGTGCGGACCCGCGCCTTGCCCGCGAAGCGCCTGCAACCCATTGCGCACGCTGGCCGCGCGGTTCGCGCCGCCGACCTTGAACAAATGCTCGGCGGTCCCCGGAAAGTCCGGAAGCACCGTCGCGATGTCGCGGTCACCTTCGGCCACGACCAAGGCCAATGCGGTGAAGCGACCCGTCAGCGCCCAAAAAGCATCGATCGTGTGCGCCACCATCGGCCGACCGGCGATCTGCTGGTATTGCTTGGGCAGCGTGCCGCCCGCGCGATGGCCGGAGCCTGCGCAAGGGATGAGCACATAGAGACGCGAAGACGACATGCAATTCCTGTAGATCGGCGCGGTGAGAACGTCGAATGGTGAATGAGCCAGCGCGCCAGCAGCAATGAGGCCACCATTCTAGAATTGCACGGTCGTACACCCCTCGCCATCCGGCGCGGGGTGTTCTGCATTTTTCGAAGCGATTCATGGACCTCCCCCATCTCACGGCGGGCAAGCGATTCACGCTGCCGCGCCCCCCGTTGTCGGCCGACGCGCTCATGCTGGCGCAGCTCGCGACACGCGAAAAATCCGCTGGTCGTGCGACCGCAGTGTTCACCGCTGACGCCAACGACGCCCAGCGACTGATCGACGAAATCGCCTTCTTTGCACCGGAGCTTCGCTGTGCGCTGTTTCCCGACTGGGAGACGCTGCCCTACGATAGCTTCTCGCCGCACCAGGACTTGATCAGCGAGCGGCTGGCCACCCTCTGGCGCATCAGCCAGAAAGAGGCGGACGTCGTCCTCGTGCCAGCTACCACGGCGCTGTACCGGCTGGCGCCGCCATCGTTTCTGGCGGGCTACACCTTTCACTTCAAGACCAAGCAAAAGCTGCAGGACACCAAGCTCAAGGCGCAGCTCACCCTCGCCGGCTACACGCACGTCACGCAGGTCGTGAGCCCGGGCGAATACGCGGTGCGCGGCGGCCTGATCGACCTGTTCCCCATGGGTTCACTCGTGCCCTTTCGGGTCGACCTGTTCGACGACGAGATCGACTCGATCCGCACCTTCGATCCCGACACGCAGCGCAGCCTCTATCCCGTGCCCGAAGTGCGGTTGCTGCCTGGACGAGAGTTCCCGATGGACGACGACGCCCGCGCACGCTTTCGCAGCCGCTGGCGCGAAATGCTCGAAGGCGATCCGACCAAGAGCCGCATCTACAAGGATATGGGCAACGGCGTCGCGACCGCCGGCATCGAGTACTACCTGCCGCTCTTTTTCGAAGAGACGGCGACGGTGTTCGACTATCTCGGTGCCGACACCACGGTTGTCTTGCACGGCGACCTGGAGCCGGCGTTCCAGCATTTCTGGCAGGACACCGGCGAGCGCTACCGGCTGGTGCGCGGCGACCCTGAGCGGCCCGCGCTGCCACCGGAAACGCTGTTCCTGAGCGCCGAACAGTTCTACCTGCGCGCCAAGCCGCATGCGCAGCTGGCCATCCGCTCGGTCGATGACAGCGTGCCTTACGCCGAGTTCGACAAGCTACCGCCCTTCGCCGTCGTTCGCGGCGCAGACGATCCGTTGGTCGGCCTCAAGCTACACATCGACACCACGCCGCACCGCGTGCTGCTCATCGCCGAGAGCGATGGCCGGCGCGAGAGCCTGCTCGACTTCCTGCGGGCCAGCGGTGTCAATCCGCCTTCGTTCGATTCGCTCGCCGAGTTCGAGGCGTCGCCCGACGAGAAGATCGGCATCGCCACCGCGGCGCTGGTCGCCGGTTTCGCATGGCGCGAGACAGGCATCGACTTCGTCACCGAAACCGAACTGTTCGCGACCACGCCGACCACGCGCCGCCGCAACAAAAAGCAGGAACAGGTCAGCGATGTCGAGGCGCTGATCAAGGATCTGTCGGAACTCAAGGTCGGTGACCCGGTGGTGCATTCCGCGCATGGCATCGGACGCTACCGTGGCCTCGTGCACATGGACCTCGGTCAGGGCGTCGACGCCGAAGGCAAGCCGCTGCTGCAGGAGATGCTGCACCTCGAGTACGCCGACAAGGCGACGCTCTATGTGCCGGTGAGCCAGTTGCACCAGATCAGCCGCTACACCGGCGTCAGTGCGGACGAGGCGCCGCTGCACAAGCTGGGCTCCGGTCAATGGGAAAAGGCCAAGCGCCGCGCCGCAGAACAAGTGCGCGATTCGGCGGCCGAACTGCTCAACATCTACGCGCGGCGGGCTACTCGCCAGGGCCACGCATTCCGCTATTCAGCCGCCGACTACGAAGTGTTTGCCAATGACTTCGGCTTCGAGGAAACGGCTGATCAGAAGGGCGCGATCCACGCCGTCATTCAGGACATGATCTCGCCGCAACCGATGGACCGGCTGGTGTGCGGCGACGTCGGCTTCGGCAAAACCGAGGTGGCCTTGCGCGCCGCTTTCATATCGGTCACGGGTGGCAAGCAGGTCGCGATTCTGGCGCCGACCACCCTCTTGGCCGAGCAGCATTACCAGACGTTGGTCGACCGCTTTGCCAAGTGGCCGGTCAAGGTGGCCGAGATGAGCCGCTTTCGTTCCGCGAAAGAGATCACCGCCGCCGCCAAGGGGCTGGCAGAAGGCACGGTCGACATCGTCGTCGGCACGCACAAGCTGCTTTCAGCATCGGTCAAGTTCAAGAACCTCGGCTTGCTCATCATCGACGAGGAGCATCGTTTCGGCGTGCGCCACAAGGAGGCCATGAAGGCGATGCGCGCCGAGGTCGACGTGCTCACGCTGACAGCCACGCCGATTCCGCGCACGCTCGGTATGGCGCTCGAAGGACTGCGCGACCTGAGCGTGATCGCGACCGCGCCGCAGCGCCGGCTCGCCATCAAGACCTTCGTGCGCAACGAAGGCACCGGCGTGATTCGCGAAGCCGTGCTGCGCGAGCTGAAGCGCGGCGGGCAGGTCTACTTTCTGCACAACGAAGTCGACACCATCCAAAACCGACGCCAGAAGCTCGAAGAAATCTTGCCCGAGGCTCGCATCGCCGTGGCCCACGGCCAGATGCCGGAGCGTGAGCTTGAACGTGTGATGCGCGACTTCGTGGCGCAGCGCTACAACCTGCTGTTGTGCTCGACCATCATCGAGACCGGCATCGACGTGCCGACCGCCAACACCATCGTCATGAGCCGCGCCGACAAGTTCGGCCTGGCGCAACTGCACCAGCTGCGTGGCCGCGTCGGGCGCAGTCACCATCAGGCCTATGCCTACCTGATGGTCCCCGACATCGAAGGCCTGACCAAGCACGCCGCACAGCGGCTCGAAGCCATCCAGCAGATGGAAGAGCTCGGCTCGGGCTTCTACCTGGCGATGCACGACCTGGAGATTCGCGGCGCAGGCGAAGTGCTCGGCGACAACCAGAGCGGCAACATGATGGAGATCGGTTTCCAGCTCTACAACGAGATGCTGAGCGAAGCCGTCCGATCGCTCAAGGCGGGCGAAGAACCGGACTTGCTATCGCCGCTCAGCGTCACGACCGAGATCAACCTGCACGCCCCTGCGCTGCTGCCGGACACCTACTGCGGCGACGTGCATTTGCGCCTGTCGTTCTACAAGAAGCTGGCGACCGCGAAGACCTCCGACCAAATCGACATCCTGCTGGAAGAGATCGTCGACCGCTTCGGCAAGTTGCCGCCGCAGGCGCAGACACTCATCGACACGCACCGCCTGCGCGTGCTCGCGCGGCCGTACGGCGTCATCAAGGTCGATGCTGCGCCGGGTGTGATTCACATCACTTTCAAGAAAGACCCGCCGGTCGATTCGATGGCGATCATTCACCTGATCCAGAAGAACAAGCACATCAAGTTGGCCGGCAACGAAAAGCTGCGCATCGAACGCGAGTTGAAGGAGCCGAAAGAGCGGGCGCAGATGGTGCGGGATGTGCTGCGGAGCCTCGGGCAACCGGTGGTCAAGGAAGCGGTCGTCGCATGAACAAATTCACGGCACCTACGTCCGGCCTTGTGCTCCAGCGCGTGAAGCCGCCGCTGTGCCTCGCCGACTTCAAGCTCATCGCATTCGACATGGACTCGACGCTGATCAACATCGAGTGCATCGATGAGATCGCCGATGCGGTCGGCAAAAAGGCCGAGGTCGCGGCCATCACCGAAGCCACCATGCGTGGCGAGATCAAGGACTTCAAGGAAAGCTTGCGACGCCGCGTCGCGCTGTTGAAAGGCGTGCCAGTGACGGCGCTTCAGCAGGTCTACGACGAGCGGCTGAAGCTCAATCCGGGCGCAGCCGAACTGGTGGCGGCATGCAAGGCGGCAGGGCTCAAGGTGCTGCTGGTGTCGGGCGGCTTTACCTTCTTCGCGAACCGGGTGAAGGGTCGGCTCGGCATCGACTTCGCCCGTTCCAACCTGCTCGAAGAGGCCGACGGCAAGCTCACCGGCGCGGTCGCGCAGCAAAGCTGGGGCGATATCTGCGACGGCGTCGAGAAGCGCCGCACGCTACTCGAAGTGGCTTCTTTGCTCGGCATCTCGCCGACCGAAACCATCGCCGTTGGCGACGGTGCCAACGACCTGCCGATGATGGCCGAAGCCGGCCTGTCGGTCGCCTATCACGCCAAGCCGAAGGTTCGCGAACAGGCCATGGTCGCAATCAACGAAGGTGGCCTCGACCGGCTGCTGGAGATCCTGCAGTAAACGACGCTAATGCGTCGACGGATCAGGCCGGCGTACCGCGCCGGCTGGATTCGAACAGGAACCAGGTGCGCCGCTCGGTTTCGTCGATCCAGTTTTCGAGCAGGCTCGACGACGCGATGTCGCGATGCTCGTCGGTCACGTTATGGGCTTCGCGCAGGCGGGCCGCCAGCGTGGCATTGTCTTCGCGCAGCTCAGACAGCATGTCGAGCGGATCGACATAGTCGCTGTCGTTGTCGCTGATGCGCTGCATGCGCGCGATGTGGCCGATGGAACGCAGGGTCGTTCCGCCAGTCTTCCGGATTCGCTCGGCGATCGGGTCGGTCATGGCGTACAGCTGGTCGCCCTGTTCGTCGAGCAGCAAGTGATAGTCGCGAAAGTGCGGGCCGCTCATGTGCCAGTGGAAATTCTTGGTCTTCAGATAAAGCGCGAACACATCGGCCAGAACGCCGTTGAGCGCCGCCGCGATATCGACCGTGGCCTCGGCTGCCAGGTCGCTCGGCGTCGCGAGCGGAGCCTTGCGACGTGTCTTGAGGTCAGCAGTTTTGCTGGCGGAGGGTTTTGCCATGGTGAGCCCTTTCGTTTGAGGAAAATGAACTTTAAGCCTTTGCCTCGGGCAGCGCATTCCCCTCAAGTGCGGGTGTGCCCGATGCTGGTTTGGCCGTGCGATGACCCGGCTTGCCGAGGATCTCGACGTAGAACTGCGGGCCGGCTTCTTTGGCAACGCCGTCCATCAGTGCGGTCAACGCCGACAGGTGCACCGCTTCGGCCGTTTCAGCGGTCGTGCCGAACTTGCAATCGAAGTCGAGAAAATCAGTGTCTGCCTGCATCGGACGCCGACGCTCCCGCTTGATGTATTTGCGGACCTCATGCTTGATCGCCTCGAGAACGCGGTCGGGGTGCTTGCCTTCGGGGCGCAGCTGGAAAGTCTTTTTCATGGGTCATCGTACCGTGCGCCCCCGCGCCAATGACAATGACTGCAGACCGCGGCTACATTCGGCACTCAACGCGCATCAGGGAAATTTCATGGCACGGGCAAACGATTGGGCAAGCAAGGTGATGTCGCTCATCAACGGCGGCAACGCAGGCGCGGCGATCGCGCAGATCAAGGTAGCACCCAGCGTCAAGGATCTGAAGGCGCTGCAAACGATCATGACGCTGTCGCGTCTGTCGGGCCGCTGGCCCAATGTCGACGCTGCCATCGCGGACAACCTCGTGGCGCTCGGGGCGCCGCGGCTGCACCGCTCGCCGTAACTTTCAGAGCGCCTTGCCCAGCCGCGCGATGCCTTCTTCGATCTTCTCGACGTTGGCCGTCGCGAAGCTCAGGCGCAAGGTCGCCATGTCGGGCTTCTCGGCATAGAACGGCGCGCCGGGCACGAAGGCCACGCGCTGTTCGATGGCCCGTTTAGCGAACGCAGCCGCATCCGACGACCTGCCGTTCGCGCCCGTGAGTCGGGCCCAGAAAAACAGCCCGCCGTCCGGCTGCTCGAAGGCAATGGCATCGCCCAGTGCACGTTCCAGCGCTGCAGCCATCGCCTTGGCACGCTCGCCGTAGACCTTGCGCACGTTGTCCAGCGTTGCCGGCATACGGCCGCTCTTCAGGTACTGGCCGGCTGTCGCCTGCGCGAAGGTGCTGGTGTGCGCATCGCTGAACTGCTTGCACATGGTGGCTTTGGCCAGCAGTTCAGCCGGCGCGATCATCCAGCCGATGCGCAGGCCCGGGCTCAGCACTTTGCTCATGCTGCCGCAGTGCGCAAGCAGCTCGCGGCTGCCGGGCACGTCTTTGCTCAACGCCATGATCGACGGCGGCGGCGGCTCGTTGAAATACAGGTCGCCGTACGGGTCGTCTTCGACCACCAGCGTCTGGTATTTGACCGCCAGCTCGAGCACTTTCTTCCGACGCTCCAGGCTCAGCAGCGCGCCGCTCGGATTGCCGAAGGTCGGAATCAGGTAGACGAACTTCGGCTTGTGCTCGGCGATGAGCGCCTCGAGCTCGTCGGTCTTCACGCCGTGCGCGTCGATCGGTGCGCTGATGAGCTGCGCGCCATACAGGCGGAAGCACTGAATGGTCGCGAGGAATGTCGGCCCTTCGACGATGACCTTGTCGCCAGGCGAGATCATCGTCTTGCCGAGCAGATCGAGCGCCTGCTGGCTGCCGGTCGTCACGATCAGGCCGCTCGGATCGACATCGACGCCTTTGCTCTTCATGAAGGCGCTCAATTGCGTGCGCAGAGGCTCGTAGCCTTCGGTGGCACCGTATTGCAGGGCGCCGGACGCCTCTTCGTTCAAGGCCCTGGCGCTGGCTTCTTTCAGGCCCTCGACGTCGAACATGGCGCTGTCCGGAAAGCCACCGGCAAAGCTGATGATGCCGGGTGTGCCGAGCAGCTTGAAGAGTTCGCGAATGGCGGAGGTTTCGACGTTGTCGAGGCGGGAGGCGAATTGCATGGTGTTTTCACTTTCTGACCGCCATTGTCGAACCAAGAAGGCCGCGGCGCATTACCAGTCCAAGATAGTTTGTTGACTTTACTATTTTTGAGTAGTAAATTCCATTCACCACTTTAAGGTAGTAAGCCGAATGCGGTATCCACTCGAAACCAGCCAGCAACTCAGCGCCGTGCTGAAGGCATTGCGCCAGTCCCGTCACCTCACCCAAGCCGAGCTCGGCGAACAGTTGGGCGTGAACCAGAAACGCGTGGCCCGGATCGAAGCGGCACCCGGTGTCACGAGCTTCGACCAGATCTCGCGACTGGTCGCACTCATGGGTCATCGTCTGGTGCTGGAAGCATTGCCGTCTGCCGAAGCGCCGATCACCGACAAGGGAGACACATCATGGTGAACCGTTCCAAACGAGGCCGCGGCCCCCGGCACCCGCACCCGCTGACGGTCTGGATCAATGGTCAGACGGTCGGTGAATGGACGGTTCGCGAAGGCGAGCACCGTTTTCAGTACGCCGACGAATGGACCGCTTCGCCCGCGGCACGCCGACTTTCGCTGTCGCTGCCGATGACGCCCGGTAATGCGCCGCAGCGCGGGCCGGTGGTGCAGAACTATTTCGACAACCTTCTGCCCGACAGCGACGCGATTCGCACGCGCCTGCAACGCAAGTTCGCGACGCCGAGCACCGACGCGTTCGACCTGCTGACAGCCATCGGCCGCGAGTGCGTCGGCGCCGTGCAGCTGCTGCCGCCCGGCGTGCTGCCCACCGGCTTCGACCGGATCGAAGCCGAGGCCCTGGATGATGCGGGCGTCGAACGCGCCATCAACGCGTCGCTGTCGACGGGCCGCGTGCTCGGCCAGCGCGACGACGAGGACTTCCGCATTTCGATCGCCGGCGCCCAGGAAAAGACGGCCTTGCTGCAACGCGAAGGTCAGTGGTTTCGCCCGCTGAGCGCCACACCGACAACCCACATTTTCAAACTGCCACTCGGCCTCGTCGGCAACATGCAGGCCGACATGAAGGAGTCCATCGAAAACGAATGGCTCTGCTCCCGCATCATGACGGCCTTCGGGCTGCCGACGGCGCATTGCGACATCGCGACCTTCGGCGAGCGCAAGGTGCTCGTGGTGCAACGCTTCGACCGCGCGCTGCAGAACGCCGGCAGTGCTCGCGGCGACGACAGCGACCACCGCGATCCGGAATGGATCGCCCGTTTGCCGCAGGAAGATTTCTGCCAGGCACTCGGCGTGCCGGGCTCGCAGAAGTACGAGACCGACGGCGGCCCCGGCATGCGCGACCTCCTGCGCGTCCTCGATGCCAGCAGCAACGCCACGGCCGACAAGCTCGCGTTCGTCAAGGCGCAGATGGTGTTCTGGCTGCTTGCAGCAACCGACGGCCATGCCAAGAACTTCTCGATCTTTCTGGAGCGTGGCGGCGGCTACCGGCTTACGCCGTTCTACGACGTGCTGTCGGCCTGGCCTGTCATTGGCAGCGGCGCCAACCAGCTTGCCTTTCAAAAGGCCAAGCTGGCGATGGCGCTGCGCAGCAAGAGCTCGCACTGGGCATTGCAGGATCTGCGCGCACGCCACTGGGACGGCGTCGCCAAACTCGCGGGTCTCGGCGATGCACACGCCCTCTGCGATGAACTCCTCGCGCAGTTGCCGGGGGCGCTCGATGCAGTCGAAACCCAGCTGCCGTCCGGCGTTCCGGAGCATGTAGCGCGCACGATCTTCGAGGGTGTGCGCAACACCGCAAAGCGCCTGACCGAAGCCGATTGAATCCGCCGCCAGCCAAGCCGAAGAACCGACCTTACATCATGAAAAAAGACGACATCGTCCCCTTCTTCGCGACGCTGCAGGCGGCCAATCCGAATCCCGAAACCGAGCTGGAATACACCACGCCTTTCGAGCTGCTGGCGGCCGTTTTGCTCTCGGCGCAAGCGACCGATGTGGGCGTGAACAAGGCCACGCGCAAGCTCTATCCGGTGGCCAACACACCGCAGGCGATCTTCGACCTGGGTGTCGAAGGACTCGAGAGTTACATCAAGACCATCGGGCTGTACCGCAGCAAGGCGAAGCATCTGATCGAGACATGTCGCATGCTGATCGAACTGCATGGCAGCGAGGTGCCGAGGACGCGCGCCGAGCTCGAAGCGTTGCCCGGCGTCGGGCGCAAGACTGCCAACGTGGTGCTCAACGTGGCGTTCGGCGAGCCGACGATCGCGGTCGACACGCACATCTTTCGTATCGGCAACCGCACGGGCCTGGCCCCCGGCAAGACGCCGCTCGCGGTCGAGCTCAAGCTGGAGAAGCGCGTGCCGATGGCGTTTCGACTGCACGCGCATCACTGGCTGATATTGCATGGACGCTATATCTGCGTGGCGCGCAAACCCAAGTGCTGGGAGTGCGCGGTGCACACGATGTGCGACTACAAACCGAAGACGCCAGCGCCCAAGAATTGAGCGGTTGGCGCAGGCAGCGAATGAGCACCGCTGCGCTCAGACTTCAATCGTCACGCACTCGCCGAAAGCGATCGGATGCGCTGGCCAATCGGCTGCGGTGACCGGCACGCGCACACCGCGCTGCAACAGCGTCACGGCCCGCATCACGCCTGCATGCGTCACCCAAAGTGCGTCGTTGCCCGAGGCAAGCCACGTGTCCCATGCAATACCCACGCGCTGCATGAAGAGGCGCGTGCTCTCCCCGGTACTACCGGCGCGCCCATCGGCGAAGTCGGCCATCCATGCATCGAACTCGGGGCGCGCTACCTCTTGCCACGGGCTGCCTTCCCATACGCCGAAATCCATCTCGGCCAGGTTGGGGTCGTAGCGGCACAGCGGCAGATCGGTGCGCAGCACGGCGACTTCTTTTGCCAACGCCGCACAACGCTGCAACGGCGAGCTGACAAACGCCATGCCATCGAGAAGCCGCGTGCCGATGGCGACAGATGCGGCAACTGCAGCGGCCAGCGTGCCGTCGTGATGTGCAGCGAGGTCGGTCGCGCCATAGCAAAGGCCGGCCTCGGCAATAACCGGCGCGTGTCGGACCATCCAGAGCTTCATCGCCTTCCTCGGCTTCAGCGCAGCGCGGCCGGTGTCATCGCGAACGCCAGAGCCAGATAGATTGCCAGTTCGCAGACCTGCTGCGTGGCGCCGAGTCCATCGCCGGTAAAACCTTGCAGGCGACGCCAGAACAAACGTGCCATGACCGCGGCCGCAACGATGCATGTCGCCAGCGCCGCGACCGTTGCCGATCCGCCCTGCACCCACGCAAGCAGCGCCACCGCCGGCACCGCCCACAAAATGCCAACCCCCAACGCACCGTTGGCAATCGCATCCGCCAGCGGCTTGGACTTGCTCGCACCGCTGTCGCCGACGTAAGGCATCCAGCGAATCAGAAATAACGGCGCCAGTCGTGACAGCACATGCGCGACGACGATCGCGCTCAGCGCGACGGATGCGCCCCGTTCATCACCACCGGCAGCGCCAACGCCACCGGCCAGCATCGCCAGCAACGCAAACTTGAGCCCCAGCGCCAGCACCAAAGCGATGGCACCGAAGGCGCCGATGCGTGAGTCCTTCATGATCTCCAGCGCACGCGATCGATCGGCCGAACCGCCGAGTCCATCTGCTACGTCGGCCAGCCCGTCCTCATGAAACGCGCCCGTCAGCAACACGGTGGCGATGGTGCTCAGCACTGCCGCGACCCAGGCTCCGCCAGCGCCCGGCAAGCCACGCTCGACCACGAAGAAAACCGCCGCACCCAGCGCGCCGACGATCCAGCCGACACCGGGGAAATGCGCGGCGCTGGCACGCAGCATTTGCGGGCTGAAGCCGACCCATTGCGCCAGCCGACCGGTGACCGGCACGCGCGTGAAGAACTGAAGCGCCAGCAGGTAGTGGCGTATGCCGTTCATGCGCCGTCTTGCCGCGACACACCCGCCGCCTCGAAGCTCGCCATCTCGCGCAGGATGCGCGTTGCCGATTCGAGCAACGGCCAAGCCAACGCGGCGCCCGAGCCTTCACCCAGGCGCAGATCGAGTCGCAGCAGCGGCTGCAGTCCCAGGTGTGCAAGCAGCAGTGCATGACCAGGTTCGGCGGACACGTGCGCAGCAACGCAACGCTGAACGACATGCGGCTGCAACGCATATGCGATCAGCACCGCGGCACCGGTGATGAAGCCGTCGACGACGATCACACGGCGCTCTTCGGCTGCCTGCAGCACGGCACCGACCAGCGTGGCAACCTCGAATCCACCGAACGCAGCGAGCGCATCCAGTGGCGCGACAGCATCGCGATGCAACGCCATCACCTCTGCGAGTACGCTGCGTTTGCGCGCCAGCCCTGCCGCATCGAGTCCCGTTCCGATGCCGACGCAATCGTCGAGTGACAGGCCGGCCAGCCGTGACAGCAACATCGACGCAGCGGAAGTGTTGCCGATGCCCATTTCGCCGAGCAGCAGCGCGTTGCCGGGCAACGCGCGCACCACGTCGCGGCCGTTGGCGATGGCGTCTGCGCATTGCGACGGTGCCATCGCCGGGCCGATCGAAGCGTCGGCGGTGCCCGCGGCGATCTTGCGAACGACCAGGCCCGGCATCGGAGTGAAGTCGTGCCGTACGCCGCAATCGACCACCGTCAGCGCCAGTCCGTGCTGGCGCGCGAGCACGCTCACCGCCGCGCCGCCGCCCAGAAAGTTCTGCACCATCTGCCAGGTAACGTCGCTCGGATAGGCCGACACGCCGCGTGCCGCCAGCCCGTGGTCACCGGCGCAGACCAGCAGTTGTGGATGCTGCAACGTCGGCGACTCACTGCCGAGGATGGTGCCCAGGCGAATGGCCAGCGCTTCCAGTTGGCCTAGCGCGCCGACGGGCTTGGTCTTGTTGTCGATGAGGTGCTGCAGGCGTGCAGTGAGTGCGGCGTCATGCAAGTCGGCAATGTGCGGGATGTTCATTCGAGTTCGTTTTGTTTTGTTTTGTATTGAATCAGTCGATCAGCGAGCGCAGGACGCCCGCATCGAAATGCGTGTCGATGTAGTCGGCCAGTCCATCGAACACCGAGTCCAGCGTCGGCACTGTCGCACCGAACAGCGCATGCAGCACGGCCGGGTCTTCGAACATGCCGTGCAGGTAGATACCCAGCACATTGCCCGCGCCGTTCTGCCACGCCAAGCCGTCGTTCATCACCGGCAATGCGTGGTCGCCGGCTGCCGCCATGGCGCTGTGCTCGGCAGTACGGCCGTGGTGAATCTCGTAGCCGTGCATCGCCACGCCCGACAGCGCGGCCCACGCCCCACCGACCGCACCAAAACACGCATCCCGATGCCGCACCGTCTTGTCGGGATCGAACACAGTGACCAGCGGCAGCAAGCCCAGGCCAGCTGCGTTGCCGTCGATGCCATGCGTGTCGATCAACGCCTCACCGAGCATCTGCAGGCCGCCGCAGATTCCGAGCACGGCACCACCACGCGCTGCATGCGCGGCGATCGCGCGGTCGAGCCCCTGTGCACGCAGCCAGGCCAGGTCGCCGCTCGTGTGCTTCGAACCCGGCAGCACGATCCAGTCGGCGTCGGCCAGTTGGCTGGGCGTGCGTGCCCACCGCAGTCGAATGCCCGGCACGTTCTTCAGCGGCTGGAATTCGTCGAGGTTGCTGATGCGTGGGTAAGCGACAACCGCAACCGTCTTGCCTGCGCCGAACTCCGCCGTATCGAACACGCCATCTTCTTCCGGCAAGCCATGCGACCACCACATCGGCAACGTCGCCACGGTCGGTACACCCGTCAGTTCCTGCAGCTGCTCCGGCGCTGGCGAAAGCAACAACGCATCGCCGCGAAATTTGTTCAGCACGAAGCCGCTCAGCAATGCCCGGTCCGCCTCCGGCAGCAACGCCCAGGTGCCGTACAGATGAGCGAAAGCGCCGCCGCGATCGATGTCCGTCACCAGCAGGCAGCGCGCGTTCGCGTGGCGCGCCACGCGCAGGTTGACGATGTCCGATGCCATCAGGTTGATCTCGGCTGGCGAGCCGGCGCCTTCGATCACGACCACGTCGTTTTCGGCACGCAGTGCGTCGAGCGCCTGCACGATGGTCGGCCACACGCGCTCGCTACGGCCGCGCCACGGCAAGGCCGACAGCGCTTCGCTCACCTGCCCCATCAGCACGACCTGGCTGTGCGTGTCGCGCTCGGGCTTGAGCAGCAAGGGGTTCATGCGAACCTCGGGCATCGCGCGGGCGGCCAGTGCCTGAAAGTATTGCGCGCTGCCGATTTCGCCGCCTTGGTTGCCGGCCGTGGCGCCCACGACGCGAGCGTTGTTGCTCATGTTCTGCGCCTTGAACGGCGCGACCTTGAGCCCTTGCCGCGCATACCAGCGGCACAACGCGGTGGCGAGCCAGCTCTTGCCGGCACCGCTGGTGGTGCCGAGCACCATGACGCAGCGTGCGGTCACGGGTGCGGAAACCAAGTGAATGACGAGGCGTACATCGAGGCGTTCATGCCCTCGATTGTGGCGCGCTGCGGTGCCCGCACCGAGCGCGCCTTGCGGCTCACTCTTTCTTGTGTTCCGGCTTCGGCCGCTCGCCTGGATGGCTTCCTGGCGATGGCCGGACGGCTTGCCTTTGGGGCGGTTGCGCGTGTCCGGCAAACCGCTCGGGCGGGCGCTGCGCATGCTGGGCTGCCTGCTGGACATTGGTCTGCTTGGCGGCTTCGATCCGCTCGTCGCTGACGCGCGACATACGTTGAGCCTCCGGCAACGCCGCTGGACTCGCAGCCGCCTGCCGATGCTCCGGTTCCGGCCGCTGCAAGGATGCTACCGACGGTGCCGATGGTGTGCCGATGGCAGGTGCAGGCCGAACCACCTGCGCTGCCGGCAAGGCGACAGGTGTCCGGCCGGACATGAAGGCGGCAACCGGTTTCGTGCTCACCGGAACCGGCGCTTCGAGGCGCATCACCGGCGGCAGTGCAGCCGCGAGATGCGCAGCCGCCGGCACTGCCGCTTCAAACGGTTTTCCGCTTGCAGTGGCAGCGGCCGGCGCCGTCACCATGTAATTGCGTGTGTTGGCAACGTTCGTCACGTTGGTCGTGTTCGTCACGTTGTTTGTCACGTTATTGGTGACGTTGTTGTTGTTGATCGTCGTGTTTTGAATCCGCATGCCGACGTTGGTGACCGGCGGTGCGCTCGTCACCACGGCGGGCGGCGTACCGATGGGCGCGGGCACGATGAGGCCCGGCCTCGAACCGGGCGGTGGCGGCACGAACACGCCCTGCGGACCGATTGGAGGTAGCCCCGCGACGACGCCCACCCCGAGAGCGGCGAAGGCAATCGAAATCCCGAGCGGCGGCGGCACGAACCGCAATCCTGGGGCCGACCAATAGCCGGAAACAAACAGGACCGCGTTGTCGCGATGCTCGTAGTACGGCTGGACCCAGCCATAGCCCAATTGCGGCGGTGCCATCCAGCGCCCGGCAGACCAGACCCAACGGTCGTGCCAATCCCAGTAACCGCCGGTCCACACCGCCAGCGGAAACGGCGACAGCGGGGGCACTTCGACCAGCATTGCCGGCGGCGCCCAGCTGACGGCGATCGGTTCCGGCTGCACCATCGGAGGGTCGATGTAGACGCTGATCACCGGCGTCACCACAGGCGACGGATAGGCCACTGCAGCCGGTGGAAGCGGACTCATGTAGACCGGCGGCGGCCGAACGACGACGTAGCGCGGCGGTGGCGCAGGCGGCGCGACGCAGCCGGCGACCAGGGTCGCGAGGCACATGGCAGCCACACAGATGGACGGCGAGACGATGTTTTTTTTCATGAGAACGTGGCACTCGGAAAGCAGCGGTTGGGCCGTGGAAGCCAAAGGGCTACGTCATGGAAGGACGCGCCTTTGAGGTCGGGTGCCCGGTCCGCCGGGCACCTCTCGACTCACTTGCCGATCTGGGCGCTGACGCCGTTCTCTTGCTGGTTCAAGGCACGTTGGTCCAGCTTCGTGATGTGGCCGCCATCCTGCCGCGCCATGGCATGTTCTTCGCGGCGAATCTGCCGATCTTCTTTGTGCAGCGTGGCTGCTTGGCCCTTGCTGATCTCGCCACTTTTCACTTCGTTGTGGATGCGCCGGTCCTGGTGATTCAGGCGCGCGTTGACTTCGGTACGGCGCGGGTGTGCGTGCTGCCACGGTGTCTCTGCCATCGCGCCGACAGTGAAGGTGGCGGCGCCTAAGGCGACCACAGCGAAGGCGAACGTAGTGCGATTGAACATTGGAAGTCCTGAAAGGTTGCATGAAACCGAGCGGTCTCATGCGCTTACAACGTCGATCGAAAATGGCCTGTTGACGTGCGAAGAAATCTATTTCGTAAAAGGCGACGAACATTGAAAGCAGATTGCAAGGTCACGACGTCAGCGGTCACGACGCAAGTGCAGTGCGACCGCAGCATCGGGTCGCCGCAGCGCACCGTCAGACCGAACGAATCGGCTCTCCTTCGTACGAACTAGACACGTCGATTAATGCGGCCTCCATGTGACACGGACCGCGCATGAGGACATCATTCGACGAATCGACCCTTGGAGCTGCTCGCTCTCGAACCATGAACCTCCGACCCATTTCGACGAAAGGCACAGCAACATCCGTCCGCCTTGAGGACGGGCACGATGACTTCACGGACCTGTTCGAGGAGGCTCCCATTCCGTATGTGCATGAGGCGATGGACTCGCGCTTTATCCGCGCCAATCGCGCGGCCAGATCGTTGCTTGGCGTCGAGCCCGCGGAAGTGACGAGCACCTACGGAAGATCACTGATCGCTGACACGCTTGAGAGCCAGCAGGAACTGGACAACGCGTTCGCATCCATCCGCGAAGGCGGGCAGGTTTCGGGCATCGTGCTGGAACTCAGACGCAAGGACGACGGTCGTCCGATATGGGTCGAATGGTCTTCCCGGCCCGCGCCGAATGGGCTCTACACGCGCACGATGCTGGTCGACATCACACATCGCGTGCTGATCGAGCAGACCAAGGCTGCACTCGAGTTCTCGCTGGAGTCGGGACAGGTAGGGGATTGGGACCTGGACCTTGTTCGCAACACATCGCGACGGTCCCTGCGGCACGATCGTTGTTTCGGCTATACCCAACCGGTGCCAGATATCGAATGGGGCGCAGACACGTTTTTCAAGCACGTCCACGAACAGGATCGCGAGAGCGTGGAGAGCACCATGCGCGAGGCTGTGGCGGCGCTACGCGACTGGAGTGCGGAATTCCGCGTGGTCTGGGCAGACGGCAGCATCCACTGGCTCGTCGCCAAGGGCAACATCTATCGCACGACGGCCGATGGGCGCGCTGCGCGGATGCTCGGCGTGGTGATGGACATCACCGACCGCAAGCGGTCGGAAGAGGCGCTCGCAGCGTCGGAGCGACTCGCACGCGGCCAGGTCGACGCGCTGACAACGACGATCGAGGCGCTGGCAACGGAGGCTGATCCGGAGCGGCTGCTGGAACACGTGCTGTCCACGATCACCATGCAATTGGGCGCACACAGCTGCGGCGTATGGCGCAAGAACGAGCCTGACGGGCAGGTGCGTTTTGAATCTTCCTACGAAAAGGGCAGGCTCTTCACGTCTTCCGATCCTTCACTGACAACCGCCAGCCTGACGCTGCCCGCCGACGACGCAATGCCCTGGTCTGCAGTGCTTCGTACCGGCAGCCCGGGGATCATGGAAGACATCCGTGAACTGCGCGACTTCCCCTGGCGAGCGCGGCTCATCGAGCTCGGCGTGGTCACGATCCTGGTGATCCCCATGTCGATCGGAAGTCGGGTCGACGGCGCGGTGGGCATCCGGTTCACCAGCCGGCGCAGCTTCGGGGCACAGGAGATCGAACTGGCGCAGGCGCTGGTCAACCAGGCGATGCTGTCCATGCAACTGACGAAGCTGTCGGCACAAAGCCGCGAGGCCGCGGTGATCGCAGAGCGCAACAGGATGGCGCGGGACATCCACGATACGCTGGCACAGGGCCTGACCGGCGTCATCGTTCAGCTGGAAGCGGCGGCCGATGCACAGGCCCGCGGTCTGATGGTGGAGACCGACACGCACATCGCCCGGGCGAGCGGCATGGCTCGCGAGAGCCTCACCGAGGCCCGCCGATCGGTGCGCGCGCTGCGCCCGATCGAGCTCGACGACGGGAATCTGTGCGACGCGCTCGAAGCACTGATCCGCAAGATGACTGCCGGCACGACGGTGAACGCAGCTTTCGCACTGGAAGGAACGCCGGCCAAGCTGCCTTCCGAATGGGAAGACAACTTGCTGCGCGCCGTCAAGGAGGTGCTCACCAACGTACTGCGGCATTCACACGCGAGCGACTTCAATGCCCGCATTGCCTTCAAGTCGTCCGAAGTCCAACTCGATCTGCGTGACAACGGCTGCGGCTTCGATCCTGACGGCAAATTCGACGGCTTCGGCCTCTTGGGCGTTCACGAGCGTGTGGCAACCATGCGGGGCCGGCTTTCGCTCAAGAGTCGCCTCGGACAAGGCACTCACTATTCGATCTCGGTGCCACTGGATTCCAAACCGCAGGGCTCCCGATGAACACGATCCGGGTCCTCATCGCCGATGACCATGTGACTGTGCGTGAAGGCCTGGCGGCGATCATCGGCCGACAGGCCGACATGACCGTCGTCGCCGAAGCTGCGAACGGCGAGACCGCCGTCCAGCTGTGGCGCGAGCACCGGCCCGATGTCACGCTGCTCGACTTGCGAATGCCTCACCTCGACGGGGTGGGCGCCATCGACGAGATACGCCGTGGCGACGCGAATGCGCGCATTCTGGTGCTGACCACATTCGATACCGACAACGAGATCTCTCGCGCCATCAAGGCCGGTGCCAGGGGCTACCTGTTGAAGGATGCTCCACGCGAGGACTTGCTGAGTTTCATCCGTCGTGTGCACGCGGGCGAAACCTGCATTCCTCCCGCGCTGGTCGCCAAGCTCGCCGCGGGGCTCAGCGACGAGCCCCTTACACGGCGCGAGCTGGATGTGTTGACCATGCTCGCGCGCGGCAAGAGCAACAAGGAGATCGGCTCCGCCTTGTCCATCTCCGAGACGACCGTGAAGTCGCACATGCGCGGCATCTTCGCGAAGCTCAACGTGTTGAGCCGTACCGAGGCAGTCGCCACCGCCGGTCGCAGGGGCATCGTCGAAATCTGACGACGTCGCGCGCTGGCGTCCATCGCCTCTCGTTCTTTCGATGGAGACCGCTGCAGTCCCGCGGACGGGATTGAAATCCATTCGTGCGTGTCTGGCGCCCAGGCCATGTGCGACGGAGACTTCCTGCACCGGTCTCCCGTTGCAGGGGCCGACAACCCCCGAAGGAAATCCACATGCGCAAAGTCTTCTTTCTCTTCGCCTTTGCCTTCGCCGCGACCGTGCTGGTCTCTCATGCAAAGGCTGACGTCAAACCCTTTCCGGCGAGCTTCCACAACCAACGCATCACCACCAACGGTGCCACGCTGCATGTGCGGACAGGCGGTACCGGCCCCGCAGTCGTGCTGCTCCACGGCTATGGTGAAACCGGCGACATGTGGGAGCCGCTGGCGGCGCGACTGGTGCGCGACCACACGGTGATCGTGCCCGACCTGCGCGGCATGGGCCTGTCGGACCATCCGCCCGGCGGCTACGACAAGAAGACGCAGGGGCAGGACATTGCGGGCGTGCTCGACGCACTCAAGGTGGGCAAGGTGGACGTGGTCGGTCATGACATCGGCAACATGGTGGCCTATGCCTTCGTGGCCGAGCATCCCGAGCGTGTGACCCGGCTGGTACTGATGGACGCACCTGTCCCGGGCATCGGGCCGTGGGACGAGATCCTGAAGAACCCGCTGCTCTGGCATTTCCGCTTCGGCGGTCCCGACATGGAGCGGTTGGTCAAAGGCCGCGAGCGCATCTATCTGGACCGGTTCTGGAACGACTTCTCCGCCGACCCGAAGAAGTTCGATGAAGCTTCGAGACGCCATTACGCAAAGCTCTATGCCCGGCCGGGCGCGATGCACTCCGGGTTCGAGCAGTTCCACGCCTTCGACCAGGACGCGATCGACAACAAGGTGTACCTCGCCAAAGGTCCGCTGACCATGCCGGTGCTTGCCATCGGCGGCGAAAAATCATTCGGCACGACGATGGCGAGCGTGGTCCGCTTTGCCGCGACCAACGTGCAGGGCGTCGTCATCCCGGCTTCCGGGCATTGGCTGATGGAGGAGCAGCCCGAGGCAACCGTTGCTGCGATCCTCGGCTTTCTTCAATAACCCGGATCTCACCCCTTCCAAACGCAACCCAACCACCAGGATTTATCCATGACCTCTCCTAAGACAATCCGCGACCCGTTGACAGACCAGATGCTGACACCGCAAAACGCTGCACTCGTGATCATCGACTTCCAGCCGGTGCAGGTCGGCTCCATCACCTCGATGGATCGCAGCATGCTCGTCGCCAACGTCACCGCGGTGGCGCGTACCGCCAAGCTGTATGGCCTGCCAATCGTGTTGTCGACGGTCAACGTAGAGACTGGCCGTAACCAACCGACGATTCATCAGATCATGGAAGTGCTGGGCGATGTTCGGGCGATCGACCGCACATCGATCAATGCGTGGGAAGACGAAGAGTTCGTTGCCGCGGTCAAGGCGACCGGACGCAAGAAGCTCATCATGGTGGCGCTGTGGACCGAGGTCTGCCTTGTGTTTCCGGCGCTCGACGCGATGAAAGCAGGATTCGAGGTCTACCCGGTCGTGGACGCGGTGGGAGGCACATCGGAAGAGGCGCACCGTGCCGGGCTTCAGCGCCTGCTACAGGCGGGGGCACAGCCGACGAGTTGGGTCCAGCTCAGCTGCGAACTACAGCGCGACTGGAATCGGGAAGCGACCGTGCCGGGGTTCGCCGACATCGTGTTCGCAGTCGAAGGACACTGACCGACTTTTCCGCTAGATCGCGCGAGCCCGCGTCAACACGTAGTCTTGATGCACGATGTTTTCGTCGTAGTACGGCTCTGCCATGGCATCGAACTCACTACGCAGGGCGGCGAGCTTCTCCGTCTCGCTCACAAGCCGCTCGATCAGCTTCTGCAACGGCCCGATCGTGCGCTCCATCGACAGCCGGTAGTGCGACAGGCTGAGTGCCGGATACGCCATGACGCCTCGCTCGAAGAAAGGCGCATCGAAGCGAGCACCGAGGCGCTCGGCGATCACCGCCAGATTGCCCCATTGCGACGGCGGCGCTGAACCCGAGGGCTGCGGCGGCGAATTGCGTCCGACGAACGCGAACATGCGGCCCACCATGTGCTCCGGCGGCCAGGTCGCGAAGGCGATGCGGCCGCCAGGCTTCAGCACGCGACGCATCTCGGCGATAGCGACCTCGGGCCGTGGCGCGAACATGTGGCCGAACTGGCTCAGCACGACATCGAAGCTTGCGTCCGCATAGGGCAACTGCTCCGCGTCCCCCTCGGTCCATTCGATCTCTTCGTGGCCAGCGATGCGTGCGTTTTCATGCGCCTGTGCGAGCAGTTCAGGCGTCAGGTCGAGCGCCTTGACGCGCGCACCCGCGCGTGCCGCGGTGATGGCTGCAACACCGGTGCCGGTGGCGACATCCAGCAAATCCTCGCCCGGGGCGATGGCGGCGAATTTGACGAGGTGCGCTGCCACCGGCGTGGTGCTGGTCGCGGTTGGCCCGAACGACGCCCACATCTCTCGCTGGCGTTTTTTGAGTTCGGCAAAAGGGTCGTGGTCCATGCGGTCCTCCGTGTAATCCGTCGGAAAGACTGTATGCCTTGCAACGGTGAAGGCAAGACCCGAAAAGGCCTATGCCTATCCTTTCACGGTCACGCTTGAGGCCACCACCGCCGGTACATCCCACCCCCCACCCAACGCCTTGATCAGCCCCACCGTCGCCTGGTACTGCGCCGCCTTCACTTGCAGCGCGAGCCGCCGATTGCGCAACTCGCTGCGCCGCGCGTCGAGCAGGTCGAGCTGGCTCACGTAGCCATTGCGGTAGCGCGAGTCGGACAGCACCGTCGCGCGGCGCGACGAAGCGACCGCCCTCGCCTGCACGTTCGATTGCTCCTGCAACAGGCGCAGCGACGCGAGCTGGTCTTCGACCTCGCGAAAGGCCACGAGCACCTGCTCGCGGTAGCTCGCCAGTGCACCGTCGAGTTGCGCCGACGCGCCCTGCACGCCGGCCTCGCGGCGACCGCCGTCGAGCAGCGGCAACGACAGCAACGCGCCGATGCCCCACGAGCGTGCCGACCACTTGAAGAGATCGCTCAAATCAGAAGAGGCATAGCCGCCACCGCTGGTCAGCGCGATGGTCGGGAACCATGCAGTCTTGGCGACGCCGAGGCGAGCCTGTGCGGCTTCCATGCTGCGTTGCGCCGCCGCGATGTCTGGGCGCCGTTCGAGCACGGTCGACGGCAAGCCGGCTGGGATCGCCGGCAACGCTGTCGACCACTCGCCACTGTTCATGGCGAAGTTGGAGGCGACGTCGCCGGTCAGCACCGCCAGCGCGTGTTCGAGCAACGCGCGTTGGCGGTCGAGCGTCAGCGCGTCGGACTCGGTCGCTGCCACTTCGGTCTGCACGCGGGCGACGTCGAGCTCGGCCAGGTCACCGGCATTGAATCGCCGCTCGGTGAGTCGCAGCGTGTCGGCATAGGCATCGACCTGCTCGCGCACCAGAGCACGTTCGGCATCGAGTGCGCGCACCGACAGATAGGTCTGCGCCGTCTCGGCTTGCACCAGCAAGCGAGCGCTTTGCAACAACGACTCGCGCGATTGCGCATCGAGCGACGCCGCATTGCTGGCACCCGACAGCTTGCCGAACAGATCGACTTCATACGACACGCTGGCGCCGGCATTCAACAGCGTGGAAGGCTTGTTGCTCAGGTTGCGATCGATGCCGGCTTGTCGGCTCGCACCGGCACCCAGGCCGACCTGCACCGATCGGTCAGCATCGACGGTGCGTGCCAGTGCGCGTGCCTCACCGAGCCGCGCAGCCGCTTGCTGCACGCTGGTGTTGTTGACGGCGGCCCGCTCGACGAGCTCGTCGAGCACCGGGTCATTGAACGCGACCCACCAGTTGCCGGCGGGCTGCGCAGGCGCTGCGTTGGTTGTCACCGCAGCGGCGCCCTTGGCGGTCTGTTCCTTGAACTGCACCGGCGTCGTGATGCCGGTCGACACTTCACCGGTCGACGCGCAGCCCGCGAGCACCAATGCAGCCACGAGTGGCAGTAGCGCGGTGCGCAGCGGGCGAGCGAAATACGAGAAATTGCTTGTCATGATGAATCTCCTTCTGGTCGCAGTAACGCGGCCCTTATTCGTGCGACCGATGCGGCGCAGCAGGCTGCGCATGCAGGCTGCCTCCACCACCAAGCACTGCGGGCGGTGCCTGTGAAGGTGAAGGCGACGGCGACATCGTTCCTTCGCCGTGCTGCGTCAACGGCCTGTTGCCCGCCAGCCGGCGCAGCACCACGTAGAAGACAGGCGTCAGGAACAGGCCGAAAGCCGTCACGCCGATCATTCCGGCGAACACCGCCACGCCCATCGCCTTGCGCATTTCGGAGCCGGCGCCGGTCGACAGAACCAGCGGCAGCACACCCATGACGAAGGCCAGCGACGTCATCAGAATCGGGCGCAACCGCAGCCGGCTGGCCTCGATGGCGGCCTGGATCGGAGTGCGCCCTGCAAACTCAAGCTCGCGTGCGAACTCCACTATCAGGATGGCGTTCTTGGCGCTCAACCCGACCAGCACGATCAGCCCGATCTGCGTGAAGACGTTGTTGTCACCCCCCGATATCCAGACGCCCGTCATCGCGGCGAGCAGGCCCATCGGCACGATCAGGATGATCGCGATCGGCAGCGTCAGGCTTTCGTATTGCGCGGCGAGCACCAGGAACACCAGCAGGATCGACAGCGGGAACACGAGGAACGCAGAGTTGCCGGCCAGGATCTCCTGGTACGTCAGCTCGGTCCACTCGAAGCTGATGCCCTTGGGCAGCGTCTCGGCCGCGATGCGCGCGACGGTGTCTTGCGCCTGGCCCGACGAATAGCCGGGCGCCGGTCCGCCGTTGACGTCGGCAGCAAGGTAGCCGTTGTAGCGCATGGCGCGCTCGGGCCCGAAGCTCGAGTTGACCTTCATCAACGCCGACAACGGCACCATCTCGCCCGAGTTGGAGCGCACCTTCAACAGACCCACGTCTTCGGCACGCGCGCGGTACGGCGCGTCGGCCTGCACCCGCACGCTGTAAGTACGGCCAAACTTGTTGAAGTCGTTCGCGTACAGGCTGCCGAGGTAGATCTGCATGGTGTCGAAGATGTCCGTCACCGGCACGCCGAGCTGGCGAGCCTTGGTGCGGTCGATGTCCGCGTAGAGCTGCGGCACATTGACCTGCCAGCTGGTGAACATGCCGGCCAGTTCAGGTGCTTGCGAGGCCTTGCCCATGAACGCCTTCACGGCCTTGTCCATTTCGTCGTAGCCGAGCGAGGCACGGTCTTCGATCTGCATCTTGAAGCCGCCCGTGGTGCCAAGACCTGCCACCGGCGGCGGCGGGAACATCACGATGAAGGCGTCCTGGATGCCGGCGAACTGCTGGTTGAGCTGGCCCGCGACCGCGCCGCCGCTCTGATCGACGCGCTTGCGTTGGTCGAAAGGCTTCAGCGTGACGAACACCACACCCGAGTTCGAGCTGTTGGTGAAACCGTTGATCGACAGGCCCGGGAACGCGATCGCGTCTTCCACGTTCGGATTCTTCTTGACGATGTCGCCCATGCGATGGATCACGTCTTCGGTGCGATCGAGCGTGGCCCCGTCTGGCAGTTGCGCGAAACCGATCAGGTACTGCTTGTCTTGCGCCGGCACGAAACCGCTCGGCACCGCCTTGAACAGGCCGAAGGTCACGCCGATCAGCGCGAGGTAGATCACCAGCATGATCGTCTTACGTGAGATCACGCCTTTGACGCCACCGCTGTAAGCCTCGGAGCCACGGTGGAACAGCTTGTTGAAGCCGCGGAACAACCAGCCGAGGTAGCGGTCCATGCCGCGCGTCAGCGCGTCCTTCGGCTGGTCGTGGCCGCGCAGCAGCAGGGCCGCGAGGGCCGGCGACAGCGTCAGCGAATTGATGGCGGAAATCACCGTCGAGATCGCGATGGTCACCGCGAACTGGCGATAGAACTGGCCCGTCAAGCCGCTGATGAAAGCCAGCGGCACGAACACCGCGACCAGCACCAGCGCGATGGCGATGATGGGCCCCGACACTTCGCGCATCGCCTTGTACGTCGCCTCGCGCGGACTCAGTCCTGCCTCGATGTTTCGCTCGACGTTTTCCACCACCACGATGGCGTCGTCGACCACGATGCCGATCGCCAGCACCAGCCCGAAAAGGCTCAGCGCGTTGATCGAGAAGCCCAGCACATGCAGCACGGCGAAGGTGCCGATGACCGACACCGGCACCGCCAGCAACGGGATGATCGATGCACGCCAGGTCTGCAGGAACAGGATCACCACCAGCACCACCAGCGCGATGGCTTCGAGCAACGTGTGGATGACCGATTCGATCGAGGCCCGCACAAACTGCGTCGGGTCGTAGGCAATGCGGTACTCGACACCTTCGGGCATCGCCTTGGCGATATCGTCCATCGTCTTGCGCACGTTGGACGAGATGTCGAGCGCGTTGGAACCCGGCGCCTGGAACACGCCCATGCCGACCGCGGCGTCGTTGTTGAGCAGAGAACGCAGCGAGTAGTCGGCGGCGCCCATTTCAAGGCGACCGATGTCGCGCAGGCGGGTCACGGCGCCATCGGCACCGCTCTTCACGATGATGTCGCCGAACTCTTCTTCGCTTTGCAAGCGGCCTTGTGCGTTGATCGACAACTGCATGTCGACGCCCGAAAGCCCCGGCGATGCGCCGACCACACCGGCTGCGGCCTGGATGTTCTGGCTGCGGATGGCGGCCACCACGTCGCTGGCCGACAGGTTGCGCTGCGCCACCTTCTGCGGGTCGAGCCAGACGCGCATGGAGTACTCCCCACCACCGAAGATTTGTACCTGGCCGACGCCGTCGATGCGGGCCAGCCGGTCTTTGACGTTCAGCACCGCGTAGTTGCGCAAGTAGTTGATGTCGTAGCGGTTGTTGGGCGAGACGAGGTGGACCACCATCGTCAGGTCGGGCGCACTCTTGATCGTGGTGATGCCGAGTCGGCGCACTTCTTCAGGCAGGCGCGGCTCGGCTTGCGAGACGCGGTTCTGCACCAGTTGCTGTGCCTTGTCCGGGTCGGTGCCGAGCTTGAAGGTGACCGTCAGCGTCATCACGCCATCGGTTGTCGCCTGGCTGCCCATGTAGAGCATGCCTTCGACGCCGTTGATCGATTCCTCGAGCGGCGTGGCCACGGTTTCAGCAATCACCTTCGGATTGGCACCTGGATACTGTGCGCGCACCACCACCGACGGTGGCGCGACTTCAGGGTATTCGGAGATGGGCAGACCGCGCAGCGCGATCAGCCCGGCGATGACCATCAACACCGACAGAACGCCAGCGAAGATGGGTCGATCGATAAAGAATTTCGATAGATTCATGATGCTTCTCCTCCGTCCTGGCTCAGGACTTTTCAGCCTGCGCTAGACGTTCGTGCTCGGGCTCCGGCTTGGCCTGCGAAGGCACCTCGTTCTTGGCGTCCATCGTCACCACCTGCGGCGTGACCAACGCGCCGGGGCGGATGTGCTGCAGGCCATTGACGACCACGCGCTCACCGGGCTTCAGCCCCTTGCTCACGATGCGCAAGCCGTTGCTCGATGCACCCAGCGTCACCTCGCGGTACTCGGCTTTGTTGTCGGCACCGATCACCATCACGAACTTCTTGCTCTGGTCGGTGCCGATAGCGCGCTCGCTCACCAGCATCGCCTTGTCGGTGCGCGCCTGGCCCATGCGGATGCGGGCGAACTGGCCCGGCATCAACGCGCCGTCGGCGTTGTCGAAGGCAGCGCGCACGCGCACCGTGCCGCTCTTGGCATCGACCTGGTTGTCGATGAGTTGCAGCTTGCCGAGCCACGGCGTGCCGTCGCTGGCCGCCGTGCCCATCTCCACCGGAATTTTCTCGATCGACCCGCGCGCGCTGCTGCCAGCGGTAGCGACGTCTTTGAGCGCGCGCACGATCACTCCTTCGTCGGCGTCGAAGCTTGCATAGATCGGGCTGACCGACACCAGCGTGGTGAGCACCGGCGCACCAGGGCCGGCGGCCACCAGATTTCCGACGGTCACTTCGAGCTTGCCGATGCGGCCCGACACCGGCGCGCGCACTTGCGTGTAGCCCAGGCTCAGCTTGGCGGTCTGCAGCGAGGCTTGCGCCGCGCGCAGGTTGGCATCGGCTTCATTGCGGGTGTTGGCACGCTCTTCGAACTCACGTTGCGCGATGGCTTGTTCGTCCCACAGGCGTTTGGCGCGGGCCTGCTCGCTGGCCGCCTGCGATACGCGGGCCTGCGCCGCTGCGACTTGCGCCGCCGCACGCTCGACGTCGGCTGCATACGGCGCGGGGTCGATGGTGATGAGCAGATCGCCCGCCTTCACCAGCGCACCTTCACGGAAGTGCGAGGCTTGCACGGCACCCGCGACACGCGAGCGCACATCGACGCGTTCGACCGCTTCGAGCCGGCCCGAGAACTCGTTCCAGCCAGCCACGTCGCTTTCGGTCACGGCAGCGACCGACACCGGAATGCCCTGCGGCACGACGGCCACCGGCAGGTTGCCGGCCTCGGCCTTGAGATACGGCAAACCCAATGCCGCCGCGGCGATGGCGAGCAATGCGGTCAGGCCGGTGACGGTCGGCCAGAGACCCTTGCGGGCCAGCGAAGAAAGTTCGGTTTTAGACATGATGAATTCGTCCTCGTGATGACTTCGGAAAATTTTGGAAAAGGCGTAGCCACCCGGTGCTCTGGACCCGGGAAGCGGATCGGCGACCGGGGTTGCCGGTTACCGAAAAAAGCGGGAAGTGGGAACCGGCGTCAGCCGGTCTTAGAGGCCTGCGGCTTGGCAGGCTCGTTCAAGTGCGGCGCTGAAGCACTGAAAAACTCGCGAAAGTGCTGCTTCACGGTGACGCTGCAAACGCACTCCCCAGCCGCCGGGTCCGACAACGCATCGGGCCAGTTGGTCGCCGAGGGCAGTACGCTGCTAGTGACCGGGTTGCCAGCTTCGCGGAGACGCCGCGCAAAGGTCAGCGCCTCGTCGCGCATCGGATCGTCGTCGCCGACCAGCACCAGCGTCGGCGCGATCTGGCCGAGCCGCATCGATGCGCTAGGAACCGCATACGGATGCACCGCATCTTTTGGGCTGCTCAGAAATTGCTGCCAGCCTGCAGCCCACTTGCACTGCGTCGCGTCACCGGTGGTTTCACGCAGCGATGCGGTACCGGCACACGGGTCGAGCATCGGCGACAGCAGGATTTGCCCTGCCAGCGGCGGATGGCCGCGGTCACGTGCGATCAATGCCACGGCGGCGGCCAGGTTGCCGCCGGCTTCTTCACCGGCCAGGAACACGGGTGCGCCCTTGCCCGCCAGCTTGACGCGCTGGCCGTACAGCCATTCGAGCACCGCGTAGGCGACTTCGATCGGCTCGGGGAACGGGAACTTGGGTGCCAAGGGATACGCGAGCGACACGACGACCGCACCCGCGTCTTGCAGCAGCCCGGCGACCATGCGCCCGCTGTCGAGGCCGCCGCAGGTGAAGGTGCCGCCATGAAAGTGCAGCACCAGCGGAGAGGTCACACCGCGTTGCTTCAGGCCGTAGGTCCGGGCCTGCACCGGCTCACGGCCGGGCAACGCGATCGTGATGTCGGCCACGTCGACGGCGTTCGCTGTCACGGCAGCAGCGGCGGCGTCAGCAGACTTGGACATTGAACGGGGTGACATGGTGGACCTGAAGGTGGGAGTTGCGGAGTCAGTGGAGGAAACCAGCGATGGATTGAATATAAGTCGCCGGGCGTATCAAAAAAGGGCCTCTTGATCCTCACTCTGTTTCCATTAGAAGAACAATCAGTGCAAATCCACATGTGAGAATTCAGTTCGCCGGCAAGCCATGCCGCGCGCTGCCAGGAGCACCTCTATGGACCAGATCCAGGCAATGCGGGTTTTCGTTCGCGTTGTAGAAGCCGGCACGTTCACCCGTGCCGCAGATTCCCTCGGCCTGCCCAAAGGCACGGTCACCAAACAGATCCAGGGGTTGGAGGCGCACCTGCGCGTGAAGCTGCTGAACCGCACCACGCGCCGCGTCACTGTCACGCCCGACGGGGCTGCGTACTTCGAACGCGCCGCGCGCCTGCTCAACGACTTCGACGACATCGAAGCCAGCATGACCAACGCGCAGGCCAATCCGACCGGGCGGCTGCGCATCGACGTCGGCACCTCTGTGGCGCGGCTCATCATCCTTCCGGCGCTGCAGGGGTTTCTCGATCGGTATCCGGACATTCAGGTGGACCTGGGCGTCAGCGACCGCCCGGTCGACCTCATCAGCGACAACGTCGATTGCGTCATTCGAGGCGGCGAGCTGACCGACCAGTCGCTGGTCGCGCGCCGCATCGGCAACCTGGCCTGGGTCACCGTCGCATCACCGGCCTACATCAAGCGCTACGGAACGCCGACGCACCCGAACGACATAGAAAAGCGGCACCTGCTGGTCGGCTTTTTCTCGGGCAGCACGCGCCGCCTGTACCCGCACGAGTTCCAGAAGGGCGACGAGCTGGTCGAGCTCACCGGACCGTACCGCGTGTCGGTCAACGAAGGCAACGCGCACCTCGGCGCGGTGCTCCCGAGTTCGACAGTTAATCGCTGGCTGGGTGCTTCGACTCCAATATAAACAACGACTTAGCGCTCGATTTTCGATA